>NZ_KB895864.1:38674-39597 GCF_000374985.1 Micromonospora sp. CNB394 | reverse complement strand
CCCCCAGCTAGACGACTGGGTTGATAGGCCGGAAATGTAAGCCCGGTAACGGGTTCAGTTGACCGGTACTAATAGGCCGAGGACTTGACTACCAAGCTGCTACGCGTCCACTGTGCAACTCTGAACAAACTGCCGCCCATGTTGTTGGGTTGGTTGACATGTTCATAGAGTTACGGCGGTCATGGCGGAGGGGAAACGCCCGGTCACATTCCGAACCCGGAAGCTAAGCCCTCCAGCGCCGATGGTACTGCACTCGGGAGGGTGTGGGAGAGTAGGACACCGCCGGACAATCTTCCAGTCGAGGGCCGCCCCAGCAGGGGCGGCCCTCGACTGCGTTAGCGTTCTCGGCGGAAACGCCATCAGGAAGGATGTACCCGTGAGCTCAGGACCCCAGGGCGGGGACCGCCCCCGTCGTTACGAGGATCGCGCCGACCGCGGCCAGGGGCGTGGTGACGCCGGCCGCGACGGTCGTCGCGATGACCGTCCCTCGTACCGGGGGGGCCGCGACGACCGCCCGGGCGGCTTCCGTGGTGGCGACCGTGACAGCGGCGCCCGCGGTGGTGACCGTCGCGAGGGCGGCGGCTTCCGTGGTGGCGACCGCGAGGGTGGTTTCCGCGGCGGTGACCGTCGTGAAGGCGGCTTCGGCGGTGGTGACCGTCGTGAAGGCGGTTTCCGTGGTGGTGACCGCGAGGGTGGTTTCCGGAGCGGAGGCCGCGACGGCGGCGACCGTCGCGGAGGCGGGTTCCGTGGTGGCGACCGTGAGGGTGGTTTCCGCGGTGGTGACCGTGGTGAGGGTGGTGCCCGTGACGGTGGCTTCCGTGGTGGCGACCGTGACAGTGGCGCCCGTGGCGGTGACCGTCGTGAGGGTGGCTTCCGTGGCGGTGACCGTCGTGAGGGTGGCTTCCGTGGCGGTGACCGTCGTG
>NZ_KB895864.1:0-38379 GCF_000374985.1 Micromonospora sp. CNB394 | reverse complement strand
GACCGTCGTGAGGGTGGCTTCGGCGGTGGCGACCGTCGTGAGGGTGGCTTCCGTGGTAGTGACCGTCGTGAGGGCGGCGGCTTCCGTGGTGGCGACCGTGACAGTGGCGCCCGTGGCGGTGACCGTCGTGAGGGTGGCTTCCGTGGCGGGGAGCGTCGTGAGGGCGGTTTCCGCGGTGGTGACCGTCGCGAGGGTGGCTTCCGGAGCGGTGACCGTGAGGGCGGTTTCCGCGGTGGGGATCGTCGTGAAGGCGGCGCCCGTGAGGGTGGCTTCCGTGGTGGCGACCGTGGTGAGGGTGGTTTCCGCGGTGGTGACCGTCGTGAGGGCGGCGCCTTCCGTGGTGGTGACCGCGAGGGTGGCTTCCGCGGCGGCGATCGTCGTGAGGGCGGTTACCAAGGCGGCGGCAACCGCCGGGAGAGCTACGCCGGCGGCGAGCGCCGTGAGGGCGGTTTCCGTGGTGGTGACCGTGAGGGTGGTTTCCGGGGCGGTGACCGTCGTGAGGGTGGTTTCCGTGGCGGGGACCGCGACCGTGGCTTCCGGCGCGACGACCGGCAGCCGGGCGGCTTCCGGGGCGAGCGGGACGGTGAGCGCCGCGGCTACGGCGACCGGCCGGGCGGCGACGACCGCCGGACCTCCAACTACGGCCCGCAGCGGGAGCGCCAGGACGAGCGCGGCGAGGGGCGTACCGGTGAGGCGCCGGAGCTGCCCGACGACGTCGTCGCGAGCGATCTCGACTCGGCCGTCCGGGCGGAGCTGCTCTCCCTCGCCAAGCCGGTGGCGGAGACGGTCGCCCGGCACCTGGTCGCGACCGGTCTGCTGATCGACGACGATCCGGCGCTGGCGCTGGCACACGCCATGGCGGCCCGCCGGCTCGCCTCGCGGATCGCCGCCGTGCGGGAGGCCGTCGGGCTGGCCGCGTACCACGCGGGTGAGTGGCAGAGCGCCATCGCCGAGCTGCGGACGTACCACCGGATGACCGGCCTGCAGAGCCACCTGGCGGTGCTGGCCGACTGCGAGCGGGCGCTGGGCCGACCGGAGCGGGCCATCGACCTGTTCCGCGGCGCGGACCGGGACAAGCTCGACCAGGCCGTCGCGATCGAGCTGCTGATCGTGGCCGCCGGGGCGCGCGGTGACCTCGGGCAGAAGGACGCCGCGGTGGCGATGCTCCAGGTCCGCGAGCTGACCGGCGACTCGACCGAGCCGTGGGCGGCGCGGCTGCGCTACGCGTACGCGGACGCCCTGCTGGCGGTGGACCGGCGCGAGGAGGCACGGGAGTGGTTCTCCCGGGCCGCCGACGTCGACTCCGAGGGGGAGACCGACGCCGCCGAGCGGCTGCTGGAGCTGGACGGCGTGGTCATCGAGGGCGACGACGAGCCGGAGGACGACGCGGACACGTCCAAGGCGTCGGCCGAGGACGACGACGCACCGCTGAGCGGTGACGACGACACCTCGGGCACCGACAAGGACGCGCCGGTCACCGACGCCACCCCGGCAGACGACGCCGACCGGCCCGCGCCGGGCGACGCCGCGGCCGGCGAGGGCGAGGCGGCGGAGCGCCGATGACCGGGTACGCCTGTGACACCGCCTCCGGCGCGGATCGGGGAGGACCCGACCGCGCCGGAGCGGGCGGTCGGCTGGTCGACGCGTACTCGCTCGTCGTCTTCGACCTGGACGGCGTCATCTACCTGATCGATCGGCCCATTCCCGGCGCGGTCGAGGCGGTCGGTCGGCTGCACGCCGAGGGGCGCGCGGTCGCGTACGCGACGAACAACGCGTCCCGCCGCTCCAGCGAGGTCGCCGACCTGCTCACCGGCATGGGCGTTGCGGCCCGGCCGGCGGAGGTGCTCACCTCCGCGGCCGCCACCGCCGAACTGCTCCGCGACCGGCTGCCGGAGGGCGCACCAGTGCTCGTCGTCGGCGCCGAGGCGCTGCGCGCGGAACTGCGCGCGGTGGGCCTGCGGCCGGTGTCCACGGCCGACGAGGAGCCCGCCGCGGTGGCCCAGGGCTACGGCCCGCAGGTCGGCTGGTCCGACCTGGCCGAGGCGTCCCTCGCGGTACGGGCGGGCGCCCCCTGGTACGCCACGAACACCGACCGCACGCTGCCCAGCCCGCGCGGCCCGCTGCCGGGCAACGGCTCACTCGTCGCGGTGCTGCGGACCGCTCTCGGACGCGACCCGGACGTGGTGGTGGGCAAGCCGGAGCCGGCGCTGTTCACCACCGCCGCGCGGCGGGCCGGGACCGGGCGCACGCTCGTGGTGGGCGACCGGCTGGACACCGACATCGAGGGCGCCCGCCGGGCTGGGCTGGACAGCCTGCTGGTGCTCACCGGGGTCAGTGACGCCGCCGAACTGCTGGCCGCGCCCGAGGAGCGCCGTCCCGCGTACGTCTCGTTCGACCTGGCGGGCCTGTTCGACCCGGCGGCGGTGGTGGCGGTGCCGGGCCGGGCGTCCGGCGGCGGCTGGTCGGTGACGCGGGCCGGCGCGGACCTCGTGCTCGACGGCGCGGGACCGCCCCTGGAGGCCCTCGCGGCGCTCTGCGCGACGGCCTGGTCGACGGCGGCCGGCCCGCGCGTACGGGCGCAGTCCCCGGCGGCGGAGGAGGCCCTCGCCGCGTTCGGTCTCGACGACTGAGGCAGCCGGACCGCTCAGAGCAGCTTGCGGAGCTTCATCAGGTCGAACGGGTTCGCCTTGATCGAGACCCGCCGGGAGGCCACCGCCGACATGACGTCGAGCCGGCCGTGCACCAGTGCGACGAGGTCGTCGCTGCCGATGCTCAGCGCGATCTTCGCCTTCGGGTCGTCGCCGTCGGCCAGGTCGACCAACCGGCCACCCTCCAGCCGCCCGTGGAACGCGGTGCCGAGGTCGGTGATCCGGCAGGCCAGGGTGCGGTCGAGGTCGATGCGTTCCTGTGCCTCGGCGTTGCGGTCCAGCCGCGCGGCCAGGTCCTGCAACGCCTGCCGACACTCGTCCACGCTGGCCACATCGTCTCCTCACCACGAACCACGCCGTTCCCGGCACCGTACCGCAATGGGGCGTCCGGGGTGCCCGGTAGCGTGGCACCTGCACACCTCGCCCCGCGGAAGGACTCAGGCATGCAGGACGCGTGGCGCGCCTACCTCGAGCTGGCCATGGGCCTGACGGAGGCGCCCCGGAAGAAGGCACAGGACGCGGTCATGCGCGTCGTCGGCCAGGGCGGCGCGACCGCCGCCCAGCTCCAGACGCTCGCCGAGGAACTGGTCGCGACCGGCCTGGCGAACCGGGAGTCGCTGACGAAGCTGGTCCGCTTCGAGGTGGATCGGGCGTTGGGCGCGGTCGGGCTGGCCACCGCCGACGAGGTCGCCGAGCTGACCCGCCGGGTGCGCGACCTGGAGCGGCAGCTGCGCGAGGCGCGCGGCCACCTCGGGCCGGGCGACACGCCGTCCACCGGATCGTCCGAGCCCGCCGCCGCACCGTCCGGCGCAGCCGTGGCGGCGTCCGGCTCGGCGACGCCGCGGACCGAGCCGTCCGGGACCGAGCCGCCGAAGGCCGCGCCTTCGGGGGCCGGGCAGCCGAGCACCGGGACGTCCGCCGCCGAGTCCGCGCCCGCGACGACGCCGACGAAGGCGGTGGCGAAGAAGACGGTGGCCAAGAAGGCGATCGCCAAGAAGCCGCCCGCCACCGTGGCCCGTACCCCTGCCGACGGCTCGTCCGCCGCGCCCGCCCGGCCGGCGAGGAGAACCACCGGGCGCCGGGCGGCCGGCTCGTGACCGCGCCCCGGCCCGGCCTGCCGCCGGGCCCGCGGCCCGGACCGCCCCCGGGGGTACGCCCCGCGCCGGTCGATGAGGTCGGCGAGGCGCGGCACCCGGCGGTCGACGCCGCCGTGCTCGGCATGGCAAACGCCGAGGCGCTCGCCCCGGCCGACCAGATCGCCCAGTACGAGGCGGCGTACGAGACGCTGCGCGAGACCCTCGCCACCATCGACCAGGCCTGAGCAGAGGCGGAGAGACACCTGATGGCTCGTCGTACCCGGCTGGACGCCGAACTGGTCCGGCGCGGGCTGGCCCGCTCCCGGGAGCAGGCCGCCGCGCTCGTGGAGGCCGGTCGCGTCCAGCTGCGCGGAGTGCGGGCGCGCAAGCCCGCGGCGATGGTCGACCCGGCCGACCCGCTGCTGGTCACCGGCGAGGATCCGGCGCAGGAGTACGTCTCCCGGGGTGGCCACAAGCTGGCCGGAGCGCTCGCCGCGTTCGCCCCCGGCGGGCTGACCGTGGCCGGCCGGCGCTGCCTGGACGCGGGCGCGTCGACCGGCGGGTTCACCGACGTGCTGCTGCGCGGCGGCGCCGCCGAGGTGGTCGCCGTGGACGTCGGTTACGGGCAGCTCGCCTGGTCGCTGCGGACCGACGAGCGGGTCCGGGTGTTCGAGCGCACGAACGTGCGTACCCTGACGCCGGAGGCGATCGGTGGCCCGGTCGACCTGACGGTGGCCGACCTGTCGTTCATCTCGCTGCGGCTGGTGCTGCCCGCGCTGGCCGCGTGCACCGGGCCCGGCGGTGACCTGGCGCTGATGGTCAAGCCGCAGTTCGAGGTCGGCAAGGAGCGGGTCGGCGCCGGCGGTGTGGTCCGCGACCCGGCACTGCGGGCCGAGGCGGTGCTCGACGTGGCCGCGGCCGCCGCCGGGCTGGGCCTCGGCCTGGCCGGCGTGGCGGCCAGCCCGCTGCCCGGGCCGAGCGGCAACGTCGAGTTCTTCGTATGGTTGCGCGGGGGCGCGCCCGCCGCCGATCCGGAGCGGGTCCGCGCGGTCGTGGCAGCCGGCCCGCAGGGCGCCGCCGCGACGGCGGCCACGACCGAGGAGGTGTCCGGGTGAGCCGTACCGCGCTGCTGGTCACGCACACCGGCCGTCGACGCAGCACCGAGCACGCCCGCGCGGTGGCCGCCGACCTGATCGCCGCCGGGTTCGAGGTTCGGGTGGTGGCCGAGGAGGCCGACGACCTGGATCTGCCGGGCGTGGTGCCGGTGACCGGCCCGGAGGCCGCCGAGGGCGCCGAGATCGTGTTCGCGCTCGGCGGGGACGGCACGTTCCTGCGCGCCGCCGAGCTGGCCCGCCCGGCCAAGGCGCCGCTGCTCGGCATCAACCTGGGCAAGGTCGGCTTCCTCGCCGAGGCCGAGATCGACGACCTGGACACCGCCGTGCGGGACGTGGTCGACCGCAACTACACGGTGGACGAACGGCTCACCCTCGACGTCACCGCCGAGTTCGAGGGCGGGCCGACGATCGAGTCGTGGGCGCTCAACGAGATCAGCGTGGAGAAGGGCGAACGCGCCCAGATGCTGGAGCTGCTCGTCGACGTGGACGGCCGGCCGCTGTCCCGGTACGGCTGCGACGGCGTGGTCTGCGCGACCCCCACCGGCTCGACCGCATACGCGTTCTCCGGCGGCGGGCCGGTGGTCTGGCCCGAGGTGGAGGCGCTGCTGCTGGTGCCGATCAGCGCGCACGCCCTGTTCAGCCGCCCGCTGGTGACCGCGCCCACGTCGACGTTCGTCATCACCGTCGACCCGTTCACCACCCTGGCGGTGCTGTGCTGCGACGGGCGGCGCGTCTACGACCTGCCGCCCGGCGCCCGGGTCACGGTGCGCCGGGGCACGCTGCCGGTGCGCATCGTGCGCCTGCGGGCACGCCCGTTCACCGACCGGCTGGTGGCCAAGTTCGACCTTCCCGTCCAGGGCTGGCGGGGCAACCGGCGCTGACCTGCGGCTCGGCGGAAAGCTCCGTTCGGTCCAGCGGCCCCGGCGCTCGCGCGCGTTACGGTGAGCGTACGGGCCGCGACGAGGTGAGTCCGGGCGCGGCGGTGAGGCCCGCCGCTTCCCGGGCGCGGCCCACCTGTCGCGGGCTCGGCCAGCGGCGGCTCGCCCGGCCGGCTGGTCAACTGTCACACGGCGGGGCTACTGTCGGGTGCTGTGCTGGAAGAGCTGCGCATCACCGGACTGGGCGTCATCGAGGACACGACGCTGCCGCTGGCCGCGGGGATGAACGTCATCACCGGCGAGACCGGCGCCGGCAAGACCATGGTGGTGACCGGCCTCGGCCTGCTCTTCGGCGGCCGTGCCGACGCCGGCCGGGTGCGCGCCCAGCCGGGCCGCGCGGCGGTGGAGGGCCGGCTGCGCCTGAGTGGACGGGCGGCCGAGGCGGTGCACGCCCGCATCCTCGACGCCGGTGGCGAGCCCGACGAGGACGGCTCGCTGCTGCTGAGCCGCACCGTGACCATCGAGGGCCGCTCCCGGGCGCACCTGGGCGGGCGCGCCATGCCGGTGTCCACGCTCGGCGAGGTCGGCGAGCAGGTGCTGGCTGTGCACGGCCAGTCCGACCAGTTGCGGTTGCTGCGCCCGGCCGAGCAGCGCGCCTCACTCGACCGGTTCGCCGGGCCGGAGCACGAGAAGCTGCTGGACGCGCTGCGCGAGACGTACGCCCGGTGGCGCACCGTCGTCGACGACCTGGCCGATCGGCGGCGCAACGCCCGCGAGCGCAACCAGGAGGCCGACCTGCTGCGCCTTGGCCTAGACGAGATCACCCGGGTCGATCCGCAGCCGGGGGAGGACGACGACCTGAAGGCCGAGGCGCAGCGGCTGGAGCACGCCGAAGGGCTGCGTACCGCCGCGCAGGTGGCGCAGCAGTGCGTGGCCGGCGGCGTCGAAGCGACCGACGAGACGCCGGACGCGACGGCGCTGCTGGGCACCGCGCGCCGCACGCTGGAGGCGCAGGCCGGCACCGACCCGGCGCTGGGTGAGCTGGCGGGCCGGCTGGAGGAGGCGGCCACCCTCGTCACCGACGTGGCCGCGGAGCTGTCGACCTACCTGGCCGCCCTGGACGCCGACCCGGCCCGCCTGCAGACCGTCTACGAGCGGCGGGCCGCGCTGCGCGCGCTCACCCGCAAGTACGCCGACGACGTCGACGGCGTGGTGGCGTGGGCCGAGCGGGCCCGGACCCGGCTGTCCGATCTGGACACCTCCGACGAACTGCTGGACGAGCTGGACCGCGAGGCGACCCGGCTCGCCGGTGAGGTGGCCGACCTCGCCGGCCGGGTCTCGGCGTCCCGCCGGGAGGCGGCGGTCCGCTTCGCCGAGGAGGTGACGGCCGAGCTGGCCGGGCTGGCCATGCCGCACGCCCGCATCGAGGTGGCGGTGCTGCCGCGCCCGGTGGGCCGGTCCGAGCCGAGCCTGCCGGTGAACGGCGTCGAGACCGGCGTCGGCGCGGACGGCGCCGACGAGGTGGAGCTGCGGCTGCTGGCACACCCGGGCGCGCCGGCGTTGCCGTTGCAGAAGGGCGCCTCCGGTGGCGAGCTGTCCCGGGTGATGCTCGCCATCGAGGTGGTCTTCGCCGGCTCCGGCGGCCCACCCACGCTGGTGTTCGACGAGGTTGACGCCGGCGTCGGCGGTCAGGCCGCGGTGGAGATCGGCCGCCGGCTGGCCCGGCTGGCCCGCAGCCACCAGGTGCTCGTGGTCACGCACCTGCCGCAGGTCGCCGCGTTCGCCGACCGGCACCTGGTGGTGGCCAAGGACACCGGGGGAGCGGTCACCACGAGCGGGGTGCGCGTGGTGGAGGACACCGAGCGTGCCCGGGAGCTGGCCCGGATGCTCGCCGGTTTGCCGGACTCGGATCTGGGTATCGCCCACGCCGAGGAGCTCCTGGCGGTGGCGGCCAAGGAAAGGCGTCCGTGATACCCCGATTGTGAGCGCAAGCACACCGGCACGCGTTCCGGTGTGCTTCCCTGGGTAGGCGGCCCTGCTCAGGCATGTCGCGACAGCAAAACCTGCCTCACATGCCAGGATGGTCACGATGCGTCTACCCACACTGCGCCGGAGCCGGAACCCGGAGCCGGGCTCCATCGTCGGCACCGCGCGCCTCGACCGCCGGACGAAACGGCTGGTCGGGCGGCTGCGACCCGGCGACATCGCGGTCATCGACCACGTCGACCTGGACCGGGTGGCGGCCGACTCGCTCGTCGCGGTGGGTGTGGCGGCTGTCCTCAACGCCAAGCCGTCGGTCTCCGGCCGCTATCCCAACCTCGGCCCGGAGGTGCTGATCTCGGCCGGCATCCCGCTGCTGGACGATCTCGGCGAGAGCGTCTTCGAGCACGTCCGCGAGGGCGACCGGGTGCGGATCGAGGGCAACACCGTCCTCGTCGGTGACGAGCCGGTCGCGCACGGCTCGCTGCAGGACGCCGAGACCGTCGCCAAGTCGATGGCCGACGCCCGGGAGGGCCTGTCGGTGCAGTTGGAGGCGTTCGCCGCCAACACGATGGACTACCTGCGCCAGGAACGCGACCTGCTGCTCGACGGCGTCGGCGTGCCGGAGATCCAGACCCAGATCCAGGGCCGGCACTGCCTGATCGTGGTGCGCGGCTACGACTACAAGGCCGACCTGGACGTGCTGCGCCCGTACATCAGGGAATTCAAGCCGGTGCTGATCGGCGTCGACGGCGGAGCCGACGCGCTGGTCGAGGCGGGTTACACCCCAGACATGATCATCGGGGACATGGACTCGGTCACCGACGACGTGCTGCGCTGCGGCGCCGAAGTGATCGTGCACGCCTACCCGGACGGACGGGCGCCGGGCCTGGCCCGGGTCAACGGGCTCGGCGTACCGGCGATCACCTTCCCGGCGGCGGCCACCAGCGAGGACCTGGCCATGCTGCTGGCCGACGAGAAGGGCGCCTCGCTGCTGGTGGCCGTCGGCACGCACGCCACCCTGGTGGAGTTCCTCGACAAGGGGCGCGGCGGCATGGCGTCGACGTTCCTGACCCGCCTGAAGGTGGGCGGCAAGCTGGTCGACGCCAAGGGCGTCAGCCGGCTCTACCGGCAGAGCATCTCCGGGTCGTCGCTGCTGCTGCTCGTCCTGTCGGCGGTGGCCGCGATGGCCTCCGCGGTGGCGGTCTCCACCGTCGGGAAGGCGTATCTGGGCGTGGTCTCCGAATGGTGGGACAATTTTGTGTTCCAGCTCGGCCAGCTCTTCTAGCTCCCCGACGATCAAGAGGCTCTAAGCGTGATCAACTTTCGCTACCACGTGGTGTCCCTGACCGCGGTGTTCCTGGCGCTGGCGATCGGCCTGGTGGTCGGCACAGCCGCCCTCAACGGTCCGGTCGCCGACTCGCTCCGGGAGAACGTCAACGGCTTGCGCAAGGACAACTCGCTGATGCGCCAGTCGGTCAACAGCATGCAGAAGCAGCTGGAGACCGAGGAGGACTTCGCCGCGGAGATGGCCCAGCTCGTCCTGCCCGGCAAGCTGACCGGTCGCCGGGTGCTGGTGCTCACCCTGCCCAGCGGCCGGGACCAGGCCGAGGGCGTGGTGAAGATGCTCCAGACCGCCGGCGCCGACGTCACCGGCCGCATCGACGTGCAGGACAAGTTCGTCAACCCGGACAGCAACAACAACCTGCTGGAACTGGCGGTCACCGCGGCCCGGCCGAACAGCGCCCCCACCGGCAACCTGCCCGGCAACGGGCACGGCGTGGAGACCTCCAGCGCGCTGCTGGCCAACGTGCTGGTGGACCGCCCGGCCGAGAGCCCGCCGGTCAGCGACGCCGACCGGCGCGCCGTGCTGGAGCAGTACGCCACCGCCGGATACCTCACCCCGGCGGACCGGATCTCCACCGCCGCCGAGGCGGTGGTGATGGTCACCGGCCAGCCGTACGTGGACAAGGACTCGGCGAAGAAGGACGAGTCGGTGGTCAAGATCGCCGAGCAGTTCGACCGGGCCGGCGCGCTGGTGGTCGCCGGCATGGGCTCGACCGGCGGGAACCTGGTCTCCGTGGTCCGCGACGACCCGGTGCTGTCGCAGACCATCTCCACCGTCGACAACGCCAACACCGTGCAGGGCCAGCTGGTCACCAGCCTCGCCCTGGCGCAGCAGCTCACCGACAAGAAGACCGGCCAGTACGGCGTGGGCGACAACGCCGCCGCCCGGGTGCCTACACTGCCCCGGTGACCGCGGCGGGCCGCCCGGTCCGTCCCGCGTCGCGTTCGAAGTCCGGATCGAGGAGGTCCCGTGAGACTGGGTCGGCTGCTCGCAGTGGGCGCGGGAGCGCTGGCCGCCCGCTACGCGCTGCGCCAGACACGCACGTCGCCGGGCGGTCCGGCGCTGGAGCGCACCAACTACCGGGGCCGTACCGTGACCCTGGCCGCCGGGCCGGCCCTGGCCGTCGGCGCGGCGACCGGGGCCGCGTTGGGTGCCGGTAGCGCCCCGGCCGGCGCCGCGGCTCTCGTCGCCGGGCTCGGCGCGGGCGCGGTCGGCCTCTACGACGACGTGGTCGGCGCGCGCCCCGAACAGAAGGCCGCCAAGGGGTTCGCCGGGCACCTCGCCGCGCTGCGCGAGGGGCAGGTGACCGCCGGGATGGTCAAGGTCGCCGGGGTGGGCGTGGCCGGGCTGGGTGCCGCGGCGCTGCTCGCCGCCGACCGGCGGGTCGCCGCACACCCGCGCCGCAGGCGGGCCGGGGCGTTCGGCCGTGGGTTAGACGTGCTGCTCGGGGCCGGTGTGGTGGCCGGCACCGCCAACCTGGTCAACCTGCTCGACCTGCGGCCCGGCCGGGCGTTGAAGTCCGGCATGCTGCTCGGCGTGCCGCTGACCACCGGCCCGTACGGCGGCGTCGCGGCGGGCGCGGTGGGAGCCTCGGCCGCGCTGGTCGGCGACGACCTCGGCGAGCGGGTGATGGTGGGCGACAGTGGCGCCAACGCGCTCGGCGCGCTGCTCGGGGTGAGCCTCGCCGCACGCACCGGACCGCTGGGCCGGGCCGGTGTGCTGGCCGTGCTCGCCGCGCTCACCGCGGCCAGCGAGAAGGTCAGCTTCACCCAGGTCATCGCGTCCACGCCGGGGCTGCGGCACCTCGACGAGCTGGGCCGGCTCCCGGACTGACGTGACGAAACCGGCTCCTCTCGCCGCCGCCGGCCGGGTCGCCGGGGCGGCCGCCCTCATCGCCGTCCTCACCGTCCTCAGCCGGCTCGCCGGCTTCGGCCGTACCGCCGTGTTCACCTGGATGCTGGGCCCCACCGACCTCGGTGGCGCCTACCTGGTGGCGAACTACGTCCCGAACTTCATCTTCGAGATCGTCGCCGGTGGGGCGCTCGCCAGTCTCGTCGTACCGCTGCTGGCCGGCGCCGTCGAGGCGGGTGACCGGCGCGCGGTGGCCGCCACCACCGGCGCGCTGCTGACCTGGACGCTGAGCCTGCTGGTGCCGCTGGCGGTGCTGCTGGCGGTGTTCGCCGACCCGCTGCCCGGCCTGGTCGGAAACGGTCTCAGCGAGGCCCAGCAGGCATCAGGCGCGCGGATGCTGCGGGTCTTCGCGCCGCAGTTGCCGCTGTACGGGGTGGGGATCGTGCTGACCGGTGTGCTCCAGGCGCACCGCCGCTTCGCCTGGCCGGTGATCGCGCCGCTGCTGTCCAGCGTCACGGTCATCGCCGTCTACCTCGGTTTCACCGCCGCGCAGGGGCGACTGGCCACGATCGGGGAGGCCGGGCGCGGCGGCGAGCTGTTGCTGTCGGCCGGCACCACGCTCGGCGTGGTGGTGCTCTCGCTGTCGCTGCTGATCCCGGTACGCCGGCTGCGGCTGCGGATCCGGCCGGGCTTCCGGTTCCCGGCCGACGCGCGGGCCCGGGTCGGCCCTCTGGTGGTCGCCGGGGCGGTCACGGTGGCCGCCCAGCAGATCGCCCTGGTGGTCGCGCTCAACCAGGTCACCTACGGCCGCACCGCCGACGTCAGCGTCTACAACCTCGCCCAGACCGTCTACTTCCTGCCCTGGGCGGTGCTGGCCGTGCCGCTCGCGGTGGCCGCGTACCCGACGCTCGTGGCGGCCCGGGCCACCGGCGACGAGCGCGCCTACCGCCAGACCCTGGCCCCGGCGGTACGCGGCGTCGTGCTGCTCAGCCTGCTGGGTGCCGCCGCGCTCGCCGGCACCGCGATCCCGGTCGGGCACTTCTTCTTCGCCGACCCCGTCGACGCCCGCACCGCCGCGGCCGGGATCGCCGGTTTCGCGCCCGGCCTGGTCGGCTACGGGCTGTTCGCGGTGCTCAGCCGCGCGCTCTACGCCCGGGGCGAGACCCGCACGGCCACCGTCGCCACCGCGCTCGGCTGGCTCAGCGTGCCCGCGCTGGCCGTGGTGTCCGCGCAGGTGGCGCCGCTGGCCGACCGGGTGCTCGCGGTGACGCTGGCGAACTCGGCCGGCATGCTGCTGCTCGGCGTGCTGCTGATCGCCGCGGTCCGGCGGGCCGCGGGTGGCGAGGCGCTGGCCGGTGCCGGCCGGGCCGGAGCCGCCGGACTGCTCGCGGCAGTCGTCGCCGGAGCCGGCGGGGCGGCCGTCGCGGCGGGACTCGCCGGGCTCGGTGACGGCACCCCGACGACACCGTGGGCCCTCGCGCAGGGCATGCTGTCCGGGGTCGTGGTCGGTGTCCTGTTCCTCGCCGTCGCCTGGCTGACCGACGCCCGCGACCTGCGGCCGCTGCTCGCGACCGTGACCCGCCGGCTACGCCGGCGACGCCCGGCCGGCGGGGACGACGGCCCGCCGGCGCAGCAGCACCCCGGCGAGCGGGGTGACGGAAGGGAGACCGTTTCCTCATGACGGACGCCTCGCCGGCACCGCGCTGGCCCGGGTCGGTGGCCCTGGTGCTCGCCTCCAGCACCGGCGGGGTCGGGCAGCACGTGCGCTCGATCACCCGAGGGCTCACCGAGGCCGGCGCGTCGGTGCTGGTCTGCGGCCCGGCCGCCACCGAGGAACAGTTCGACTTCACCGGCGCCGGGGCCCGGTTCACGCCGGTGGAGATCCCGGCCAGCCCCACGCCGGGCGACGCGCGCGCGGTCACCGCGCTGCGCCGGGCGCTCACGGACACGCCCGTCGACGTGGTGCACGCGCACGGGTTGCGCGCCGGCCTGGTCGCCGCGCTCGCCCGTCCCGCCGCGCCGCTGGTCGTCACCTGGCACAACGCGGTCCTCGCCGGTGGCCTGCGCGGCGCGGTGTCCCGGCTGGTCGAGCGGGTCGTCGCCCGGTCCGTGCGGGTCGCCCTGGGTGCCTCCGCCGACCTGGTCGACCGCGCCGCCGCGCTCGGTGCCGCCGACGCCCGCCTCGCTCCGGTCGCGGCGCCGGCGCTGCCCGCGCCGCGCCGCCGCCGCACGGCGGTACGCGCCGAGTTCGCCGCCGCCGACCAGCAGTTGATCCTCTCGGTGGGCCGGCTGCACCCGCAGAAGCGGTACGACGTGCTGATCGACGCCGCCGCCCGCTGGCGGAACCGTACCCCCGCCCCGCTCGTGGTGATCGCCGGCAGCGGCCCGGCGTACCTGCCGCTGGCCGCCCGGATCTCGGCCGCCCGCGCGCCGGTGACACTGCTCGGGCACCGTACCGACGTGGCGGACCTGCTGGGCGCCGCCGACCTGGCGGTGGTGACGAGCGACTGGGAGGCCCGCCAGTTGTTCGCGCAGGAGGCGCTGCGGGCGGGCGTACCGCTCGTCGCGACCGACGTCGGTGGGCTGCCGGACCTGGTCGGTGACGCGGCCGTGCTGGTGCCGCCCGGCGACGTGGACGCCGTCGACGCGGCCGTGCGCGACCTGCTCGACGACCCGGTGCGCCGGGCCGACCTGGGCCGCCGCGGCCTGGCCCGGGCCGCGACCTGGCCCACCGAGGCGGACACCGTGGCCGCACTCGCCGGCCTCTACGCCGAGCTGACACCGCAGCTCTCGACGGGGAACCGCTGATGCTGCGCAGACTGACCCCGGTGCTGCTGACCCTGGTCGTGGTGGTGCTGGGCGTCGCCGCGCTCTCCGCCCGGCCGGATGACGGCTCGACCCGGCCGAACGCCGACTTCGTGGTGCTCGTCGGCGCGGCGGGCCTGCGGTGGGACGACGTCGACCCGGAGAACACGCCGACGCTGTGGCGGATGGCCGAGCAGGGCGCGATCGGGTCGCTGTCGGTACGCTCCGCGCACCGCCCCACCTGCCCGGTCGACGGCTGGCTCACGGTGGGCGCGGGGAACTTCGCCGCCTGGCCCGGCGCCCGGCCGGGCGGCGGCTGCCCGGCCAGCGGGGTCACCGTCGAGCGGCCCGACGCCATCGGCGCGAACCTGCCCGACCAGCCGAGCGCTGTGGCGCACAACCAGGAGCAGTTGTCCTGGGGCGCGACGCCCGGCGCGCTGGCCGAGTCGGTGCGCTGCTCGGTGGCGGTCGGGCCGGGCGCCGCCGTGGCCGCGGCCCGCCCGTTCGGCCGGGTCGACAGGTACGCCCCGTCGCTCCCCGAGAACCCGGCGGAACTGCTCGGCTCCTGCGTGCTGAGCATCGTCGACGTCGGCACCGTCGACGACGACGACCCGGTTGTACGGGCCGCCCAGGCGCGGGAGGCCGACGCCCGGCTGGCCCGGGTGCTCGCCGCCCGGCCGCCGCGTTCGCTGGTGCTCGTCGCCGGCGTCTCCGACACCGACTCTCCGGCGCGGCTGCACGTCGCGGTCGCCGACGGCCCCGGCTGGGAGGGCGGCTGGCTGACCTCGCCCAGCACCGCCCGGTCCGGCTACCTGCAACTGATCGACCTGGCCCCGACCGTGCTCGCCGTGCTCGACAAGCCGATGCCGGACCGGGCGTTCCTCGGCCGGCCCGCGGTGACTGTCGACGACCGGCCGGACGACCTGCGGGCCGCGATCGAGGCGCCGGCCGACGCGGACCGGGAGGCCGCCGCCCAGCGCCGCGTCGCCGGCTGGTTCTTCACGTTGCTGGCCGCCGCCCAGCTCGCCCTCGCGGTGGCGGTGCTGCCGCTGCTGCGCCGGGCCCGCCGGCTCGCCGGTCCGCACGGGCCGGAACCGGTGTCCCGGCGGATCGTCGCGGCGGTGGAGCTGCTGCTGGTCGCCGCCGCGCTCGCGGTGCCCGCCGCGTTGCTCGCCGACGCCGTGCCCTGGTGGCGCGGGGACCACGCCGGCCTCTGGTACGCCTCGGTGACCGCGCTGCTCGTTCTCGCCGGCACCGCAGCGGTCCGGTTCAGTCCCGGGTACGAGCGCACGCTCGGCCCGCTCGGGGCCGTTGCCGGGCTGGCCACGCTCGTGGTCGGCGTGGACGTGCTCACCGGCTCCCGGTTGCAGCTCAACGGGGTGGTCGGCTACTCGGCGCTGGAGGGCGGCCGGTACGCCGGGCTCGGCACCGTCGGGCTGGGCGTGTTCGTCGCCGGGGCGCTGTTGTGCGGAGGCTGGCTCGCCCAGCGGTTCCGCCGGGGCTGGCGGCCGATGGTGATGGTGACGGTCGGCGGGCTCGCGGTGGTGATCGTGGGCAGCCCGTACCTGGGCGCCGACTCGATCGGCGCGATCGCGCTCACCGCCGGAGTCAGCGTGGCGGCCGCGATCTGCAGCGGCGGCTGGCTCACGGTGAGCCGGCTGGCCTGGGCCACCATGGCCGCGCTGGCGGTGACCGTCGGCTTCGCCCTGGTCGACCTCGGCCGTCCGGCGGCGGAGCGGGGCAGCCTGGGCCGCTTCCTGGCGGCGCTCGGTGACGGCACCGGCGGGCTGACCGTGCACCGGTCCAGCAGCTCCAACATCCAGACGCTGGTGAACAGCCCGTTGACCGTGCTGGCCCTGGCCGGGGCCGCGTTGGTCTGGCTCGCGTTGCTCCAGCCGTGGGGCGGCCTGATGCGGCTGTTCGGCATCTACCCGGCGATCCGGGCGGCGATGGCCGGCACCGGTGTGGCCGTCGGGCTGGGCGGTGTGCTCAGCGGGTCGGCGCTGGACGTGGCCGGCGCGGCGGCGGCCCTCGTGGTGCCGATGGCGGCCCTGGCGGCGCTGCGGGTGCTCGACCACTCCACCGACCGCACGGTGCCCGACAGCGGGCGTGGCGGCGGCGAGACGGGCGTGGTGCCACCGGGTGGCCCGGACACCTCCTCCAGGGGCGGCGCGGCCGGCGACGGCCCGGCCGCTGACGGTGCGGGTGGTGGTCGGTCGGCCGCCGACGGCCCGGCCACCGACGGTGCGGGCGACCCGGGGGAGACCGAGGAACCGGACGAACCGGACCGGCCGGACTGCGCGGGCAAGGAAACGCCGGACGGGCCGCGCGCCGATGCCGGCGTGCGGGTTCCCGCACAGCCGACCCGACCGTCCTCGGACCTTCCTGCCCGCTGACCCCGTCCGCGTGCCCGCCGGGCCTGCCGCCTCCGCCAGGTCGGGTAGGTGGCGGGGTCGAGGCCCGGTGGAGGGCACCGCATCGGCGAGCTGGTGTCGATCAAGGGCCCGGACCCGGCCCGCAGGAGCGCCACGGGAACCCGCGGGAGGGCCGGATACGGTCTCACGTGCGCCGACAGCGGGTGCGACGCCGGCTCACGGTCCGGATGGTGTTACCGTGGAATCCCGTGGATCGCGTGATCACTCTGCTGATCGGCACGGCGGTTCGCACGACCGCTACGGACGACACGGGAGCAGGCCTTGGCCCCTACAGCACGGACGACCAGGCACATTTTCGTCACCGGGGGCGTCGCCTCCTCGCTGGGTAAGGGCCTCACCGCCTCCAGCCTCGGCAGTCTGCTGACCGCGCGCGGACTGCGCGTGGTGATGCAGAAGCTCGACCCGTACCTGAACGTCGACCCCGGCACGATGAACCCGTTCCAGCACGGCGAGGTCTTCGTCACCGAGGACGGCGCCGAGACCGACCTCGACGTCGGCCACTACGAGCGGTTCCTCGACCGGGACCTCTCCGGCAAGGCGAACGTCACCACCGGACAGATCTACTCGGCGGTGATCGCCAAGGAGCGGCGCGGGGAATACCTCGGCGACACGGTGCAGGTCATCCCGCACATCACCAACGAGATCAAGGCCCGGATCCTCGGCATGGCCGACCCGGACGCCGAGGGCCAGGTGCCCGACGTGGTGATCACCGAGGTCGGCGGCACGGTCGGCGACATCGAGTCGCTGCCGTTCCTGGAGTCGATCCGGCAGATCCGCCACGACCTGGGCCGGGACAACTGCTTCTACCTGCACGTGTCGCTGGTGCCGTACCTGGCGCCGTCGGGCGAGCTGAAGACCAAGCCGACCCAGCACTCGGTGGCGCAGCTGCGCAGCATCGGCATCCAACCCGACGCGCTGGTGCTGCGCTGCGACCGGGAGATTCCGGAGAAGGTCAAGGAGAAGCTGTCGCTGTACTGCGACGTGGACCGGGAGGCGGTCACCGCCGCGCCCGACGCGCCGAGCATCTACGACATCCCGAAGGTGCTGCACCGCGAGGGCCTCGACGCGTACGTGGTGCGCCGCCTCGGCCTGTCGTTCCGCGACGTGGACTGGACCCGCTGGGACGACCTGCTGGAGCGGGTGCACCAGCCCCGGCACACGATCACCGTCGCGCTGGTCGGCAAGTACGTCGACCTGCCCGACGCGTACCTGTCGGTGAGCGAGGCGATCCGGGCGGCGGGGTTCGGCCACCGCGCCCGGGTGCAGCTCAAGTGGGTGCCCAGCGACGACTGCGTGACCCCGGCGGGCGCCGCCGCGGCGCTGTCCGGCGTCGACGGCATCGTGATCCCCGGCGGCTTCGGCGTGCGCGGCATCGAGGGCAAGGTCGGCACCGCCCGGTACGCGCGGGAGAACGGCATCCCGCTGCTGGGCCTCTGCCTCGGCCTGCAGTGCATGGCCATCGAGGTGGCCCGCCACCTGGGCAACCTCGACGGGGCGAACTCGCTCGAATTCGACGAGGAGGCCGTGCACCCGGTCATCGCCACCATGGCCGACCAGGAGGACATCGTCGCCGGGCGCGGCGACCTGGGCGGCACCATGCGGCTCGGGGCGTACCCGGCGACGCTGGCCGAGGGCTCGATCGTCGCCGAGGCGTACGGCAGCACCGAGGTCAGCGAGCGGCACCGGCACCGGTACGAGGTGAACAACGCCTACCGGGACCAGCTCACCAAGGTCGGCCTGCGGATCTCCGGCACCTCGCCGGACGGGCGGCTGGTGGAGTTCGTCGAGCTGGACCGCGACCTGCACCCGTTCTTCGTGGCCACCCAGGCGCACCCGGAGCTCAAGAGCCGCCCCACCCGCCCGCATCCGCTGTTCGCCGCGTTCGTCGGCGCCGCCGTGGCGTACTCGCAGGCCGACCAGCTGCCGGTGGACCTGGACGGCGCGGCGGAGAAGACCGGGCGCCGCGGCGGCGCGAAGGCGTCGGCGAAGTGAGCGGCCGGTCCGCGCGGGCGCGCGGGGAGGCGGCGTGAGCGGCGTCGAGCACCGGTACGAGGTGACCGGCCGCCGGGAGATCTGGTCCGGCCGGATCTTCTCCGTGGTCAGCGACGACGTCACCATGCCCGGCGGCGGCAGCGCGACCCGCGACTACGTTCGGCACGTCGGCGCGGTCGCCGTGGTGGCGCTCGACGACGCCGGTCAGGTGGTGCTGATCCGCCAGTACCGGCACCCGGTCGGCCGGCACCTGTGGGAGCTGCCCGCCGGGCTGATGGACGTCGGCGGCGAGGACCTGGCCGCCGCCGCGCTGCGGGAGCTGGCCGAGGAGGCGGACCTGACCGCCGGGCGCGTCGACGTGCTCGTCGACCTGCACAGCTCGCCCGGCTTCGCCGACGAGGTGGTCCGGGTGTTCCTGGCCCGCGACCTGGCCGAGGTGCCGGCCGGGCAGCGGCACGACCGGCGCGACGAGGAGGCCGACCTCCAGGTGGTCCGTGTGGACCTGGACGAGGCGGTGCGGATGGTGCTGGCCGGCGAGATCACCAACGCGTCCTGCGTGGCCGGGCTGCTCGCCGCCGCCCGCGCCCGGGACACCGGCTTCACCGAGCTGCGCCGCCCGGAGGCGCCGCTGCCGCGCTGATCCGGCGCGGACGACGAAGGGGCCGTGCGGTGCGACGCACCGCACGGCCCCTTCCGTGTGCCGGCGCTCAGTCCCGCAGCGGCCGGCCCTGCCCGTCGACGCCACCGTTGACGAGGATCAGGATGCCGTCGATGGTGCCCCAGAGCGCGCCGAAGCCGCAGGTCACGACGCTCACCACGAGCTGGAGGACGCCGGTCTTGGTGTCGCCCATGTAGAACCGCCCGGCGCCGAAGAACCCGAGCACAATGCCGAGAACACCCGCGACGACCTTGCTCTTGTCCGAGACGCCCTGCGGGTACTGCTGATAAGGAGTGGTCATGGGCGGACACAATAGTGATCGCTTCACGTCCTGTCGGTCTCGCCGCTCGCCCGGTGGGAAGATGTCACCGAACTTTGTCCTGTCGGCGGAGGGCGTCTCCACCGGGCAGTCCACGGCATGCCTGACACACCGTCAGGACCAGCGGGTACCGGATGTCACAGTGTCGCCGTCCGTGGGCTTCCCGCGGGCCTAGACTGCCGCCGGCGGGACAGGAGGACCGCGCCGGCAACGGAGCCGGCACGGCCACGCAGTCGGGGGTGAGCCGCCCCGGAGGAAGGTGTCTGCATCGTGAAGGTCGGAATCCCCCGCGAGGTCAAGAACCACGAGTACCGGGTGGCGATCACGCCCGCCGGCGTCAACGAGTTCACCCGCCACGGCCACGAGGTCTTCGTGGAGGCCGGCGCCGGCGTCGGCTCCAGCATCACCGACGACGAGTTCGCCGCCGCCGGCGCGAAGATCCTGGCCACCGCCGACGAGGTGTGGGACACCGCCGAGCTGGTGCTCAAGGTCAAGGAGCCGATCGCCGAGGAGTACCACCGGATGCGCGAGGGACAGGTGCTGTTCACGTACCTGCACCTGGCCGCGTCCCGCGAGTGCACCGACGCGCTTGTCGACCGGAAGGTCACCGGCATCGCGTACGAGACGGTCGAGCTGCCCGACCGCTCGCTGCCGCTGCTCGCCCCGATGTCCGAGGTGGCCGGCCGCCTCGCCCCGCAGGTGGGCGCCTTCTACATGATGCGCACCGGCGGCGGGCGCGGCGTGCTGCCCGGCGGCGTCTCCGGCGTGTACGCGGCCAAGACCGTGGTCATCGGCGCGGGCGTGTCCGGCCTGAACGCCGCCGCCATCGCGCTGGGCCTGCAGTCCGAGGTGCTGCTGCTGGACAAGAACGTGGCCCGGCTGCGCTCCGCCGACGCCATCTACCGGGGCCACCTGCAGACCGTCGCCTCCAACGCGTACGAGATCGAGCGGGCCGTGCTCGACGCGGACCTGGTCATCGGCGCGGTGCTGGTGCCCGGCGCGAAGGCCCCGAAGCTCATCTCCAACGAGCTGGTCTCCCGGATGAAGCCCGGCAGCGTGCTCGTCGACATCGCCATCGACCAGGGCGGCTGCTTCGAGGACTCGCGCCCGACCACGCACGCCGACCCGGTCTACAAGGTGCACGACTCGATCTTCTACTGCGTGGCGAACATGCCCGGCGCGGTGCCGAACACCAGCACCTACGCGCTGACGAACGTCACCCTGCCGTACGCCCTCGAACTCGCGAACCAGGGCTGGCAGCAGGCGCTGCGCAACGACCCGGCGCTGGCCCTGGGCCTGAACACCCACGCCGGGAAGGTCGTCTACGGCCCGGTCGCCGAGGCGCACGGCATGGACGTGCTGCCGCTGGACGAGGTGCTGAGCTGACCGAAGCCGCCGTGCGCAGGGCCGGCGCGGAACCCGCGCCGGCCCTGCGCCGTGCGGTCCGGACCTACCTGGACCACCTCACCGTCGAGCGCGGGCTGTCCGCGAACACGCTCGCGTCGTACCGCCGGGACCTGGACCGCTACCTCGCCACGCTCGCCGCGGCCGGGGTGGACGACCTGGCCGCCGCCGGGCCCGCGCAGGTCGAGGCCCACCTGGTCCGGCTGCGCGCGGGCGACGACGACCACCCGCCGCTGGCCGTCTCCTCCGCCGCCCGCGCCGCCAGCGCGGTCCGCGGTCTGCACCGCTTCGCGCTACGTGAGGGACTCGCCGGCGCCGACCCCAGCCGCGACGTCCGCCCGCCCGCGCCGCCGCGCCGGCTGCCCCGCGCGCTGCCCGTGGACGCGGTCCTGCGGCTGCTGGAGGCCGCCGATCTGCCCGGTGCCACCGGCGACGCCGCGGCCCGCGCGCTGCGCGACCGGGCGCTGCTGGAGTTCCTGTACGGCACCGGCGCGCGCATCTCCGAGGCGGTCGGCGCGGCGGTCGACGACCTCGACCTGGACGCCGGCACCGTGCTGCTGCGCGGCAAGGGCGGCCGGACCCGGCTGGTCCCGGTCGGCGGGTACGCGGCCGGCGCGCTGCGCGCCTGGCTGGTCCGGGGCCGCCCGGCGCTGCTCGCCGCCGGGCGCGGCACCCACGCGGTGTTCGTCAACGCCCGCGGCGGCCCGCTCACCCGGCAGGGCGCCTGGGCCGTGCTGCGCACCGCCGCCGCCCGCGCCGGCCTGCCGGTGGACGGGCCCGACGCGGTCTCGCCGCACACGCTGCGTCACTCGTACGCCACGCACCTGCTCGACGGTGGCGCGGACGTACGCGTGGTGCAGGAACTTCTCGGCCACGCCTCGGTGACCACCACCCAGGTCTACACGCTGGTGACAGTGGAACGGCTGCGCGAGGTGTACGCCACCGCCCACCCCCGGGCCCGCTGAGAGCCGGCGTGGTGATCCCGGCCTGACGGGCGGCCGACACGCCGACCCGCTACCGAACGCGCTGCTGGCCGGTGGCGTACAGTCGGCATCGGCGCGGGCCTCCAGGTGCGACGGACCGGAGGTGCGCAGCGGCGCCGCGAGGGACGTCGGACGGCTCCGACGCCAGGTGGTCGTCGGGAGGGGGCAACGAGGACATGGCAGGAAACGGTGACCGTGCCGAGACCTGGACGTCGGAGCTCCGTGAGCAGCAGGCGACGCTCGGCGCCGATCTCGGCCCCGCCGACCCGGCCGCCTACACCATGCGCAAGCCGATCCCCGAACCCATGCCGACCGACCGGCACGGCCCGGCGCGGATCATCGCGATGGCCAACCAGAAGGGCGGCGTCGGCAAGACCACGACGACCATCAACCTGGGTGCCGCCCTGGCCGAGTACGGCCGCAAGGTGCTGCTCGTCGACTTCGACCCGCAGGGCGCCCTCTCCGTCGGGCTGGGCGTCAACCCGCACAACCTGGACCTGTCGGTCTACAACCTGCTGATGCAGGACGACGTCACCGCCGAGGACGTCCTGATCAAGACCGACGTGGCCGGGCTGCACCTGCTGCCCGCGAACATCGACCTCTCCGCCGCCGAGATCCAGCTGGTGAACGAGGTCGCCCGCGAGATGGCACTGGCGCGGGTGCTGCGCAGCATCCGCAAGGAGTACGACTTCATCCTGATCGACTGCCAGCCCTCGCTGGGCCTGCTGGCGATCAACGCGCTCACCGTCGCGCACGGCGTGCTCATCCCGCTGGAGTGCGAGTTCTTCAGCCTGCGCGGTGTGGCGCTGCTGCTGGACACCATCGACAAGGTGCGCGAGCGGCTCAACTTCGACCTGGAACTCGAAGGCATCCTCGCCACCATGTACGACAGCCGCACCACCCACTGCCGCCAGGTGCTGCAGCGGGTGGTCGAGGCGTTCGGCGACAAGGTCTACCAGACCGTCATCACCAAGACGGTGAAGTTCCCGGAGTCCACGGTGGCCGGTGCGCCGATCACCACCCTCGACCCGGCCTCCTCCGGCGCGCGCAACTACCGGCAGCTCGCGCGGGAGGTCATCGCCGCCCAGACGGACCGGTAGGGCGCACGCCGGCCGCCCGCCGCGTCGTCTACGGTTTCCCGGTGACCGCACCGCCCCTCGACCCGCCGCACGGCCCCGGCGACCCCGCCGCCGCCGTCGAGGTCGACGGCGCGGTGCCCGCCACCTCGGAGACCAGCGGCTTCACGGTCCGGCTGGACAACTTCGCCGGCCCGTTCGACCTGCTGCTCCAGCTCATCAGCAAGCACAAGCTGGACGTCACCGAGGTCGCCCTGCACAAGGTCACCGACGAGTTCATCGCGTACCTGCGCGCCATGGGCGACCAGTGGGACCTGGACGAGACGAGCGAGTTCCTGCTGGTGGCCGCCACGCTGCTCGACCTGAAGGCGGCCCGGCTGCTGCCCTCGGCCGAGGTCGAGGACGAGGCGGACCTGGCGCTGCTGGAGGCGCGTGACCTGCTGTTCGCCCGGCTGTTGCAGTACAAGGCGTACAAGGAGGCCGCCGCGCACATCGCCGAGCTGGAGGCGGTCGGCGGCCGGCGCTACCCGCGGGCGGTGACCCTCGAACCGCGGTACGCCGAGGCGCTGCCCGACCTGGTGCTCGGCATCGGTCCGGAGCGGCTGCGCAAGCTCGCGGTGAAGGCGATGAGCCCGAGACCGGTGCCCGAGGTCTCCATCGCGCACGTGCACATGGTCCGGGTCAGCGTCCGGGAACACGCCGGCATCATCGCCGACCGGCTGCGCCGCGCCGGGGTCGCCACGTTCTCGCTGCTCTGCGCCGACTGCGAGATGACGCTCGAGGTGGTGGCCCGGTTCCTGGCGCTGCTGGAGCTGTACCGGCAGGGCCTCGTCGCGTTCGTGCAGGAACAGGCGCTGGAGGAGCTGACCGTCCGCTGGACCGGCCCGGCTGACGGCGGGGCCGAGCTGACGGTCGACGAGTACGCCGGCAGCCCCGAACCCACCACCACGTCCGTCCCCGCCGCGCCGGCCGACGCGGCCGACGAACCCGCACCGACGCAGGAGTGAACGGATGAGCGACCAGGAACGCCGCGACTCCCTGGCCGACCAGGCCGCCGCCTGGGTGCCCCCATGGGAGCGTCCCGCCCCGCGCAAGCCCGCCCCGGACGACTCCGGCGCCACCGCCGAGCAGCCGGACCCGGCGGGGCCGATCCCTTCCAAGATCGCCACAACCGGGCCGGATCTTGGTACGGGGGCGCCCCCCGAGGGGTGGGACCCCACCAAGATCTCGGGAGAGAGCGGGTCGGACGTCGGCACGTCCGGGCGGAACCCGGCGGATCAGGGGAGCGGGGAAGCGGCAACGGGCGGCGTACCCCCTGGGCGGGGACGGCGGCGGGCGGTGCCGGAACCGGCGCCCGCGCCCGTCCTCGACCACGCGGAGCTGCGCGGCGCCCTGGAGGCGATCCTGCTCGTGGTCGACCAGCCGGTCAGCGAACTGGTCCTGGCCGAGGTCCTCGAACAGGCCCCGGAACGGGTCGGCGCGATGCTCGACGAGATCGCCGCCGGATACACCGCCGCCGGACACGGATTCGAACTGCGCCGGGCCGCGGGTGGCTGGCGTCTCTACACGCGGCCGGAATACGCGACGTACGTGGAACGGTTCGTGCTGGACGGGCAGTCCGTACGACTGACCCAGGCCGCGCTGGAGACGCTCGCCGTGGTCGCCTACCGGCAGCCGGTGACCCGTTCCCGCATCTCGGCCATCCGGGGTGTCAACTGCGACGGGGTGCTCCGTACCCTGGTGGGTCGCGGCCTGGTCGAGGAGTGCGGCACCGAAGCGGACAGCGGGGCCTACCTCTACCGGACCACCACCATGTTCCTGGAGAAGCTGGGGCTCAACTCGGTGGACGACCTGCCGCCGCTCGCCCCGTTCCTCCCCGACGACGTAGAAGAGCTTGCCGATGCGACGCGATGACCGTGCCCCGAAGCCCGACGCCCCCGTGTACGAGGGCGCCGAGCGCCTCCAGAAGGTGCTCGCCGCCGCGGGGGTGGGTTCCCGGCGCGCCTGCGAAGACCTGATCTTCCGGCGCCGGGTCACAGTGAACGGGCGGGTGGCGCAGCTCGGCGACAAGGCCGACCCGGCCCGCGACGTGATCGTCGTCGACGGCGAACGGCTCCAGGCCGACGTCCGCCTGGTCTACGTGGCGATGAACAAGCCGCGCGGCGTGGTCACCACCATGGCCGACGAGAAGGGCCGCACCGAACTCGCCGACTTCATCGGCGCGCGGCTGGAGCAGCGGGTCTACCACGTCGGGCGGCTGGACGCCGACAGCGAGGGCCTGCTCCTGCTCACAAACGACGGCACCCTCGCCCACAAGCTCATGCACCCGTCGTACGAGGTTCTCAAGACCTACCTCGCCGAGGTGGCCGGGCCGATCCCGCGCAACCTCGCCAAGCGGCTGACCACCGGCGTCGAGCTGGAGGACGGGCCGGTGAAGGTCGACGGGTTCAAGCTGGTCGACACACTCGGCAAGACCGCCCAGGTGGAACTGACCCTGCACGAGGGGCGCAAACACATCGTCCGGCGCCTGATGGCCGAGGTGGGACACCCGGTGTCCCGTCTGGTCCGTACCTCGATCGGTCCGATCAAGCTCGGCGACCTGCGCACCGGGCGGCTGCGGCGGCTCACCAACGCGGAGGTCGCCGCCCTGTTCAAGGCGGTGGGTGACTGACCCGCCGATCCGGGTACGGCTCCCGGTAGGCTTCGACGCGGTCCGCGGCCGGCACACGCCAGCTGGCGGGACGCCCGCGCGGCGCGGGCATGATTGACGACAGAACCATCCGCTCAACGGCGCCTGACGAAAAGGGCGACCCGCGAGGTACGGGCTGAGGAGGACAACGGTGGAGGAAAACGTACGGGCCGGGCGATGCGTGGTCGCTGTGGACGGGCCGTCCGGTTCGGGGAAGTCCACCGTGTCGCGGCGACTGGCGACCGGCCTCGGCGCCCGCTACCTCGATACCGGCGCCATGTACCGGGCGCTGACCTGGGCGGTCCTGCGCTCCGGCGTGGAACTCACCGACGCCGAGTCGGTCGCGAAGGTCGCCGCCGAGGCCGACCTGCGCATCGGCACCGACCCCCAGGGGTACGCCGTGACAGTCGACGGCACCGACGTGTCCACCGCCATCCGCGGCGCCGAGGTGACCGGAGCGGTGTCCGCGGTCGCCGCCGTCGCCGCCGTACGCGAACTGCTCGTCGACCGGCAGCGGCGGGTGATCGCCGACGCGGGCCGGATCGTGGTCGAAGGCCGGGACATCGGCTCGGTGGTCGCGCCCGACGCGGACCTGAAGGTCTACCTGACCGCCTCCGAGGCGGCGCGCGCGCAGCGGCGCAGCGCCGAGGACGCCGCCGACGTCGCGGCGACCGCCGCCGACCTGTCCCGCCGGGACCGGCTCGACTCGACCCGCAAGGTCAACCCGCTCCAGCAGGCCCCCGACGCGATCGTGCTGGACACCACCGAGCTGGGCATCGACGAGGTAGTGGCCCGGCTGCGCGAGATGCTCACCGAGCGGGGTGTCGCGTGAGCGCGAGGAGTGAGCGGGTTGTGCGAGCCCCGCAGTCGCGAACGAAGGGCGGCATCGCGTGAGCGCGAGGAGTGAGCGGGTTGTGCGAGCCCCGCAGTCGCGAACGAAGGGCGGCATCGCGTGAGCGCGAGGAGTGAGCGGGTTGTGCGGGCCCCGCAGTCGCGAACGAAGGGCGGTGCCGCGTGAGCGAGGATTTCGGAGGCTGGGTGGAGTTGCGTGAGCCGGAGGCCGACTCCGGTGAGCCGACCGGCCCACAGCCCGTCGTAGCAGTGGTAGGCCGTCCCAACGTCGGCAAGTCCACGCTCGTCAACCGCATTATCGGCCGCCGGCAGGCGGTCGTGGAGGACATCCCCGGCGTGACCCGGGACCGGGTGCCCTACGACGCGCAGTGGAACGGCCGGGCGTTCACAGTGGTGGACACCGGCGGCTGGGAGCCCGACGCCAAGGACCGGGCCGCGGCCATCGCCGCGCAGGCCGAGACGGCGGTGGTCACCGCCGACGTGGTGCTGTTCGTGGTGGACGCCATGGTCGGCTCGACCGACGTGGACGAGGCCGCGGTGAAGATGCTGCGCCGCAGCGCCAAGCCGGTGATCCTGGTCGCCAACAAGGCCGACAACACCACCATCGAGATGGAGGCGACCTCGCTGTGGTCGCTCGGCCTCGGTGAGCCGTTCCCGGTCTCGGCGCTGCACGGCCGCGGCTCCGGCGACCTGCTCGACGCGATCCTGGACGCGCTGCCCGAGGCGCCGAAGATCGTGGAGAACCGGCCGCGCGGCCCGCGCCGGGTGGCGCTCGTGGGCCGCCCCAACGTGGGCAAGTCCAGCCTGCTCAACCGCTTCTCCGGCGAGGAACGGGCGGTGGTCGACTCGGTCGCGGGCACCACTGTGGACCCGGTCGACAGCCTGGTCGAGATCGGCGGCGAGACGTGGCAACTGGTCGACACCGCCGGTCTGCGCAAGCGGGTCGGCAAGGCCAGCGGCACCGAGTACTACGCCAGCCTCCGTACCGCCTCGGCGATCGAGGCGGCCGAGGTCGCCGTGGTGCTGATCGACTCCAGCGAGGTGATCAGCGAGCAGGACCAGCGGATCCTCACCATGGTCGTCGAGTCCGGCCGGGCGCTGGTCATCGCGTTCAACAAGTGGGACCTGGTCGACGGCGACCGCCGCTACTACCTGGACAAGGAGATCGACCGGGAGCTGCGGCGCATCCCCTGGGCGATCCGGCTGAACCTGTCCGCGAAGACCGGCCGCGCCGTCGACAAGCTAGCGCCCGCGCTGCGCAAGGCCCTGGCCAGCTGGGAGACGCGCATCCCCACCGCGCAGCTCAACCAGTGGCTCACCGCGCTGGTCCAGGCCACCCCGCACCCGGTACGCGGCGGACGCGCGCCGCGCATCCTGTTCGCCACCCAGGCCGGGGCGGCACCGCCGCGCTTCGTGCTGTTCACCACCGGCCCGCTGGACGCCGGCTACCAGCGCTTCGTCGAGCGCAAGCTCCGCGAGGAGTTCGGCTTCGAGGGCAGCCCGATCGAGATCTCGGTACGCCCGCGCAAGAAGCTGGGCCCCGGCGGCCGGGGCAAGGCCCACGGCTGACCCGCTCCCTGCCGCACGCCACCCTCCTAGGACGCTCTAGGGGATGTGGCGCGCGGCGCGGGAGGGGCCTCTGCGCACGGTGCGAAGATCCTGCGCTAAGCTGTATCGGCTGCCGCGGGGGAGACCTGGCGGGGGCATCGGGACGTGGCGCAGCTTGGTAGCGCACTTGACTGGGGGTCAAGGGGTCGTCGGTTCGAATCCGGCCGTCCCGACTGGTATTCACCAGCGGATATAGAAGATCATGTGTGATCTTGCGGTAACGCTGGCGGTAACGGAGATCGCTGAACGTGGGCTGCATCCCTCGATCCCGTTACTGCGGAGGTGCAGCCGCATGGCTGTCTACAGCTACCGCCTCGCCAACGGCCAAGCCGGCTGGTTCTTCATCATCGACCTTCCGCCCGACGCGAACGGGCGCCGTCGCCAGCACAAGCGGCAGGGGTTCGCCAACCAGGCCGCAGCGTTGAAGGCGGAGGACGAAGCGCGCGCCGCGTACGGCGGAGCGGATCTCGGAGCGGACGGCAGCGTCGCCGCGGAGTTGGAGAGCTGGCTCAACGAGCGCGAGTTGGACGTCCAGGAGACAACGCTCAGCAACTACCGGGACGTCATTCGTTGCTACGTGGTGCCGCACATCGGCGGCCGGCAGCTCTATGCACTCGACAAGCGGGTCATCCACGACCTCTACAAGAAGCTGCTGAAGAGTGGCGGCAAGAACGGTACGCCGCTGTCGCCGACCACCGTCCGCATCGTGCACCGGATCCTGATGAAGGCACTGGGTGACCTTGGGGTCAACGTCGACGGTGTACGGCAACCCCGGCAGGCCGAGCGGGAGACGATGGGGCGTAAGGGCGTCTGGACGCCGACGCAGTCGGCGAAGTTCCTGAAGCACCACGCCGACCACCGGCTGCGTGCTGCGTGGGTGCTGGCAATCGTGGTCGGTGCCCGGCGAGGGGAACTGGCCGGTCTGAAGTGGCCGCGGGTCGACCTCGACCGGGGTGTCCTGCTGCTGCACTGGCAACGCACCACGACCAGCAACGGGGTGGTGGAGAAGGCGCCCAAGGGCAAGAGCAAGCGGGCGGTGGCGCTCGGACCGGCCCTTGTAGCGGAGCTGCTCGCCCACCAGACGCGCCAGGCGGTGGAAAAGGCCGACGCCGGCGTCCTCTACCACGACGGCGGTTACCTGTTCTGCCGAGAGGACGGGGAGCCGTACTACCCCAAGTACTTCACCGACCAGTGGGCGAAGGCGTGCGTTGACGCCGGCGTTCCGGTGATCGCCTTGCACGATGCGCGGCACACCTCCGCTACCACCGGTGCTGACGCTGGCGTTCCCGAGCACGTGATGCAGCGGCGGCTCGGTCACGCCGACAGTCGGACCACGCGGGAGGTCTACACCCACGTGTTGCCGGAGAGCGAGCGTCGGGCAGCGGAGCTGATGGAGGCGGTGCTCGGAGACGCTGCAACCTGGTCACCGTCAGCCAACTGAGCTTCACGGCGAGCTGTAGTGCCGCGCTGCGGGCCTTCTCTCTGGATGCCGTGCCTGCTGCTGGTTGGCAGCGGACCGGCAACTACCGGACCGCATGGTCCTACCCAACACCGGGAGGCACCTGGTGGGCCGATGACGGCAGGGGAGGGAGAAGGCGATGTCGACTACCACCGCCGTAGGACGTGGAGCGGAGCCGGCCGGCAGCAGGGACGTGTGGACCATGGAGGCCGTGCGAGCGCTTGGAACCACTACCGATGTGGAGACTGCGGGATCAGTCTTGGGCATCGGGCGGACAAAGGCCTACGCGTTGGCCAAGGCGGGCCAGTTCCCGGTGCGGGTTCTGCGCGTGGGGCGCCGGTACCTCGTGCCGGTCCCAGCAATCCTCAAGCTGCTCGACCTCGAGTAGCGGTAGTCGCCGGGCTTCGTGGGCTCTCGTTGACAGGAGCAGCAAGGACTGACGCCAGCATCTTGTCGCTCCACTCGGCCAACTCAGCCGTGACATGGTGGCAACCCGCGGACGATGAAGCGGCATCGGGCCATATGCCGCAAGCGTTGGCCTCCCGTCACAGCACCCCATCAGCGATTCTGGCGGTCAGCTGTTCGTCCGGTCCATTTCGCCGTGTGTCGTCGTCACGACCGCAGTGCGGGGAGACCTCAGGCGACGTGGTCGCGCGGCAACGCCCTTGCGGGCAGGACCAGCACCTTCCCGTTCTCCCGCTCGACGAGTCCGATCTCGACATCGGGAAGCTCCGAAACGGCGACGGACTCCTCAGCCGCAAGTTGGCGCAGGCGGCCCGGCCAGCCAAGCAGGTTGTTCACCTCACCTTGCGTGAGAAGGCGGTCCGTGAAGCTCTTGGAAGGAGCGCGGAGCCGGAGTTCCGCCAGTCCGGCCAGGAGTGCGTGCATCTCGTCCTGTAGCTCGTCCACGCTTCGCTGCTCGTCCTGCAGCATCGTCGTGAAGCGACGGAAGTTCAGCTCCGGAGACTTCTGCGCGTGCTCCACAGCTTGAAGAACTGCGACACGTCGTTTCGTGGCGATCGCGAGCGAGGCGAGCCGGAGCTGGATGCGGAAGGTGCCGTTGGGCTGGTCGATGCCGGGGAATGCCTTGATGAGGTCAGCGATCTCTACACCATCAGAAGAGAACGCAGCGAGTTTCGCCCGCCATGTGCTGGCCCTACGGGTGGCTGCGGCGATGGCAGTGTCGACGGTGTGCACCGCGGCGTCCAGGCCAAGGGAATGCCCGGCCTCACCCTTGTCGAGCAGGAGCGCGGCAGTTCTCTCGACGGCGGCCGTCGCCGCGTTGAGGCGATCGCGCTCGGCGTCGAGGTCACCGGCGGTCAGATCCTCGAGAAGCTCGGTGACTCTCTCCATGGCCTTGCGGCGTTGCTCCTCGGCATACACGCTGGCAGCGGTGGCGACGGCGAGCAGAACGAACGCTGCTGCGGCGGTGACCATGCCGGCGCCGGTCGCCGCCTTTGCGGTGCCGCTCATCGCCCCGGTAACGCCTGGTCGTGACGCGTCGGCTGTCACTGGGACGAAGGTAGCCTGCTTCACGATTCCCGACTTTCCCAGGATGGCACCATGGATCCCGCTGTCGATGCCCTTGGCAGGCATGGGCCGAACTAGACCTTCGCCGAGCTGTGCTGCCACCGACTTCGGCACCACCATGCGGTACAGCGTCTCGGTCGACTTGGTGGCGCTGGCCGCCCCTGAGGAAGCGTTCGCCGGCACCTTCAACAGGTTCCGGAGCTGCACGGCAAGAGGCGAAGCGGCGTCGAGGAGTCTTCCGCCTCGGAGGTCGGCCTCTGCGGGGAGCGGATACGCCTCCACCGTGACCAGCGGCGTTTCGAGAAACGCGGCGAGCGCCTGTCGCAGCCCGGCAAGCCGCTCCGGGGTCATCCCCTTGTGGTCCACAGGAAGCTCAGCTGCCCGCGAAACCTTCTCGGGGTCCGTCGCCAGGGTCCAAACCGGCACCTGCAAGTGGTCCGTCACGCCGTTCCGCCGTTCCTAGTCGTGGCGAGCGCCTTCGAGACTAACCATTGCTCTGCCGAGAGCAAGATATGGCCATTGCTTATCGATCTGCGACCGGGCGCGGTCGCAGATCGGCAATGGAGGCAGCTCCGCGCCCGCAGCGCCGGCCCCGCTTGGGCGTCCGGTTGCATGCGGCCAGGTAGGTGCGGACGAACGGGACCAGTCTCCGGCCCACGCCTACGCCCAGGCCTGATGGACGGCACAGGCGCGCAGGCCGCAGGATAACCCCTGCTACCGCGCCGCTTCCGCTCCTCGCCGCTGCGCGGCTGCGGTGCGGGTCGGCTTGCTCTCGAATGGCTACCGCAGCGCCCGCCGGCGACCGCAACGACGCCAGCAGGTCGGGCAGGCGCCAGCTTGGCCTTCCCGGACCAGGACGTCAGACCGCGCCCCGAGCTGGTCTATACCCGAGCGTCGTCGGTGGGTACACGGACGGACCTCACCCAGGCATACGTGGCGAGACCTTGTACGCCGACAAGCCGGCGTTGGTAGCCCTGGACGCTCACTTGCCGGCAGCGCCCAGGGCACACAGTGGCGGCGATGGACAACGATCAGCCCGCCCCACCCCGCAAGGCCCGGCACCGTGCCCACCATCGACCGGCCCGCCCGCACGCGATGCTGCTCCGACTGTCGGACGAGGAAAAGGCTGCGATCGACGCGGCAGCCGCAGCTGCGGACCTGACCGCCACGGGATACGCAGCCAAGGCGGTTGTCGCCGCCGCGACCGCCGGCCAGGCTGCCAGCGACGCGATCGGTGACCTGCGAGGCCTGCAGCATGAGCTGTTCGCCGCCCGCCGGGCCGTGGTGATGTTTGGCAACAACGTCAACCAGGCCGCTGCGGCCCTTAACGCCATCGGCCAGCTGCCGGAGTGGACCACCGACGCCGTCCGCCTTTGTGCCGCAGCGGTGGCTCGGCTCGACGAGGTGATCTCCCTGGTCCATCGGAGACTGCGGTGATCACCCGCGTGCACCGACGCGGTTCGCGGGTCGGCGGACTGCTGCGCTACCTGTGGGGCCCGGGTAAGGCGGAGGAGCACGCCAACCCCCACCTGGTGGCCGCCTGGGACGGCGCGGGGTCGCTGGCGGATCTGGAGCCGAACGTCACCGCCCGCGGCAAGCGGGACATCCGGGCGCTGACTGCGCTACTCGAGCAACCGGTCCGGGCGGGCTACCGGCCGCCGAACAAGTTCGTCTGGCACGCCAGCATGCGGCTGGCGCCCGAGGACCGGCACCGCACCATCAGTGACTCGACGTGGGCAGGCATGGCGGTGCAGATGCTCACTGAGGTCGGTGTCGCCACCACCGCCGCTGATCCGGGCCTGCGGTGGATCGCCATGCGGCATGCCGATGACCACGTGCACATCGTTGCCACGCTGGTGCGCGAGGACGGGCGTACCAACTGGATGCGCAACGACTACCCGCGCTGCGTCAAGGCCACCTACCACGTCGCCCGCCGCTACAACCTGCACCGCCGGATCCCGCCGGCGGACCGGACCGCCCACCGCCGTCCCCACCCGGTGGAGGTCAGCAAGGCCCGCCGCACCGGCCGCGCCCAGACACCCCGCGACGAGCTGCGCCGGCGCGTACGCAGGGCGGTGGCCGCAGCCGGCTCGGAGGAGGAGTTCTTCACCCTGCTCCGGGAGGCAGGGGTGCTGGTCCGACTCCGACGCAGCAGCACCAACGCCCAGCAGATCACCGGGTACGCGGTGGCGATTCCCGGCGCCCGGACCGCCGGCGGACAACCGGTGTACTTCGGCGGCGGCCGGCTGGCGCCCGACATGACCCTGCCCAAGCTGCGGCTGCGCTGGGGTACCCCGACACCGCAGCCGACGGCACCATCGGTCGGCCGCAGCGAACGTGTCGAGGCAATGCGCCAGGCCGCCAAGGTCGCCACCGCGGCCGCCGACGACATCCGCGACGCCGCCCGCACCGAACCGGGCCGGGTGCAGGCCACCGCGGTCGCCGCGGCAGATCTGCTCACCAGCCTGGCGTACGCGATGGAGGGTGACCGGCGCGGGCCGCTGCACCGGGCCGCCGAGGTCTTCGATCGGGCGGCCCGCGACCTGTACGGGCGGGTCGCTCGGCACACCGGCCGCTGCCAGGAGACGCGCGCCATGTCGCGGCTGGTAGCGCTGATGGGCCGCATTTCCGGAGACGACGACGCCATCGCCGCACTCGCGCTGGTGATGGACCTGGCCCGCCTCGCCGACACCCTCGAGCAGCTGCGCACGGCACAGCAGCGCCTCCACCAGGCCGAGGCGGCGCGAGCCGCAGCTGGTGCGCTGCGGCTGGTAGCGGGTGGCCGGCAACCGGCGGTAACGCTGCCGCTCACTGCCATGCCCGCCTCCGAACCGACAGTGGGAGGCGGCCGACGCATGGCGCGCGGCCGCTGAGCAGGCAAGGGAGGTGCACGTGCCGCACCCGCAGCAACACGAGGACCCGATGGCCGAGACCCGCCAGCAGTTCTTGCAGGGGCTGGCCACGATGGCAACCGTCGGCGAGGCCGGCGCCCGCTGGGCCGCCGTCGGCATCCAGAACAAGGCCGCCGACCGCGAATGCCAAGCCCACCGCGACCAGGCCGCCGCGGCAGCCCGTCGCGAAGCCGACCGATTGGCAGCCAAGGTACGCGTGGACCGCGATCGGATGGCATCGTCACTCGACGGCGACTGGCTGCTCAACAAGGCCACCTTCGCCGAGGCCGCCGCCGTCTGGCGGACCGCGACGATCCACGCCAGCGCCGACCCGGTCGCCCGGCGGGCAGCGGAGTTCGCCGAGCAACGACTACGCCAGTTCCGCCCCGACCTGATAGCCGCCTACGAACGACACCGGCAAGCCGGCAGCGCTATCCCCGAGGCCATGCGCGCCGCCGCCCGGGACGTGTGGGAGAACGACGCCCGCGCCGGCCGCCGGCAGCACGGCGCTCGCGCCCATGGCGGCACACCCGACCGGCAGGGAATCACCCCCGACGGACCCGCCGCCCTGCCGCAGGGTGGCCGTGGGCAGGTCGACGACTTCGACGCCGCTGTCCGGAAGGAGGCAATGACGCTGGCGGAACACGTACGGCCCGAAGCCCTCGACGAGCTACAGCGCCAATGGCGTGCCGCCGGCAAACTCCCCGCCGGCGAACCCGTGCAGCTCCTCCGGGACCTCGCGGCAGAGATGAGCCAGGCCATCAGGACCGGCGACGCCGACGGACGGCCCGTCGAAGGCATCCGCCTCGCGCAGAGTCACGTGGAGGAAGCCCTGGCCCGCGACCTGCACGGCAGAGCTGCCGCTGAGCGCGGTGAGGGAGTCCGAGACGGCGGGATGCCGGACGATCCCCGCAGCTCGGTCGACGAACACGTGACCGGGCAGACGGCGAGCGTGGTCCACGACGACAACGCCGACCATACCGCCGCCACTGCCTCAGTCCATCACGCTGAGGTACTCGCGACTCCCTCTTGGACGCAGGCCTTCCCCAAGCTTCGCGTAGCCCAGGTCAACGCGGCGGTTGCCGACAAGCAACCCGCGGCGGCGATCAAAGTGCAGATGCGAGGCAGGGTGCGATGATCACCACCACGTCCCAGCAGAACCCTAACGGTGCGGCAACCCAACTCGATGAGCTTGCCGCTGGGGTGGCGAGACTGACGAAGCAGGTTGCCGATCTCCAGCAGGCCCAGACCGAACGCGTCCGCGCCGGTGATGGGGATGATCAGCCGCCGCTGTACTCCACCGTCGAGGAGTGGGTGAACACGTACCTGCTGCCGACCTTCCCGCGCCCAGTAGGCGAGGTCGCCATGTCCCGCTGGCACTGGTGCGAGCAGTGGTGGCGCCACGACGAAGCGGTCACCCGACTGAGCGCCCTCTGGTATGGCTGGGAACAGGCCCGCCTGCAGATGACCGGCATGCTCCCCTGGCTGCGAGAGCTCGATCATCAGATGCCCATCCTCTACGGCGACGATGGACCGTTCCGCAACTGCGCTGTAAGCGACGACCTTGGCGTAGCGCAGCACTACTCATCACCGGAGGTGCCGGCCGAGCTCGCGCCCGAGAACTGGTGGAGCTGGTGGGACTGATCGGCGACGGCTACACGCATGCCCTGTGCAGGATGACGTTCTCTGCCTGCTCCGCCGCAGGGTCTTGTGATCGATGCGGCTACCTTCGCCCTGTGATTGACGAGCTGATCAGCAAGGTGGCCGTCGGGGACGACGACCGATCAGCGGCAGATCAGTGCGTTGACTCGTGCTGAGGCGCGCCCGCGGTCGTGGCGGTCGACGAATCGAACACATCGCGGACCGAGGGCGGATTGGCTGCGGGCTCCTCGTAGAGCTGTGTGAACAGCGACATCTCTACGATGCGGGGGGCAACGATCCCCGCCCGTACGGCTCAAATGGCGGTTTCGCCGGTGCTGCGGCGCCAAGGCCGGTTCTACGACACCAACGGTCACTACTAGGCAGGAAACTGACGAAACCATTCTGATGGACATGCTGATCGGTTGCCGCCTGGCCGCGGTCACGCGGCTGGCCTGGCGCTGGCCCGGTGACCCGGTCGATCTCACCGCCGGGCCGGTCCACCTCGTCGTGGACGACGGCCGTGGCCTGCTGTTCGACGGGCGCAGCGACTGGTCCATGACGATCGTGCCGACGGCTCCGGGTGACGAGGGCTGGCGGTCGGCCTACGACTACGACTACGACGGTGGCCGCTGGGTCGGGCGGGACGCCTCCGGCGAGGAGCCCTTCGCCTCAGTGATCGCGGGAGTGCTGAGCGGTTGGAACCCGGAGCACGACGAGGTCGGCCAGTTGGTCGGTGGCACCCTGCACGTCGGCGACCGTGCAGTGCGGCTGGGACTGTGGGAGGGCGAGGTGATCTCGTACGCTGCCGGGCGTGGGTGACTTCCTCAAGACGACGCTGGCACGGGTGCCGGACGGATTCGACCTTCCGGAGCCGCTGACCCTGCTCTTCGCCTGGGTCGACGAGCAGGGTTTCGTGGTGAAAGGGCACGACGGGGATCTGTACGGCTCGTTGAGCGACAACGGCTGGGTGGGCACCTCGATCGAGTTGCGTGGCTACACCGCCGAGCAGACCCTGTCGTACGCACGGTCCTGGTTCGACGAGTCGGCCCCGGATGCGGCCGCGCGGTTGTGGCCGTTCGCGCAGACTGGTGGCGAGGGTTCGATGGCCGCGCTGTGGCGCGACGGTCGGGGACAGGTGAGGATCGTTCATCTCGGTTCGGGCAGCGGCTCGATGATGACGTGTGTGCTCGCCGATGATGCGGTCGACTTTCTGCGGCTGCTGGCGATCGGTTACCGGGAGATCTGCTGGAACGAGGAGTTCAGCGCGCCGCCCGAGCCGTGGGACGCCGACCACGAGATCGTCAATGCGCCCTACCGGGACTGGCTGCACCGCACCTTCGGTGTCACCGCCCCGGCGACCGGGCTGGAGATCGTGGCGGAGCCCGCCGAGATGGGCGACGAGGACACCACGGACCCGTTTTGTCGCTGGGTCGACAATAAGGAAGTCTGAGCCCGTCACCGGGTCAGGACCAGGGCTCCGGCAAGGTAGCTATATGACCGCTTCAGGCGAGCCTGAGTAGTTGGAGTGGCCGGTACGGGTTTCGGCTGTTGTGGCGTAGGGCTGCAGCGATGGTGGTGATGCCGGTCAACCGGAGCAGGCTGATCGCCGTGTTGCGCAGAGTGGCCATGACGCGGGGTGCGTTGCCGGCGCGGAGGCGACTGGCGTCCTCGGCGTAGGTGGTGTCGCGGATGTGGTGCAGAGTTTCGATGGCCCAGTGCCCGCGCAGCCAGTCGGCCAGGTCGGCGGGGCCGGCCTGGCCGGCGGTCAGGTTGGTGATCGCGTAGATGGTGACGGTGGACCAGCGGCCGGTGGCCAGGTTCAGCCGTCGACGTCGGATCCGTAGTGCTTGCACGGCGTGGGGAAAGTCCAGGGCGAGCGGCCCGGTGCAGGTGACTGCTTGCAGGCGGCGGATGTCGTAGCGGCCGTGTCCGCGGGTGCTGGTCTCGTCCTGGGTCGGGATCTTCGCCCAGGGCAGAGTCTTGAGCTGGTGATACGTAGGCGGCGTTCTTGTCGTCGACCAGCCAGCGGGCATGCTCGCGCTGGGTGTGTAGCGCGTCGGCGGTGACGACCACCGCGGTCAGGTCGAGGGGGCGCAGCAGCGGCTGGAAGCGGGTCAGCTCGTTGGTCTTGCCGTCGACGTCGACCTGGCCCAGGACCGTCCCGGTGTGCTGGTCCAGCACGGCGAGCAGATGCACCTGGGCACCGGCCGTGCCGCTGCCGCGTAACGTCTTGCCGTCCACGCTGTACACCCGTCGCCCGGTGCCCGCCGCCGGTCGGCATGCAAGGACCCACCGGCCGACTGTGTCGTCCAGGGCGTCGGCGTCGACGCCAGCCAGGACTCGCCGGAACGTGGACTCGTCCGGAGCCCGATACACCCCGGTGAACGGATCTCGGAACACGCCCAGTTCAGCGAGGACCTGCTGCGGCGCATCAGCGGCCCATTCCGCGACCGCCGCCGCAGAGCGGGCACCGGTCAGCACCGCCGCGACGGCCGTGGCCAGGACTCCGGGCAACGCATGCACGACACCGCGAGGGTCTCGCCGGTCCGGCACCGCCGTCAACGCCGTGACCAGGCTCGACCGGCGCCCGACCGGCAACGGCTCGTCCAGGCTATCCGCGTGCACGGCCAACACGTCAATCAGCGATGATGATCCCAACGGGCGTGGTCCTCTTTGATCTTCCCAGACTCGACACCTGGATGATCATCGAAAGGCCGCGCCCGTCTCTATACCACCATGATCCGGAGTGTCCCCCACCAACCACTCGCAACGGTCATATCGCTACCTTGCCGGAGCCCTGGGCGACGAGCAGATGCACGACCTCACCGTCGCCGACACCCACACGTACTATCCTCGGTCTTTCACTTGAGCATGGATCCATAGCTTGTTATCGATGAAGTTGATTCGCGCTGGTTTTGCCGCTTTGTTGGCATGCTGAGGGCCCGGCGCTGGGCCGGGTTCCTCCGTGTTGCGGGTTGGAGCGTGAGCCTCGACGTCAGCCGGTGGGCCGGGGTAGTGCGGCGAGCTTGTTGAATGCGCTGGTCAGGGCGTTGGCCCAGGGCCAGTTGGCGGCGATGGCGAGTCGTGTCCTGCGGGCGGTGCGGGTGATCCGGGCGGCGACGTGTAGTAGCCGGTAACGCA
>NZ_KB895863.1:0-49457 GCF_000374985.1 Micromonospora sp. CNB394 | reverse complement strand
CTGCCGCTGCCGCAGACCCGCAAGGGCGTGGCTGAACGCGCTGGTCAGGCCGGTCGCATCAGCCAGATCAGCGAGCAGCCGGGCACCAGCGTGCCCGACGATGCCCCGCCCGTCTCCGGTCACCATGATCTTCGGACGTATTGCGGTAGCCTTCATCCAGCAAGTGCCTTCCGTGACAGGAACATCGGACCCTCAGCAAGTCCTATTTTCCCTGATCAGAAGGCACTTCCTCGTTTCCGGTCCACTCCTTGGACAGCCCTTAACGAAGGGCCGAGGCTAACCAAGTACAGGAACGCCGAGGCGCTCGCCAACTTCCTCCGCAGCTGAGGTCGACCGTACATTGACTGTGTACGAGAACTTTTCTATTGCGCGTAGATGATGTTCGACTCGGTCTACCGAGCCTTTTGGCCCGACATCGAAGAGCGAAATGAAGTTAGTTACGCCTGCGTCCGATAAGTGCTCCATCCTGAAAAGCAGGTCGTTTACGCGGGTCTCAACGCTTCGCTCCTTGTCTGCCAAGCTGATTTTATCCAACAAGGAAGTTCGCCCATTGACGTAGCGGTAGTCGAAGCTAAAGTCGCGAGGCTCCCCGCGTAGATCGACCCTGTAGCGCACGTCCTTCTCGATCTTGTGGTCAGGCGGAAACCGGAGGCGGGTGAACAGCAGTTGGGTGGTTAGGTCGTCCAAGCTCGGAGCATGGTCCTCTGGCTCGTCATGGACAAGTTCTCGGAACAGGCCCGCGACGACTTCCGGCAGTTGCTCTGGCGCCAAGGGCTCCAAAAGCGCACCTCGCCGTTCAATGCGGTAGTTATCCAGAGTGCGGGCACTCAGCCTGTCTAGCTGCGCTTCGAAAGTGCCTTCGTCCAGGTGGTAGCGGACGTAGGTGGCCCAAGCTCGGAGGGCATCGGGGCTGGCGACAATGCTTCGCACTCTCCGCCCGTCCAATTGGCCGCCTCGCTCTCCGACGAAGCGAGCCACGCCTCGGCGGTCAAGCGTAACTATCACGCCGATGTTTATAGGCTCGTTCCGGAAACTGTCCCGAACGTACTTGACGAGATACCAATTAGCTCTCACTGCCCACCTCGTCGATCCCCAAAGGCCAGGAGCCTACCTTGACGTAATCGGAGGTTGTGCGACCAATATGCGATTGAATTCGAGTCTGGCGATGCTCAAGAAAATCGATCAGCTTGTCTCGAACATTGCGATCGATGAGGTTTGCATCTTGGCATGTGGAGACCACGCGCCGGATCTCGCGCTTCCCGACGCTCTTAATGCGATCGCACCACTCTGGAAAATATTCTGCGGTTGTCAAGTGGCGAGCAAGGATGTGGTCCTTGACCGTCTGCTCCAGGCCCGTTTCAAGTGAACCGCACGCATCTCCGCTAGGCGGGTTGCAGATCAACGCCATGTCGTGGTCGAAGACGGCCACACCAGAATTCGGCAGATATGCCAAATTTGCATCGTGGCGATCGTTGTTCAAGATCCATTGGTCGAAGGCGATGATTCCAGTCGCGTCCCACGGACGCTCGTGAGCAAAGACCGGGGGGATGACGGGCGGTGGCCGATCGCCCTTGTCACTGAAGCCTAGTGACAGGTAACCAAGCTCTCCCTGACCAACCCGGAGCAGGGTGCCTGGAGGAACGGGGAGGCCGGCGGCGGTGCCCAGGGTGCTGGCGACGTAGTCGTTCACGACGGCAAACCGGCGTTGGGGCGTGTTGCGGCGCGCGTAGGCAGCAACGCGGACCGCGCTCACAGAGGTCGAGTCCTCGACCAGCGCTCCGTACCAGTCGATCGCGAAGAAGCCCAAGCCATCGACGGGCCGACGACTACCTGTTGAGGTCATCCACTCACCTTCCGGATCAACCGTCAGATCGCTCACAGTAGCGAGTGTCGCGACCTCAGTGAACCGGACATGCGGCCCTGTTTGGTTAACATGGGTGCCGATCAGGGCGGATGGTTTGGGCAAGACAGCGCTTGGCGACGGGGGTGCCCCGGGGTCGCCGACGCGCTGCTTTGCCATGCCCACGGCCAGACGATATCCCCTTCCTCTGACAATCTCATCGAGATGGGTTGAGGATCGCTGCATGGTGGAGCCTGGCCTGCCTTCTTCTCCGGCCCGCCTCCGCCCGCAAGATCATGCCGTGCCCAGGCCGTCCAGCGAGAGCCAGCACTGACCATCGCTACGCATTCATGCCAGTGGTAGCAGCAGCCCAAAGCCGCAGTCGCCAGGTTTGATCGACTACGACGCTCCCCTAGATCAATACCGCTGCAAGTGACCCCGTCGTGACGACGAGCACGACGTGAGCCCTTGGTCCGACGGTCCCCTGATGGACGAGGCGTCGGGGTCGTTCGTCTACTTCACCATCCGGTACAGCATGGCGAGGAGGTGCCGGCCGAGGCGGCGCGCATGGCGGCAGATCGAGGGCTGGTCTGTTGCGACCCGCAGTGGGAGCGCCTTCGCCCTACATCTGACGAGTGAAGCGGAATACCTCCCGCGGACGGTCCCGGGCTCGCCCCCGTGCCCAGGCGACTGGACTAGGCGCGAAGCAGGCTGCCGGCACCGGAAGCCTCGGCCTTTACTCGGATCGTCAGCGGATCGTCAGCGAACGCCTACCGCATGGCGACTCTCGATCATGCTCGACAGCACGACCAGCGCGTCTGACCACGCGGCACGGCACTCGATCACACTCGCTGCTACGTCAGGTCACTTTCCCCCCGACGGGGGTCGTCCCTTTGCGGGACGAACGTTTCGCCGCAGGTCACCCTCGGTCGTTCTCGGGCGTGACGCTCTATAAGACTTCCTTCGCGGGCTTCGTGCACCTTCACCCGCACGTCGTCAGTTGCGGGGCAGGGCGACAGAGGCGTAGCCGGGGTCTGCGACGGCCTCGGCGATACGTGTGACCCCCAGTGCAGGTCGTTAGCCCGGGACTCCGCGCTGGCGGGCGAGGTCGACCCGAGGGGGTCGCGAGGGGGCGCGGTGAATCGGTGACGGCCTCGATTCCGCAAGCCGGTGCGGTCCGACGGGCGGCGAGGGGCCCCGATTTTGCGTTACCGCTCGTCCTGTCGTCAATGGCCGACCGGACACTCGGTTCCTCCGTCTCCGGCCCATAGCAGATCAACCGGCTCGCCGAGGTCTGTCCACAACGCGCTCGGTTGTCCACAGGGCACCGGTCCCGCATCCCCCGGCCGGGCAGGCTCACCACCGCACGTCCGAGTCCGACCGATGGAGGCCGCCATGCCGCCCCGTACCCCGCTCCCGCCGTACCGTCGCCTGCCCCTGCTCGTCACCTCCGACGGCGACCTTCTCGACGAGCTGCTGCGACTCGCGGCCGCCGGTGGCACCGAGGTCGAGCTGGCGGCCGATCCGGCCGCCGCCCGGGCCCGCTGGGCCCCGGCGCCGCTGGTGCTCATCGGCGCCGACCAGGCGGCGGCCTGCCTGCGGGCGCGCCTTCCCCGCCGCGCCCGCACGGTCCTGGTCGGTCGCTCCGGAGAGCTCGATCCGGGTACGGAGCTGGCCGAACTCGTCGGCGCGGAGCACGTCGCGACGCTGCCGGCGGCCGAGCCCTGGCTGGTCGACCGGTTCGCCGAATGCACCGCCGGTCCGGCCGGCCCGGGCTCGGGCCGGGTGGTGGCGGTCCTCGGCGGCCGGGGCGGTGCCGGAGCCAGCGTGCTGGCCGGTGGGCTCGCCGTCAGCGCCGCCCGGTCCCGGCTGCGGACGCTCCTGGTCGACGCGGACCCCCTCGGTGGCGGTCTCGACCTGGTGCTCGGGTGGGAACAGCTCGACGGGTTGCGCTGGCCCGAGCTGGCCGGCACGGACGGGCGGGTCGACCCGCCGTCGCTGATCCGTGCGCTGCCCAGCCGAGGCGACCTGGTGGTGCTCTCCTGGGACCGGGGCGACCTGCGGCACCTGCCGGCGGAGGCGATGGCCGCCACAGTCGACGCCGGGCGGCGGGGGCGGGACCTGGTCGTGCTCGACCTGCCCCGGCATCTCGACGACGCGGCGGTGGTCGCGCTCCAGGCGGCCGACCGCGCGCTGCTCGTCGTACCGGCCGAGCTGCGGGCGGCAGCCGCGGCGGCCCGGGTCGCCGCCGTGGCCGCGCCGCACTGCGTCGACCTGTCGGTCATCGTGCGCGGCCCGGCGCCCGGCAGGCTGCGGGCGGCCGAGGTGTCCCGGGCGCTGGGGCTGCCGCTCGCCGGCACGCTGCGGCCCGAGCCGGGACTGTGCCGTGGGCTGGAGCGGGGCGAGGCTCCGGGCGCGAGCGGGAAGGGCCCGCTGGCCGCACTGTGTCAGCGGATCGTGGACGAGCTGGCCGGGTCGCCCACGGCGGGTGCGGCGTGACCGCGCCGGCCGACCCGGGGGAGCTGGCCGCGCGGGTCCGGCACCGGTTCGCCGCCGAGGCCACAGCGGTCACGCCCGCGGCGATCGTCTCCGCGGTACGCGCCGAACCGGCGACGGCGGTGCTCGGCGACACCACCCTGCTGCGGATCGCCGGCCGGGTGCACGACGACCTGGTGGGCGCCGGTCCACTCGCACCGCTGCTCGCCGACCCACAGGTCACGGACGTGCTGGTGAACGGGGTGCGGGTCTGGGTCGACAGGGGACGGGGACTCCAGCAGGTAGCCGTGCCGCTGGGCACGCTCGACGACGTACGCCGGTTGGCGCAGCGCCTCACCGCGGCCGCCGGTCGGCGACTCGACGACGCCTCTCCGTGCGCCGACGCGCGGTTACCCGACGGCACCCGGCTGCACGCGGTGCTGCCTCCGGTGGCGACCGACGGGCCCTACCTGTCGCTGCGTACCTTCCGGCAGCGGCCGTTCACCCTGGACGAACTCGTCGACGGGGGCACCGTGCCCCGGCCGGTCGCGCCGCTGCTCGCCGCGCTCGTGGCGGCCCGCCTCGCGTACCTGGTCAGCGGTGGCACCGGCTCGGGCAAGACGACGCTGCTCAACACGCTGCTCGGGCTGGTGCCCGGCACCGAGCGGATCGTGCTGGTGGAGGACGCCGCCGAGCTGCGCCCGGTACACCCGCACGTGATCGGCTTGCAGGCGCGCACGGCGAACGTCGAGGGTGCCGGTGCCGTCGGGCTCGGCGACCTGGTGCGGCAGGCGCTGCGGATGCGGCCGGACCGGCTGGTCGTGGGCGAGTGCCGGGGCGCCGAGGTGGTCGACCTGCTCGCCGCGTTGAACACCGGCCACGAGGGTGGGGCGGGAACGCTGCACGCTAACGCTGCGGCCGACGTACCGGCCCGACTGGAGGCGCTGGGGATGCTCGGCGGCCTGCCCCGGCTCGCGTTGCACGCCCAGGTCGCCGCCGCGTTGCAGGTCGTCCTTCAGCTCCGCCGTACCGGTCAGGGACGCGTCCTGGACTCGATCGGCCTGCTGTTACCCGACGGGCCCGACCGGGTGGTGACGGTGGTTCCGGCCTGGACGCGCGGCCGGGGTGTCGCCCCGGCGGCCCTGCTGCTCGCCGGCCTGCTGCGGGAACGGGGAACGCCGGTGCCCCCGATCCTCCAGGCGGCGTGGCCCACCCCGGCGGATCCGTCGTGACCGGCCACCTCTGGCCGGCGGTTCTGCTCCTGGCCGCCGCGGCGCTCGCCGTCGCCTGGCCGGTACGGGCCGGTCGCGCCCGGCGGCTGGCGGTCCTGGGCGGGGCGGGTACCCCGGCTGAGCGGGAGCAGGGCGTGCGTTCAGCATCCCCGGAACCCCCACGGCGGCCGCTCGACTGCGGGCCGAAGGCGTCCGCCCGTCCGCCCGGCCGAGGCCGGGAACGGCGTCGAACCGGAGCCGGGCACCACGGAAGGCCAGGGACGGACCTCGGTTCGGCTCCAGCTTCCGGCTCGCCCGCTCCGGCTTCCGGCTCGCCGGCTCCGGCTTCCGGGTTGGCGGCTCCGGCTTCCGGGTTGGCGCAGCGGATCCGGAGGTGGGCCGGCTCCGGCGCCGGCTCGCATCAATCGGCCGGCCACTCGATCGCCGCGTCGGCGCTCTCCGCCGGGCATGCCTCGGCTACTGCTCCCGGGCGCTCCGCCGGACGCGCCTCGACCAGCGGGCGCGCGTTCCTCGCCGGGCGCACCTCGGCCACCGCTCCCGCCCTCTCTGCCGGACGCGTGCTGCCGGTGGCGGCGTTGGGTGGTGCGGTGACCGGGGCGCTGCTCGGCGGTCCGGTGGCAGCCGTAGTGCTTGCCACCTACGGCGGGCTCGCGGCGCGGGCGGTGCTGCGCCGGCGTACCCACCGGTGGGCCGCCGCCGCGCACCGCCGCGATCTCGATCGGCTGGCCGCCGTCGCCGCCGACCTGCGGGCTGGACTGCCCGTCGACTGCGGCATCGACGACGGCCCGGGGCGCGTCGCGCGGCTGGCCCGGGCCGCCGGCAGGCTGGCCGACCGGACGGGTGCGCCGCTGGCCGATCTGCTGGAACGGATCGAGGCCGACGCCCGCGCCGCCGACCGAGGGCTTGCGGCTGCCGCCGCCCAGGCCGCCGGGGCGCGGGCGACCGCCTGGCTGCTCGCCGCGCTGCCGCTCGGCGGGATCGGTCTCGGCTACGGCATCGGGGTGGACCCGGTGGCGGTGCTCCTGCACACGCCGGTGGGTGCCGGCAGTGCGGTGGCGGCGGTCGCGTTGCAGGTCGGCGGGCTGCTCTGGGCCGAGCGGCTCGGCGTCACGCCCGGGCGGGCCGCCTGATGTCACGGCAGGTACTGGCCGCCGTCTGTCTCGGCGGCGCCGCGTCGCTCCTGGTCGTCGCCGGTCCGGTCGTCCGCCCGGGACGGCGGCTGCGCCGGCTGGCTCCGGCGCCGCGGCCGGCTCGCCCGGCGTGGTGGCCGGATCGGGTACGCCTCGGCGCAGCGCTGGCCGGGGTCGCCGTGGCGGTGGTCGTCGGCGGTGTCACGGGCGTGTTCCTCGCGCTGCCGGCCGGTGTCGCCGCCGACCGTCTGCTGCGTCGGATCGAGCCCCGCGCAGCCCGGGAACGACGGCTGCGGGAGATGGCCGACCTGCCGCTGGCCGCGGACCTGCTGGCCGCCGCGTTGCGAGCGGGCGCACCGGTCGACCGTTCGGTGCTCGCCGTCGCGGAGGCACTCGGCGGGCCACTCGCGGACCGGCTCGGCCGGACCGGCCGGACGCTACGCCTCGGCGGCAGCCCCGGCGAGGCCTGGGCGCACCTGGACGGCGTCGGCGGTGCCGAACCCGTGGTCGCGGCGGCGGTGCGCTCGTCGAACAGCGGTGCCGCGCTGGCTCGGGCGCTGACCCGGCTGGCCGACGAGCTGCGTGCCGAACGGTCGACCTCGGCCGAGGCGGCGGCCCGCCGCGCGGGCGTGCTCATCGTGCTGCCGCTCGGGCTGTGCTTCCTGCCCGCCTTCATTCTCGCCGGTCTGGTGCCGGTGATCGTCGCCGTCCTCGGCGACGTGTTGTGAACCATCGAGAAGGGACGTACGACATGCGCAAACTCCTCACCCGCCTGCGGGGTGACGCCGGCATGAACACCGCCGAGTACGCGGTGGGCACCCTCGCTGCGGTCGCGTTCGCCGGGATCCTGCTGAAGGTGCTCACCTCCGGCAACGTGCAGTCCGCACTGACCGCCGTCATCGACCGGGCCCTGAAGTGATCGGGCGCCGGCGGGCCGGCCGTGATGGTCGGTTGCGCCACGCACCAGCGGGCCCACTCGCCGCCGGGCCCGGCCCGAGCCGGGTCGCCGTCGGCGCCCGGGCCGGGGCGGTGCGGCGCCGGTGGCGCTCGCGGGTCGCGTGCGAGCGGGGCTCCTTCACCGCCGAGCTGGCGGCCGGCCTGCCGGCGCTCATGCTGCTTCTCGTCGCCGGGTTGACCGCTGTGGATGCGGTGGGTGCCCGGGTCGCGTGTGTCGACGCGGCCCGGGAGGCGGCTCTCGCCGCGGCCCGGGGCGAGCCCGGCACGGTCGCCGGAGCCCGGTACGCCCCGGAGGGCGCCGAGGTGTCGGTGACTGTGGTGGGCGATCGGGTCACGGCGACGGTCCGGGCACCGGTCCGGACGCTCGGCGCGCGGCTGCCTCGCCTGGTCGTGTCCGGGCAGGCGGTGGCCGCCGTGGAGCCCGGCGCGCCGGGTCCGGTGCCGTGAGAGCTGACGGCGACCGGGGCGGCGCGACCGTCTGTCTGCTCGCGGTCGGGCTGGTGTTCGTGCTGGTCGGCGCGTTCGGTGCCGCGGTCGGGGCGGCCCGGTGCGCGCGGCATGAGGCCCGCAACGCGGCTGACTTCGGTGCGCTGGCCGGTGCCGTGCGGGTGCTCGACGGAGCCGCCGCCTGCGCTCGCGCCGCCGACCTGGTCTCGGCCAACGGCGGCCGGATGACCGGGTGCCGGGTCGACGGACTGGACCTGATCGTCACGGCCCGGGTACGTGTGGCACCGCTGCCGGGGATGACCCGGGACGCCACCGCGACGTCCCGGGCCGGGCCGGCCCGGTCCTGACGGCGGAAGTCGGGCCGGGACCGGAAGTCGGGCCGGAAGTCGGGCCGGGACCGGAAGTCGGGCCGGAAGTCGGGCCGGGACCGGAAGTCGGGCCGGGACCGGAAGTCGAGCCGGGACCGTGCGAGCCGCCGAGCCAGGTCAGCGGGACTGGAGGGCGTCCAGTCCGACTGCCATGGCGATCACCAGCCGACGGTCGATCTGCGGGTGCTGGATCTCCACGGAGTACCGGTCGCGCAGACCCCACTTCCGGACGACCGAGAACACCGGCTGGCCGCCGGCCATGAAGTCGAAGTGGTACGGCAGCCAGGAGAGCGAGTCGACGAACCGGCGCAGCAGCGCGACCGGCAGGCTGCGCTCCTGCCCGGTGGCGGGCGGCAGGCCGGGCTGCTCGACGTGCCACGTCGAGCGCAGCAGCGACTGGGCGAAGTCCTTGCGGAACAGCCCGATCGGGTTGCCCGCGTGATCGGTCACGTCGTAGGTGGCGCCGAGGTCGAGCCGCTGACGGGCCTTGAAGCCGAGGAGGGGGTGCTGCTTGGAGTCGTCGGTGTAGATGGTCACCTGCTCCTTGAAGGCGAGCCGCTTCTGCTGCGCGAACGCGAGCAGCCCGCCTTCGGAGCCGTCGGGCGCCACCGAGTGCACCTCGTACTGGTTGACCATCATCCGGAGCCGCTGACGGACGATGAACCGGTGCTGGGCCTGCAGGTTGTCGGGCGACATGAGATCTCCTTCGAGGGGTCGCCGGAGTCTCGCACAGCAGGCCGGTCATCGCTCGCCGCGAGCACACGCACCGCGGCGCCCGATGCGGGGCGGGGCGCCGCGCCGACACCGGCCGGCACACCGCGACGGGCCGGCACCCCGGTTGCCGGCCCACCGCGACGCGCCGGCGATCGGGTGAGACGCAAGGTCAGCGGCCGTCGACGGTGACCTTCATCGCCCAGCTGTTCAGCACCTGGTGGATACCGCGCAGACGCTCGTTGATCTGTTCCAGCCGTTCCGCCTGGGCGAGCGTGGCCATCGCGGTGCCCAGCGCTATCTGCTGGTCGGCGGTGAGGCTCTCCTGGTCGATGGTGTAGAGCAGCTCGACGGTCTCGGCGATCGTGTCGGCCACGGCGGCACCTCCGGCGGGACGGGTCTCGGGTCACCTGTGCGCTACCGGAAATGATGCATGGAAGCGCTCCCATGCATCAATGCCCCGACCGCCGCGCGCTCATGCACCCGTCCCACCAACCAGATACCCCGGCACCGGAGAAGGTCAGGAACCACCCGCCGCCGGGGCCGGGCGGGTCACCCGGTCGCCCTGCCGGGGCAGCGCCCCTCCGTGCCCCGCCTCGAGGCCCGGGTCCGCCTCCGGCGACGGGAGGCCGCCCGCGCGCCCGGCCGTGGCGAGGTTGGTCAGCACCACGTCGAGGACCGTCACCGCCTCCGCCTTGGCCAGCGGATTGTTGCCGTTTCCGCACTTCGGGGACTGGACGCAGGACGGGCACCCGGTCTCGCAGCCGCATTCGGCGACGGCGTCCCGGGTGGCGCGCAACCAGGCGGCGGCGGTGCCGTACGCCCGCTCGGCGAACCCCGCGCCGCCGGGGTGACCGTCGTAGACGAAGACGGTGGGCGCCTCGGTGTCCGGGTGCAGGGCGGTGGAGAGCCCGCCGATGTCCCACCTGTCGCAGGTCGCCATCAGCGGCAGCAGGCCGATGGCGGCGTGCTCGGCGGCGTGCAGCGCGCCCGGCACGTCCGCCGTCTCGACACCGGCGGCCGTCAGCGACTCGGGGGAGAGCGTGAACCACACCGCGACGGTGCGCAGTTCCCGGGCCGGCAGGTCCAGCGGGCGGGTGTCGATCACCTCGCCGGTGGCGATGCGCCGCCGCTGGTACGACACCACCTGGCTGGTCACGTCCACCTCGCCGAGGAACAGCCCGACCGGCCCGGCGTCCACGTACGAGCGGACCGACACCACCGACAGCGAGGTCACGTCGCGGGCGTGGGTGGACCAGTCCGGCTCCTCGGCGTGCACGAGCGCGCACCCGTCGGCGAGGTCGAGCGAGTCGACCACGTACGAGACGCCCTGGTGCAGGTAGACCGCGCCGGTGTGCAGCAGGAAGTGCGCCGACCCGCCGTCGACGGTGCCGAGCAGCCGGCCGGTGGACTCCTCCACCACGCACACCGGGGCGCCGCCGGAGCCGCGCAGGTCGACCTCGGGGCGTTCCCGGTGCCGCCAGTACCAGCCGGTGGGCCGCTCCCGCAGCGCCCCCGCCTCGACCAGCGAGTCCACCGCTTCCTTCGCGCCCTCGCCGAACAGGTCCAGGTCGGCCGGGCTGAGCGGGGACTCGTGGGCGGCGCAGGCGAGCTGCGGTGCGAGCACGTACGGGTTGGCCGGGTCGAGCACCGTCGCCTCGACGGGCCGCCCGAACAGCGCCTCCGGGTGGTGCACCAGGTAGGTGTCGAGCGGGTCGTCCCGGGCCACCAGCACGGCGAGCGCCTCGTCGCCGGAGCGCCCGGCCCGGCCGGCCTGCTGCCACAGCGACGCGCGGGTGCCGGGCCAGCCGCAGATCAGCACCGCGTCCAGCCCGACCAGGTCGACGCCGAGTTCGAGCGCGTTGGTGGAGGCGAGCCCGAGCAGGTCGCCGTGCAGCAGCGCCCGTTCCAGCTCGCGGCGTTCCTCACGCAGGTAGCCGGCCCGGTAGGCGGCCACCCGGCCGCCCAGCCCGGGTACCGCCTCGTCGAGCGCCCGCCGGGCGTTCGCGGCCACCACCTCGGCGCCCCGGCGGGACCGCACGAACGCGAGCGTGCGTACCCCTTCGACCACGCTGTCGGCGAGCAGGTCCGCGGTCTCGCGCAGGGCGGAGCGCCGGACCTGGACGAGGTCGGCGTCGGGAGCCGAGTCGGTGGGCGGCAGCAGCGGCGGCTCCCAGAGCGCGAACGTCACCCCGCCGCGCGGCGAGGTGTCCTCGGTGACGGCGGTGACGGGCAGGCCGGTGAGTCGCCCGGCCGCTGCCGCCGGGTCACCCGACGTCGCCGAGGCCAGGAGAAACACCGGGGTACGCCCGAAGCGGGCGCACTGCCGCCGTAACCGCCGCAGGACGTGCGCGACGTGTGAGCCGAAGACGCCCCGGTAGGTGTGGCACTCGTCGACCACCACGTACGCGAGGCGGCGCAGGAACCCGGACCAGTGCGCGTGGCCGGGCAGGATGCCGTGGTGCAGCATGTCCGGGTTGGTCAGCACGAACCGGGAGTGCCGGCGGATCCACTCCCGCTCGGCGCGCGGCGTGTCGCCGTCGTAGGTGGCGGGGCGTACCCCGTCGAGTTCGAGACCGGCGACGGCGCGGAGCTGGTCGGCGGCGAGCGCCTTGGTCGGCGCCAGGTAGAGCACCGTGGCGCGCGGGTCGGCGAGCAGCGTGCTCAGCGCGGGAAGCTGGTACGCCAGGGACTTGCCGGACGCCGTCCCGGTGGCGACCACCACGTGCTGCCCCGCGTACGCCAGCTCGGCGGCCTCGGCCTGGTGCCGCCACGGGGCGACGACGCCGCGCCGCGCGAACGCCGCCCGCAGTTCCTCCGGCGTCCAGCCGGGCCACCCGACCGGCTCACCGGCGCGGGCCGGGACGTGTTCGACGTGGGTGACCGGGTCGGTGGCGTGACGCAGCCGCAGCCGGCGCAGCAGCTCGCCCGGCGCACGCCGTGGGCCGGGGCTGTGGTCGGTCACGTCCTGCACTCTCGCACTGGTGTTCGGAATTGGAAACCGCAGGGTGGGGGTAAGGGAACAGCTCCGGCGGTGACCCGCGGGGGCCGCGCGGGGGGATGGTTAGATGCCCAGGAGAGTTTACCGAGGAGGGGCCGATGGAGCTGTCGCTGGCGACCCGCGCCGTGGGGGAGCACACGGTGCTCGAGGTCGGCGGTGAGGTGGATGTCTACACCGCCCCCCGCCTGCGGGAACGGCTTCTGGAGCTGATCGACGGCGGGGCCCGCCACGTGGTGGTCGACCTCGGCCGGGTGGACTTCCTCGACTCGACCGGTCTGGGTGTGCTCGTCGGCGCGCTCAAGCGGCTGCGCGCGGCCGGTGGTTCCTTCGCGCTCGTCTGCGACAAGGAGCCGCTGCTCAAGATCTTCCGGATCACCGCCCTGGACCAGGTCTTCCCGCTGCACCCGACGGTCGACGCGGCCATCGCCGCCGACTCCACCGGCGCGTGATGGCCACCGTCAAGCTGTCCTTCTCTCCGGCCCCGGTGCACGTGCGCACCGCCCGCCTGGTCGGCGTCGCGGTGGCCCGGCGGGCCGGCGTACGCGAGGACCTGCTGGACGAGGTGCGCCTGGCCATCGGTGAGGCGTGCACCCGGGCGGTCGCGCTGCACCGGCAGTACGGCCTGGCCGAACCGGTGTACGTGGAGATGTCCGACGGCGGCGGCTACACGGTCCGGGTGGTGGACCGGGCCCCGATCGAGGCGGGCCTCGGCCTGGCCGCGCTGGGCCCGGACGAGCTGGCCAAGGAGTCGCTCAGCGAGGACGCGCTCACCACCGGCGTGGGCTTCGCGCTGCTCGCCGGTTTCGTGGAGGATCTCCAGGTCCGCCCGGTCGACGACGGTGTCGGCACCGAGGTGTGGATGTCCTGGCCGGCCCGTCGCGCCTGACCCGACCCGCAACACGCAGGCCGCGTTCCCCTCGGGGGGAGCGCGGCCTCGTCGTATCGGCCGCGCCATATATCAGATTTTTTCGCATAGCACAGTTACGAAGATCATCGAGACACGGTGCCCCCTGCCTGTGACCTCCGCCACGCCGGAGGGCTACAGTACCCGGGTTGTCAGCAAGTGATCGCTGCCCGCAGCCAGCGGGAACGGGTGGATGGCGCGCGCTGGCGAGTTCGCATCCAGGCGTCGGCCCGTGCGTCTCCACGGGCCGGCGCGAGTGTTCGGTACAGGAGGACATAGATGTCCGGGACCTTGGCCGCCGACGGCGGCGCACTGTCCCTTACCGGAGCCAACGTGACGTACGTCGTCATCGCCGCGGTCATCGCGCTGGTGGCGCTCGTCTTCGCAGCCGCCCTCACCAGGGCGGTCCTGGCGGCCGGTAAGGGAACCACCAACATGCAGGAGATCTCCGGCGCGGTGCAGGAGGGCGCGTCGGCGTACCTGCTGCGGCAGTTCCGCACGCTGGCGATCTTCGTGGTGATCGCCGTCGTGTTGCTGTTCCTGCTGCCGGTGCACGACACCGACGGCAACGAGACCCTGGTGAAGGTCGGCCGCTCGGCGTTCTTCGTGGTGGGCGCGCTGTTCAGCGCGTTCATCGGCGGCGCCGGCATGTGGCTGGCCACCCGCGCCAACCTGCGGGTGGCGGCGGCCGCGCGGGAGCGTGAAGGCGGGCGCGAGGGCGCCATGAAGATCGCCTTCCGCACCGGCGGCGTGGTCGGCTTCCTCACCGTCGGCCTCGGCCTGTTCGGTGCGGCGCTGGTCGTGCTGATCTTCCGGGGTGACGCCCCGACCGTGCTGGAGGGCTTCGGTTTCGGCGCCGCGCTGCTCGCCATGTTCATGCGGGTCGGCGGCGGCATCTTCACCAAGGCCGCCGACGTCGGCGCCGACCTCGTCGGCAAGGTCGAGCAGGGCATCCCGGAGGACGACCCGCGCAACGCCGCCACCATCGCCGACAACGTGGGCGACAACGTCGGCGACTGCGCCGGCATGGCCGCCGACCTGTTCGAGTCGTACGCGGTCACGCTCGTCGCGGCGCTGATCCTCGGCCGGGCCGCGTTCGGCGAGACCGGCCTGGTCTTCCCACTGATCATCTCCACCATCGGCGTGCTCGTCGCGATCGTCGGCGTCTTCATCACCCGGTTGCGGGCCGGCGACCGCAACGGCCTGACCGCCATCAACCGGGCCTTCTACCTGTCCGCGCTGATCGCCGCCGTGCTCGTCGCGATCGCCGCGTTCGCGTACCTGCCGGCCACGTTCGCCGAGCTGGAGGGCGGGCTGACCGACGTCGACCGCAATCCGCGGCTGGTGGCCATCGGCGCGGTCGTGATCGGCATCGTGCTGGCCGCCGCGATCCAGGCGCTCACCGGCTACTTCACCGAGACCAACCGGCGCCCGGTGCAGGACATCGGCAAGAGCTCGCAGACCGGCGCGGCCACCGTCATCCTCGCCGGCATCAGCGTCGGCCTGGAGTCGGCCGTCTACTCGGCGCTGCTGATCGGCGCCGGCGTCTTCGGCGCGTTCCTGCTCGGCGGCAGCTCGCTCACGTTGTCGCTGTTCGCCGTCGCCCTGGCCGGCACCGGCCTGCTCACCACGGTCGGCGTCATCGTCGCGATGGACACGTTCGGCCCGATCTCCGACAACGCCCAGGGCGTGGCGGAGATGTCCGGCGACATCGACGAGCACGGCGCGCGGACGCTCACCGAGCTGGACGCCGTCGGCAACACCACCAAGGCGATCACCAAGGGCATCGCGATCGCCACCGCGGTGCTGGCCGCGACCGCGCTGTTCGGCTCGTACACCGACACGCTCAAGACGGCGTACGCGGACGCGACGGGAACTCAGGACACCACCGCACTGATCGACGAGCTGCTGAACGTCGCCAACCCGCGCAACCTGGTCGGCCTGATCATCGGCGCGGCCGTGGTCTTCCTCTTCTCCGGGCTGGCCATCAACGCGGTCTCCCGCTCGGCCGGTGCCGTGGTGATGGAGGTGCGCCGCCAGTTCCGCGAGCTGCCCGGCATCATGGACCGCACCCAGCGGCCCGAATACGGCAAGGTCGTCGACATCTGCACCCGGGACGCGCAGCGCGAGCTGATGACCCCCGGCCTGTTGGCCATCCTGGCTCCGATCGCCGTCGGCTTCGGCCTCGGCGCGGGTGCGCTCGCCGCGTACCTGGCCGGCGCGATCGGCGCGGGCACGCTGATGGCGGTGTTCCTGGCCAACTCCGGTGGCGCCTGGGACAACGGCAAGAAGCTGGTCGAGGACGGTGCGCACGGCGGCAAGGGTTCCGACGCGCACGCCGCCACCGTCATCGGCGACACCGTCGGGGACCCGTTCAAGGACACCGCCGGCCCGGCGATCAACCCGCTGCTCAAGGTGATGAACCTGGTGTCGCTGCTGATCGCACCGGCCGTCGTCGCCTGGAGCGTGGGCGACGACAGGAACAACCCGCTGCGTATCACGATCGCCGTGGTCGCCGCGCTGGTCATCGCGGGCGCCGTGGTGTTCAGCAAGCGCAAGGGTGTGGCGATGACCGACGAGGACAGCGGGGCCGGCACCCCGGGCCAGCGTCCGGAGACGGCGAACGCCTGATCGCACGCGACGGTTCCCGGCCGGCGCGGGCCGGCCGGGAACCCCGGGCCCGGCAAACCTGACCGGTGGCGGTTCCGCCCGGAGGTCGTACGCTGCATCGCATGCGTACGCGCCGGGCGGCAACCGCCGGAAAGCTCACGGTGGTCCTGGCCACGCTGGTCCTCGTCGTCAGCGGCTGCGGTGGCGGTCCCGCCCCTCGGGCCTGGGCCGCGTCGGTGTGCCAGGCGCTCACCCCGTGGCGCGCGGAGATCTCCAAGCTGACCAGCAGCACGCAGCAGCAGATGACCGCGCAGACCACCCCGGCGCAGGCGAAGGAGAACCTGGTCCGGCTCTTCGCCGGTGCCGAGCAGGCCAGCGAGACGGCCCGGCGCAAGGTCGAGGAGGCGGGTGTGCCCGAGGCTGAGCGCGGCGCCGAGGTGTCCGCCGGGTTCCTGGGGTCGCTGAGCAAGATGCGCGACGCGTACGGCCGGGCCCGGTCCGCCGTCGACCGGCTCGACACCGCCCAGGCCGGTCCGTTCTACGACGGTGTACGCGCCGCCGTGGACACGCTCAACAAGGAGTACGACGCGAGTGCGCTGGACACCAGCAAACTCAACTCGACCGAGCTGAAAGAGGCCTTCGACGAGGTCCCGGAGTGTCGCTGACCCCTCCCACCCCGAAACCGGCCCGCCAGCCCTCGCTGTTCTCCACCGAGGCGGCCGATCCCACGCTGGCGGACCTCGCCGGCCTGCTCGCCGGACCGGGTGAGGTGGGGCGGATGGGGGGCACGGCCCGGATCTCCGTGGTGGTCGACGCCGCCTGGCGGGTGCACGTGCTGGTGGCCGAGTTGGGCGCCCGGGGCGTGCCGGCGAGCTGGGAGCCGACCGAGGAAGGGCGGCACCGGGTGCGCACCGCGTACACGAGCATGCTGGCGCCGCTCGCGCGGGCCTGGCTGCGGGGTCCGGTGAAGCGGCCACCGGCCCGCTTCCACCTGGACGGGCGGCGGCTGCGGCTCTGGGCGGCGGCGGCCGGCACGGCCGAGCCGGCCGGGTTCCGGCTGCGGCTCGGACCGGCCGACGAGCAGTCCTGGCCGGTGGTCCGCGCCGCGCTGGCGGCGGTGGGCCTGCCGGCCGCGTTCGTCGAGCCGGACGAGGGCGGGCCCGCGTTCCGGATCGGCGGGCGGCGGATGTCGCGGCTCGCGGAGCTGGTGGGGGAACGGCCGGCGACGGCCCCGGTGGCGGACTGGCCGGGGTCGCCGGCCTGACCGCCGCTGTCCGAAGCCGGACACCGGGAAGGGCCCCGCCGGGGGCAGGCGATCGTCACAGTGACCCGCCTGTCGCCCTACCCACGGTGTACCGTGACGCCGTCCGGCAGGGTGCGGCCGGCGGTCGCCGGGTGGGCGGCCCGTCTGCCGCCCACGAAACCCGGAACGCGGACGGCGCGTTACGTTGGACATCCGGACCGCCTGTGGTCCGGGTGGCGCAGCACGGCCCGAAGCGGGCATGGCGTAGGAGTGAGGTCGGGGAGAGACGTGCCGAGCAACGCTGGAACCACCCGTCTGGTCATCGTCGAGTCACCGGCGAAGGCCAAGACGATCTCGGGCTACCTCGGCCCGGGGTACGTCGTGGAGGCCAGCTTCGGCCACGTCCGGGACCTGCCCCGCAACGCCGCCGACGTCCCGGCGAAGTACAAGGGTGAGCCGTGGGCGCGACTCGGCGTCGACGTCGACAACGGCTTCCACGCGCTCTACGTGGTCTCACCCGACCGTAAGCAGCAGATCAGCAAGCTGGTGAAGCTGGCCAAGGAGGTCGACGAGATCTTCCTGGCGACGGATGAGGACCGCGAGGGCGAGGCCATCGCCTGGCACCTGGTGGAGACGCTCAAGCCCAAGGTGCCGGTCAAGCGGATGGTCTTCCACGAGATCACCAAGCCGGCCATCCAGGCCGCGGTGGCGAACCCCCGGGAGATCGACCGCGACCTGGTCGACGCCCAGGAGGCCCGGCGCATCCTCGACCGCCTCTACGGCTACGAGGTCTCGCCGGTGCTGTGGAAGAAGGTCATGCCGAAGCTGTCGGCGGGCCGGGTGCAGTCCGTGGCGACGCGGATCGTGGTCGAGCGGGAGCGCCAGCGGATGGCGTTCCGCACCGCCGAGTACTGGGACATCCTGGCCACGCTCGCGGTGGCGAAGCCGGGCGAGGGCCCGCGGACGTTCAACGCCACGCTCGTCGCGCTGGGCGGCGACCGGATCGCCACCGGCAAGGACTTCGAGCCGACCACGGGTCGTGTCCGCGCCGGTGCGGGCGTCGTCCACCTCGACGAGGGCGGGGCCCGGGGGCTGGCCGCCCGCCTGGCCGACCAGCCGTTCACCGTCACCCGGGTCGAGGAGAAGCCCTACCGCCGCCGCCCGTACGCGCCGTTCATCACCTCCACGCTCCAGCAGGAGGCGGCCCGCAAGCTGCGGTTCTCGTCGCAGCAGACGATGCGCACCGCGCAGCGCCTGTACGAGAACGGCTACATCACCTACATGCGTACCGACTCGGTGAACCTGTCCGAGACGGCCGTCGCGGCGGCCCGCCGGCAGATCGTCGAGCTGTACGGCGAGCGCAGCGTGCCGCCGGAGCCGCGCCGCTACACCGGCAAGGTGAAGAACGCGCAGGAGGCGCACGAGGCGATCCGCCCCGCGGGCGACAACTTCCGCACCCCGGGCGAGGTGGCCAAGGAGTTGTCCGCCGAGGAGTTCAAGCTCTACGAGCTGATCTGGCGGCGCACCATCGCCTCGCAGATGACCGACGCGGTCGGCTCCAGCGTGTCGGTGCGCATCCGCGCCGTCTCCTCCGCCCAGGAGGAGGCCGACTTCGGCGCGACCGGCAAGACCATCACCGACCCGGGCTTCCTGCGCGCGTACGTCGAGTCCAGCGACGACGAGAACGCCGAGGCGGAGGACGCCGAGCGGCGGCTGCCCACGCTGGTCAAGGACCAGCCGCTGACCGCCGACGAGCTGGCCGCGCAGGGCCACCACACCCAGCCGCCCGCCCGCTACACGGAGGCGTCGCTGGTCAAGGCGCTGGAGGAGCTGGGCATCGGCCGGCCCTCCACGTACGCGTCGATCATGCAGACGATCCAGGATCGTGGGTACGTGGTGAAGCGCGGCCAGGCCATGACCCCGTCGTTCCTGGCGTTCGCGGTGATCGGGCTGATGGAGCGGCACTACCCGCGCCTGATCGACTACGACTTCACCGCCAGCATGGAGAACGAGCTGGACGAGATCGCCGGTGGCGACCACGCCGCCGTCGACTTCCTCACCTCCTTCTACTTCGGCAGCACCAACGGTGCCGGCGACCAGGCCATCGCGCACGCCGGTGGTCTGAAGAAGCTGGTCACCGAGAACCTCAGCGAGATCGACGCGCGCAGCGTCAACTCCATCCCGCTGTTCACCGACGACGAGGGCCGCGAGGTCGTCGTCCGGGTCGGGCGGTACGGGCCGTACCTCCAGCGGGCGCTGCCCGGCTCGGATTCGGTCTCGGGTTCGGCCTCGGGTGAGGGTGAGGGCGAGGAGGGCGGCTCGCAGGGCGACCGGGCACCGATCCCGGAGGGACTGGCGCCGGACGAGCTGACCCCGGAGAAGGTGCACGAGCTTTTCCTCGGCGGCGGAGGTGAGCGCAAGCTCGGCGACGACCCGTCGACCGGCGAGCCGATCCTGCTCAAGTCCGGCCGGTTCGGCCCGTACGTGGCCAGCGGCGAGCGCAAGTCGTCGCTGCTGCGCTCGCAGTCGCCGGACAGCCTCACCCTGGAACAGGCGTTGCAGCTGCTGCGCCTGCCCCGGCTGATCGGCGTGGCCCCGGACGGCGCCGAGGTGTTCGCCAACAACGGCCGCTACGGCCCGTACGTCAAGCGCGGTGACGAGTTCCGCTCGCTGGACTCGGAAGACAAGATGTTCACCGTCACGCTGGACGAGGCGCTGGCGTTGCTGGCCGCCCCGAAGACGCGCCAGCGCCGGGCCGCCGCGCCGCCGCTGCGGGAGATGGGCAACGACCCGCTCACCGAGAAGCCGCTGGTGATCAAGGACGGGCGCTTCGGGCCGTACGTGACCGACGGCGAGTTCAACGCGTCGCTGCGGCGCGGGCAGACACCGGAGGAGCTGACGCTGGAGCAGGCGTCGGAGATGCTGGCCGAGAAGCGCGCGAAGGGCCCGGCGCCGAAGAAGAAGGCGGCGAAGAAGGCCGCCCCGGCGAAGAAGGCGACGGCCGCGAAGAAGACGACGGCCGCGAAGAAGACGACGGCCGCCAAGGCGACGGCGGCGAAGAAAACTCCCGCGAAGAAGGCCGCTCCCAAGAAGGCGACCTCAACCCCGAAGGAGTGACCCCTCCCGAGATCTTGGAAGGAAAGGGCCTCTATGAGGGCCGTCTTCTTCCAAGATCTGGTGGTTGTCCACAGGGGCGGCGAAGGAGCCGCGTCGGGGGCCACCGTGGGTAGGTGGGGAACTCCTGGGCGGGGATGCGGCGGGCGCTGCCGTCGGATGACGCGGACGAACTGACCTGGCTGCTCTTCCGGCAGGAGGACGTGCTCAGCCTCCAGCAGGCACGGGCGCACCTCACGCGTAGGGCGATCCGTCACCGGGTGACGACCGGCCGGTGGCGACAGGCGCATCGTGCGGTTCTCGTCGCGCACAACGGCCCGATCGGCTCCGCGCAACTCCGGTGGATCGCGGTGCTGGCAGCCGGTCCCACCGCACTCCTGGGTGGCGTGACCGCTGCACAGGCGGGCGGGCTGCGGGGGTTCCCGAGCCGGGTGGTCCATCTGCTCCTGCCCGTCGCGACCCGTCGATCCCCGCTTCCGGCCGGCGTGTTGGCGCACCGGACGATCCACCTGCCCGGCTCCGACGTGGTGCCGGTGGCGGCGCCGCCCCGGACGACGGCGGCTCGATCGATCGTCGACGCCGCGCAGTGGGCGCCGACCGACACGCAGGCCCGCGCGATCGTCGCGGCTGCCTTTCAGCAACGGCTGGTCGGTGGCGACGACCTGCACGAGGTGGTGGAGCGGATGCCCCGGATCCGCCGTCGGCAGCTGATCCTGTCCACCGCCACCGATGCGGCCGGCGGTGCGCACTCCCTGGGCGAACTGGATCTGCTCACACTCGTACGCGGCGCCGGGCTGCCCGAGCCGACCCGACAGGTGGTCCGCCGGGATTCCGCGGGGCGGCGGCGCTACCTCGACGCGTATTTCGAGCAGTGGCGCGTGCACGTAGAGGTGGACGGCGGCCAGCATCTGGATCCGGCGCACGCGTGGGCGGACATGCGCCGGCAGAACGATCTGTGGGTCGAGGGTGACCGGGTTCTCCGGTTCCCCGCCTGGGCCCTGCGCGCCCATCCCGAAGAGGTGATCGCCCAACTCCGCGCCGCACTGCGGGCGGCCGGCTGGCGAGGCTGAGGCCAAGCCGAGATCTTGGAAGGAAAGGGCCCCCATGGGGGCCCTTTCCTTCCAAGATCGTCAGGCGTCCAGGACCTGGCTCAAGTAGGGGTTCTGGAAGATGCGGGACGGGTCCAGGCGGGCGCGGACGGACTGGAAGTCCGCGAATCTCGGGTAGGCGCTCGCGAGGGACTCCGCGTTGCGCCAGTGCAGCTTGCCCCAGTGCGGGCGGCCACCCAACTCCGTCGCCACCTGCTCGAACGCGCGGAAGTACGGCTCGTACGGCATGCCCGCGTACTGGTGCACGGCGATGTACGCCGAGTCCCGCCCGTACGAGTGGGACAGCCAGATGTCGTCGGCGGCGGTGAACCGCACCTCGACCGGGAACAGCACCTTGAACGGCAGCCGGTCCACGATCCGGCGCAGCTCGGCCAGCGCGGTCGGTAGCGCCTCGCGCGGCAGGCCGTACTCCATCTCCAGGAAGCGGACCCGGCGCGGCGTGCAGAACACGCGGTCGGAGCGGCCGGTGTAGGTGCGTTCGGTGAGCGCGCGGGCGGAGACGGCGCTGATCGTGGGGGCGAGGGCGGGAACGGCGCGGCCCAGGCGGCAGGCGCCGGCGAACACGGTGTTGGAGAGGAACTCGTCGTCCAGCCAGCCGCGCCAGCCGGGCAGCGGCCGGTCGTCGGCGGGTACCCGGTCGTTGGTCTTGATCTGCACCCGGTCGGTGTAGGGGAACCAGTAGAACTCGGCGTGGTCGTGCGTGTCGTGGAGGGCGGGCAGGTCGTCGAGCACCTCGGCGAGCGCGGCCGGGCGTTCGTGCGCGCGCAGCACGAAGGCGTCCACGCAGCGCAGCGTGACCTCGACCAGCACGCCCACCGCGCCGAGCCCGACCCGGGCGGCGTCGAACACGTCGCGGTTCTGCTCGGCCGAGCAGCGCAGCACCTCGCCGGTGCCGGTGACCAGCGTCAGCCCGGCCACGAAGGTGGACAGGCAGCCCAGTTCCGCGCCGGTGCCGTGGGTGCCGGTGGAGAGCGCACCGGCGATGGTCTGGGCGTCGATGTCGCCCAGGTTCGGCATCGCGAGCCCGTGCTGCGCGAGCAGATCGTTGATCGTGTGCAACGTCATCCCGGCCGGTACGGTGACCAGGCGCCGCGCCACGTCGACGGTGACGTCGGTCTTCAGCGCGGCGAGGTCGATGCGGTGCCCGTCGGCGACGGCGGCGGCGGTGAAGGAGTGGCCGCTGCCGGTGGCCCGGACGGTCCGGCCCGCCGCGGCGGCCTGGCGGACCGCCTCGACGACGTCGGAGACGCTACGCGGGCGCACGGTGAGGAGCGCGGTGCTGTGCTGGTTGCCGGCCCAGTTGGACCAGGTGGCGGTGGTACCGGTCGTCACGGCCACTCCTCGACATGAATATGAACTGAATTCATATCAGGAACGTTGTGCCTGGTAAATACCGCAATCGAGCCCGGCTCGTTGTACCGGTAGTCACAGACTCGTGACGTGCAGATATGTTCATCCGTCGAAGGGGGGTGGCGCCGAGTGTCCACACCAGCCGCCACGACCGGGCCGCTGCGTCGGGTACCGGTGCAGGGTCGAAGTGTCGCGCGGGTCCAGCGGATGCTGGACGCCTGCGCCGAGCTCGTCGACGAGGTGGGGTACGAAGGTCTGACCACGACCCTGCTCGCCGAGCGCGCCGAGGTGGCGATCGGGTCGGTCTACCAGTTCTTTCCGGACAAGCGGGCCATCGTGCAGGCGCTGACCCTGCGCACCATGGAGTCCTACCTCCAGCGGCTCGACGAGCGGTTCTCCTCGGACGACCTGACCCACTGGTGGGACGGCGTCGACGCGGCGATCGACGAGTACATCTCGATGCACCGCACCGTTCCCGGCTTCCGTACCCTGCACTTCGGCGACGTGGTCGACCTGCACCTGCTGGACGACCAGCGGGACAACAACGGGGTCATCGCTGAGCAACTCGCCCGCGTACTCACCGAGCGTTTCGGCCTGGCCGGGGTGCCCGACCTGCGGTTCCACCTGGAGGTCGCGGTGGAGGCCGCGGACGCCCTGATCAAGCTGGCCTTCCGCCGCCGCGCCGACGGCGACGAGCGGGTGCTGGTCGAGGCCAAGGCGCTCATCCGGGAGTACCTGCACCGGCAGGTGAACGCTCCCACGGAGGTCGTCCACCAGGGCTGAGCGGCACGCCGAACGGCGGGTTCCCGGGTGCGCCGGGGCCCGCCGTCGTCACGTCACGGCACGTCAGAGGAAGGCGTGCCCCTCGCCCCGGTAGGTCGGCACGGTGGCGACCACCGCGTCCCCCTCGACCAGGTGCACCTCGTTGACGTGTTCGCACAGCTCACCCGCCTTGGCGTGGCGGAACCACACCCGGTCGCCGACGCGCAGGTCGTCGGCGGCCTTCCCGGCCAGCGGGGTCTGCACCTCGCCGGCGCCCTCCGCGCCGAGCAGCCTCAGCCCCGCCGGCAGCCACGGCCGCGGCAGCCGGCTGTCCGCCGCCGGTCCGGAGGCGATCCAGCCGCCGCCGAGCACCGTCGCCAGCCCCGGCGCCGGGCGGCGGACCACCGCGCAGGCGAAGAACGCCGCCGGGGTCGGCTGCCAGGCACGGTACGCGTCGAACAGCGTCGGCCCGTACAGGCCGGAGCCCGCGGTGACCTCGGTGACGGCGGGGTCCGCGCTGGTGGCGGCCACGCTGCCGGTGCCGCCGCCGTTTACCAACTCCAGGTCGCCGTGCTCACGGACCGCGCTGACCGCGGCCGAGCGGCGGGCCAGCAGTTCCCGGTACGACCCGCGCTGGGCGACGCGGATCGCCGAGCCGAGCACCGCCTGTCCGGGCGGGGCGTCGCCGAGGCCGGCGATCTGCGCCTCGTACGACATCAGGCCGACCAGCCGGAAGCCCGGCCGGCCGGCGACGGCGGCGGCGAGCGCGCCGGCCGCCGTGGCGCTGTGCACCGGGGAACGGCGCACGCCGACGTGCACCCGGCCCCCCAGCGGGCGCCACGAGGCGTCCAGGTCGAGGCAGATCCGCAGCGCGGGGCGGCGCGTGGGCGGGCGCACCCGGTCGATCAGGTCGAGCTGCCCGGTGTCGTCGACCATCAGCGTCACCGCGTCGGCGAGCGCCGGGTCGGCGGCCAGTTCGGCGAGGCCGCCCCGGTGCGCCGTCGGGTACGCCACGAGCACGTCGTCGCTGACCCCGGAGCGGACCAGCCACAGCGCCTCGGGCAGCGTGAAGGCCATCACGCCGTGCCACCCGGGACGCTTGAGCGCCCGGGTCAGCAGCTCGCGCACGCGTACCGACTTGCTCGCCACGCGCAGCGGCTTGCCGCCGGAACGGCCGGCGAGCGCCTCGGCGTTGGCGTCGAACGCGGTGAGGTCGACCACGGCGTACGGCGGGTCGAGGTGAGCGGTCGCCCGGTCGAGACGCTCGCGAAGTTTGTCACGGTCGATGGCCACGTCTGCACGCTAACTGTCTGGACGGCAATGCGAAATACCCTCACGTCTGTCCGGGCTGCGGGCGGTGGTCCCGGCGGCCTAGGCTCGGCGAGCAGGTGAATGTCGCGGGGGACGACCCCTCATGCGCGACTAGAGTGTTTCACCGGGGGTGCCCAGACCTGGGCCGGCACGTGGAGGTACGGCCATCGAAAGCCAGAACAACGGCGAGTCGCCCGGCGTGTCGTCGCCCGGGACAGCCGCCGACCACTCCGGGGCCGCCGCCATCCGGTCGGTGCTGCGCATCCGGCCGTTCCGCAGGCTTTGGATCGTGCTCAGCGCCGCCTCCTTCGGTGACTGGCTCGGCCTGCTCGCCACCGCGCTGTTCGCCGCCTCCCAGGTCTCCGGCAGCACCGCCCAGGGCGCCGCGTTCGGCGGCGTGACCGCGATCCGCCTGCTCCCGGCGCTGGTGCTCGGCCCGGTGGCGGGTGTATTCGCCGACCGGTTCGACCGCCGGTGGACAATGGTCATCTGCGACCTGCTGCGCTTCGTGCTGTTCGCCTCGATCCCGCTGTACGCGCTCACCGGTGCCGCGGGCGGGCTGGTGGTCGGCTGGGCGCTGATCGCCACGTTCCTGATCGAGTCGATCACGCTGATGTGGATCCCGGCCAAGGAGGCGGCGGTCCCCAACCTCATCCCGCGTACCCGGCTGGAGGCGGCGAACCAGCTCACGCTGATCACCACGTACGGCCTCACGCCGGTGGCCGCGGCCGTCGCCCTGGCCGTGCTGACCCGCGGCCTGCCCAGCGCGGTCGGCGGCAACCTGCCCGACTGGGCCGAGCCGGCCCAGCTCGCGCTCTGGTTCAATGCCTTCTCCCGGCTGGCCACCGCGCTCGTGGTGGCGTTCGGGATCAAGGAGATCAGCGAGGCCCAACGCGGCGAGGCGGAGCGCACCGAGCAGAGCATGTTCCGGCAGTTCTCCGAGGGCTGGAAATACATCGGCCAGACCCCGCTCGTCCGTGGCCTGGTGCTGGGCATCTTCGGCGCGTTCGCCGGCGGCGGCATCGTGGTCGGCACGGGGAAGTTCTTCGCCAACTCGCTCGGCGCCGGTGACGCCGCCTTCTCGCTGCTGTTCGGCGCGATCTTCGTCGGCCTGGCACTCGGCATCGGGCTCGGGCCGATGATCGTGCGGGACATGTCCCGCCGCCGCTGGTTCGGCATGAGCATCGTGCTCGCCAGCGCCTCGGTGCTGGTGCTCGCCTTCGCCATCCACCTGTCCATGGCCATCCTCGGCGCGATCCTGGTCGGCGCCGGCGCCGGCATGGCGTTCCTGGCCGGCACCACGCTGCTCGGCGGCGAGGTCGCCGACGAGGTACGCGGCCGGGTCTTCGCGGTGGTGCAGATCGGCACCCGGCTGGTGCTGATCCTGGCCATCGCGCTCAGCAGCCTCCTGGTCGGCGTCGGCGGCTCCCGCGAGTTCACCATCGCCGACCTGGGCATCTCCGTCTCCTCCACGCGCCTGCTGCTGCTCGCCGCCGGCGCGGCCGGCATCATCGCCGGAATCAGCGCGTTCGGCCAGATGGACGACAAGAAGGGCGTGCCGGTCCTCGCCGACCTCTGGGGCTCGATCCGGGGCCGCCCGCTGATGCCGGCCGAGCCGTTCGTCTCCAGCGGCCTGTTCGTGGTCTTCGAAGGTGGCGAGGGTGCCGGCAAGTCCACCCAGCTCGCCGAGCTGGCCGAGCGGCTGCGCGCGCAGGGCCGCGACGTGGTCGTCACCCGCGAGCCGGGCGCCACGCCGGTCGGCGAGCGGATCCGCTCCCTGGTGCTCGGCACCACCCCCGGCGAGGCACCGTCGCCGCGCGCCGAGGCGCTGCTCTACGCCGCCGACCGGGCGCACCACGTGGCCACAGTCGTCCGCCCGGCGCTCGTACGCGGCGCGGTGGTGATCAGCGACCGGTACGTCGACTCGTCGCTCGCCTACCAGGGCGCCGGCCGGACGCTGCCGGTGGACGAGGTCTCCTGGCTCTCCTCCTGGGCCACCGGCGGCCTCAAGCCCGACCTGGTGGTGCTGCTCGACGTCGAGCCGCGCACCGGCCTGAGCCGGGTCGAGGACCGCAACGAGGGCGCCGACCGGCTGGAGGCCGAGTCGCTGACGTTCCACGAGCGGGTCCGGTACGCCTTCCTCGACCTCGCCGCCGGCGACCCGAAGCGATACCTGGTGCTCGACGCGTCCCGCCCGGTCGGCGAGACCGCCGACGCGGTGGCCCGCCGGGTGGGCGAGCTGCTGGCCGATCCGGCCGGTATCGCGCACCCCCGTCCGGCGCAGGGCCCGGACACCTCGGTCCAGCCCGAGTTATCCGACGCGGAGCTGGTGACGATGGAGCAACCCCGACGATGACCGACGTCTTCGGCGACCTGGTCGGGCAGGACGAGGCGGTGGCCGCGCTGCGGCGGGCCGCCGCCTCGGCCGCCGCCCTGCTGCGCGCGCCGGTGCCGGCCCCCGCGGGCGGGCCCGACGACCTCGACGCGCTCGCCGAGGAGCACGACGGCGACCCGGGGCCGGCCGATCCGGGCGCCGGGATGACCCACGCCTGGATCTTCACCGGTCCGCCCGGATCGGGCCGATCGGTGGCCGCCCGCGCGTTCGCCGCCGCCCTGGAGTGCGTGCACGGCACCGGGTGCGGCAGCTGCCCCGGCTGCCACACCACACTCACCGGCACCCACGCCGACGTACGCCTCGTGGTGCCCGAGGGCCTGTCCATCGGCGTCAACGAGATGCGCGCCCTCGTGCTGCGGGCGGCCAGCGCGCCCTCCGGCGGCCGGTGGCAGATCGTGATCATCGAGGACGCCGACCGGCTCACCGAGGCCGCCGGCAACGCGTTGCTGAAGGCGATCGAGGAGCCGCCGCCGCGTACCGTCTTCCTGCTCTGCGCCCCGTCCACCCACCCGGACGACATTTCCGTGACCATCCGGTCGCGCTGCCGGGTCGTACCGCTGCGGCAGCCGCCGCCGGCCGCGGTGGCCGAGGTGCTGGTCCGGCGCGACGGCATCGCGCCGGACGTGGCCGAGTGGGCCGCCGCGGCGGCGCAGGGGCACGTGGGCCGGGCCCGGCGGCTGGCCCGCGACCCGGAGGCCCGGCAGCGGCGTGACGCGGTGCTGGCCGTACCGCGTCGGCTGACCGGCGTGGGCGCGGCGTTCGACGCGGCCTCGGCGCTGATCGAGGCCGCCGAGGCGGAGGCCGCCGCCTCCGTCGCGGAGATCGACGAGGCGGAGCGTACGGCGTTGCAGACCGCGCTCGGCGCGGGCGGCACCGGCCGGGGCGCGGCCGGCGCCATGCGCGGCGCGGCCGGTCAGCTCAAGGACCTGGAGAAGCGGCAGAAGTCGCGGGCCACCCGCGCCCAGCGGGACGCGCTGGACCGGGCCCTGGTCGACCTGGCCGGGTTCTACCGGGACGCGCTCATCATGGCGTTGCGGGCGCCTGTCGCACCGGTGCACACCGACACGGCGTCGCTCGCCGGTGCGGGCGCGCAGAAGTGGGACGCCGAGGGTTCGCTGCGCCGCCTGGAGGCGGTGCTGGAGTGCCGCGCGGCGATCGAGGCCAACGTCAAGCCGCGGATCGCGGTGGAGGCGATGATGCTGGCCCTCTGGCGCGGCTGAGCCGGGCCCTTCCACACTGTCCACAGGGCATCGACACGCGCGATTGACGTGCGGTACGGTCCGGTGATGCCGTGGTGACCGAGGCGGCACGCTCAGTGAAGGCCGGACCGGCCGGGAGGAGTTCGCCGATGCCGCGGGGCGAGATCGACGAGGCCTGGATCGAGGAGGCGGTGCGGCGCTACCGCCGGATCGAGAACCTGCAGGCCGAGTTCGACCAGGCGGTCGCGACGGTCGAGGTCACCGTCCGCTCACCCGACGGGCTCGTCGAGGTGGTGGTGACCGCCGGCGGGCGGATCACCGACGTGCGTTTCCTCGGCCCGCTGCACCACCGCAGCCCGCGCGACGTGGCCGGTTCGGTGCAGGCCGCGGTCACCGCCGCCGCCGACGCGGCGCAGTGGGCGCGGGAGAAGCTGCACAACGAGACGTTCGCGGCCTACCGGCCGCTGGCGGGGGCCTGACATGGAGACGCTGCGTGCCCTGGCCGCCCGTCTCGACGAGGCCGGCGCGACCCTCGCCACCCTCTCCCGCACGGTGACCGCCACCGACCCGCCGCACCCCGCGTTCGGCGCGCACGCCACCGGCCGCCCCGGTGAGGTGGGCCGCGCGCTGCACCGCCAGTGGACCCTTGCCACCGCCGACCGGGCGCGCGAGGCGCAGGCCGCCGCCGTCCGGCTGGCCGCCGCCGCGGCGGCGCTGCGCAGCGCCGCCGACCGCTACGCCGCCGCCGACGACGCGGTCGCCCGGCGGCTGGCCCGGGAGGCCTGATGGACGCGCTCGACCGCCTCACCGAGCCGGGGCTCGACCTGCTCGCCCGCGTCGACACGCTGCTGGCCGCCGGTGCGCCCGAGGGGCACCGGCTCTGGCCGCTGCTGCGCCGCATGCAGGTGCTTCCCGGCGCGGCCGTGCGCGAGTTCCTCGACCTGCATCCCGCGCCGCTGACCGGAGCCGGCCACGCCGTGCGCCGGCTCGTCCGGGGGTACGACGACACGTGTGCACTGCTGGCCGACCAGGTCGCCTGGTCCGGCACTGCCGCGGCGGCGTACGACGAGGCACGTGCCGCCCTGCTGCGGCACCTGGACGAGGGGCCGGAGAGCCTGGTCGGGCGGCTGGAGTCGACGGCGGGCTACGCCGACGCGCTGGCCGGCTGGGTGGAGGGCAGCCGGGCCGCGCTGGCCCGCGCGCTCGCCGAGGTGCTGGGCTCGGCCGAGGCGGTAGCGGTGCACGCGGCGACGAGGCCGGGCGACGAGGCCGGACGGGCCGGGGCGTCGGCCGCGGCCGAGATCGCCACGAGGATCCTGGGTGTGCTCGGGGTGGCCTACGACGGCGCCGAGACGCTGCTGCGCCAGTGGGGGCCGAGCCTGGCCGAGGCGCCGTGGCGGGACCGCGCCACCGCCGCCCCGCGCTACGGCGGCACCACCCGGATCGGCTACTGACGGTCCACGGCGTCGCGCGCCGATCCGGCCGTGGCCGGGTGACGGCGGCGACGCCGTGGCCTTCCCCTGCACCCCCCGCAGGCATGCCTTCACTCAACGCGTCCGGGCGGTGTTTGTCAGGGGTCGGCCGGAGATTCAGCCGTCCGGGCGAGGCGACGGGGCCGGTTCGGCCGGGCCGACCACGATGATCGCTGCGGTGGGTGACCGGGCGGCGACAGGTGCGCCGTGCGGTGGGCGTCGATCCGCGTAGGGTGGGGCGTATGGGCATGCTCTGCGCGGTCAGCTTCAACCGGTACGGGCGCCTCTACTACCTCGACCCGGGCGAACTGCGCCCGGAGGTGGGCGACCGGGTGCTGGTGCCCACCGACGAGGGGCCCGAGGTGGCCGAGTGCGTCTGGGCCGCGCAGTGGGTCAGCGAGGACACCGACGGGTTCCCGAAGCTGGCCGGGATCGCCGCCGACGACGACCTGCGCCGCGACGAGATGCTGCGCCGGCGCAAGGCCGAGGCGAAGGTGGCCGCCAAGCGGCTGATCCGCGAACACGGCCTGCCGATGAAGGTGGTCGCCGTCGACCACGTGCTGGCCATGCCGGAGAACGGCAGCGACCGCACCACCATCTACTTCACCGCGCCGCACCGCGTCGACTTCCGCTCGCTGGTCCGCGACCTGGGTGCGACGCTGCACTGCCGGGTGGAGCTGCGGCAACTCTCCGCCCGGGACTCCGCCCGGGTGCAGGGCGGCATCGGTTCCTGCGGGCGTGACCTGTGCTGCGCCACGTTCCTCACCGACTTCGAGCCGGTGACCATCCGGATGGCGAAGGACCAGGATCTGCCGCTCAACCCGCTGCGCATCTCCGGCGCGTGCGGGCGGCTGATGTGCTGCCTGAAGTACGAGCACCCGCTGTACCAGAAGTTCCAGGAGTCGGCACCGGCGGTCGGCAGCCGGGTGTCCACGCCGAACGGCGAGGGCAAGGTGGTCGGCCACAGCGTCCCGCGCGACGCGGTCACCGTCCGGCTGGACGCCGACGGCTCCCGCTCGATGTGCTCCCGGGCGTCGGTCTGCGGCCCGAGGCAGGCCCACGACCAGCACTACCCCCAGCCCTGACCCGTCCCACTCCCCGCCCTCTCCCGGCCAGGTGTGTGCCGGGTGGGGTCAGCGGATGACGATGGGGGGTTCGGCCAGGCGGGGGGTAAGCGGGGTCTTCGGGGTGAGCCAGGAGGCGGTGGGGGAGTCGTCGGGGTTGAGCTGCCAGTCGTGGGACACCCGGTCGACGGCGATCGGATAGATCGTCAGCGTGCCGTCCCTGTCGATCCGGAACCGCAGGAACGCCTTCGAGTCCTCGATGCCCTGCCCCGCGAACAGCTCGTTCAGGTTCACCCCGAACGCGCCCGCCACCAGCAGGTAGAGCGCCACGAGCTGGCTGGCGACCAACCCGCTCACCGGGCCGTAGAGCACCACGGCGGCGACCGCCGGCAGCGGCCACGGCCAGTCGTAGAACGGCAACTGCAACCAGACCCACGTGCCACCGGCCGCGAGCGCCACCTGGGCCACACCGTGCGCCACCCCGAGGATCCAGTGCCGGGCGTGCCGTTTCCCGCCCGCGGTGGGCGGCTTGGCGAAGAACACCGCCCCCATCATCGCCACCACCAGCATGATCGCCAGCGGCACACTGAACAGCCGCTGCTCGGTGGTGCCCTCCGGCTGCACCGCCACCCCGGCCATGGCCAGCATCAGCAACGTGTGCAGGGTGCCGAGCAGCGTGGTGAAGCCCGGGTTGCGGAACGGCAGCCGGGCGAAGATCCCCCAGCCGTACCGGCGGGAGCGCGCCTTGTCCGGGTAGCGCGCGGCCAGGTCGTACTCCCGGGTGTTGCTGGCCCGCCGGGTCAGCGTGTCACGCGGCGGCACCTCCAGCTTCTCCGGAAGCCGGTGCGTGGGGTACAGGTAGGCGCCGCCGCCGCCGCACGTGACGAGTTGCCGGTCCGGCCCGGCGTAACGGGCGTAGTGGTGCAGGTCGCCGGAGACCAGCACCCGTACCTGCGCTCCGGTGGGTGCGACGAGGGTACGGATGAAGTAGTCGATCGAGTCGTACGCGTTGGGGTGGTCGACGGCCTTGACCCACGTCGGCGCCGGCACCGCCAGGATCACCTTGGATTCCGGGGTGAGCTTGCGGGCCACCTCGTCGAAGTAGGTGAGCTGCGGGTCGTCCAGGTACGACCCGGACTGGTCGTCGAGGCCGAGCAGCCACCAGCCGGCCGGCAGTTCGACCGCGAAGTACGAGCGGGACTGGCCGGTGCCCCAGCCGGCGAAGTGCCGGTCCCGGGTTCGCACGAACAGGCGCAGGAACGCGGTCAGCCCGTCGTACCAGTCGTGGTTGCCCGGCACCGCGAACAGGGTCGGCCGCTCCGGCGGGGCGACCGGCAGCGCCGCCTGGTACGGGCCCTTGCACCGGTCCTCGTACGCCTCGTAGCCCGCCGCCGGGTAGACCTGGTCGCCTCCCATCACCAGCGTCTGCGCGCGGGGAAGCCGATGCCCGTCCACTGTCAGCTCCGGCTGGGCGAGCAGGTACGCCACCGAGTACGTGGCGTCGAAGCCGTCACCCAGGTCGGCCACGTAGTCCAGCCAGAGCCCGCCGTCCGGCCCGACCTGCCGGAACGTGCCGTCGCTGAACGCGTTCTGCAACTCGCGCTTGTCCAGGTAAGCCCCGAACAGCATGGCCAGCAACGTACGCAGGCCGGTGCTGATCAGCAGCAGCGGCGCGAGCCAGGGCACCGGCCGGCGCGGGGTGAAACCCAGCTCCCGGGGATCGATGCTGCGGGGGCGGCGGGTGGCCCGCTCGCCGGGATGCGCCTCGGGAGCCGGTGGTCGCGGCGGTTCGTCGGTCACCCGCCGCAGGGTAGTCCGGTCGGCGCGCGAAGTCTCTCCCGCGGCGGGGCTGATGTGGTCCGGTGTCCGGGTTCCGGGGGCGGGGGGATCCGGTTCGGCTTCCGGCGGGGCGTGCCGTACACTCGGGGATCGTTGCCGCCTTAGCTCAGTCGGCTAGAGCGACGCACTCGTAATGCGTAGGTCGACGGTTCGATTCCGTCAGGCGGCTCAGAGTGAGGCCCTGACCAGCATCAGTGCTGGTCAGGGCCTCATTTTCATCGATGTAGTTTTGAATCGCCCCCCGAAAACCCCCCAGAAACGCCTACCGGCGATCAGGTTCAGCGACCCTGCCAGCGGGGGCGCAGGGTCTACTTGGCCCGGCGCTTCCCGCGATCTTGAGGTGCAGGGCCGGTGATCTCCGGACCTGCCCCAAGCTGTTCGAGGATGTCGGAGCTGTCCGGGGCGAGGGCGGGTTTGACGATGTAGTGCTTATTGGTGACCTGCTCGGTGGCGTGCCCGAGCTGGGCTGCGGCGCTTTTGGCGTCGGCCTCCTTGTCGATCAGGGTGGCGACGGTTTTGCGGAAGGTGTGCGGGGTGACCCATTCGAGGCCGGCGTCGGCGCGGGCTTGCCGCCACTGGCGGCGCACGTTTTGCGGTGACAGCCAGGTGTCGCGCCGGGAGGCGAAGATCGCGTCGTGGGGATTGTCGGCAACGTTGAGTTTGCGACCCATCAGCATCCCGACCGCGAACCGAGGCAGGACGACCGTTCGGAAACCGGCGTCGGTCTTCGTCCACTCCTGCCGGAAGAAGCCCTTGCCCTTGAGATAGACGATCGTGCCGCAGATGGTGAGCGTCGGGCGTTCAGCGGCAAGATCGAGATCCTCCCAGCGCAGCGCCAGAATTTCGCCGATGCGGGCGCCGGTGGCGAGCATGAGGTCGACGATGTCGGCCAGGTCGCCGGTCGGCCGAGGTCCTGACTTGCCGGGGGCGGGTTGCTGCCACCTCCGGATCGCCTCGCGAACCTCGTTCATTTGCTTTACCTCTAGGGCCACCACCTTGCGGCGCGGGTTACGCAGTCGGCCCGTGTCGCGCACGGGGTTGGCCGTGAGTGCGCCTCGGCGTACAGCCAAGGCGAACATCTGGCCGAGGACAACCTTCGCGCCTTTGGCGGCTGACGGACGATCCTCGGCGACCTTGCGCAGAAACCTGTCGAGGCGGCCTGCGGTGGCCTCTCGGATACGCAGCTCGCCGAGGGCGGGCTCGATCGAAACACGCACGCTGATCTCGTACCTACTGATCGTCTGCGGCGTGACACGTTCCTCCGCAGTTATCTCGTCCAACCAGAGCTTGGCGAGGACGCTGACGTGAGTATCCCTGGTGATCTCGTCGTCGTTAGGGGTGACTCGGTCGCGAAGTTTGACCTTGAGTGCCCGGATGGCGGCGGGGCCGGTGGTGTCGGTGGCCTCGACATCGCGGGTCCTGCCGTCGTGGTCACGGAATCGGGTTCGGGCGCAGTACCGGTTGGGGCCGAGCTTCTCGGTGCGGATCGCGCCCCAGGTGCCGATGGGTAGCGGAGGTCGGGCCACGGCTCAGCGCTCCGGGTCGGTGTGGGCGTCGAGCCAGCGTTCGACCTCGCTGCGCCGGTAGCGCAGGGTGTTGCCAACGCGGATGGCACGTGGTCCCTTGCCTCGGCTGTGCCAGGCGTAGAGGGTGTTCTTGGGTTTGCCCAACCAGTCGGCAACGTCCTCGATGGTCAGGAGAGGATCGGGCCGCCAATCACCGGCGGTCGAGGCGCTCACAGCCGGCCTGCCGTGTCGGATGCCCCGGCTTGCTGGCGCGGTGCGTCCGGGCCGGTTGGCCACTGGTGGGCGGTGTTCATGGGCCGTTCGGATCCGGGTGTGGGGTGTGCGGGCGGGCACGGTGCGGATGTCCTTTCAGCGTCCCGGCCCCGCTGGGACCGGAGGTGGGTGGCGCTGCCGCCGGGGTTGGCGGGGCGCGCCAGGTGTGCCCGTCGATCCACGCTGGTGGGGGTGAAGTCATCAAGCCCGTGGCCGGCGTGCGGTGCGGCGAGGGTGGACCGGCTCCGTGCGGAGCTCTGCGGGTTGTCATGCGACCGGCCGAGCTGGAACAGCAGGAGGTCTTCGTGCTGGATGAGCCATTGCGGGTCACCGGTGTTGATGGCGTCGCGGACGTTCTTCATCTGGAAGAACGAGGCCCGCGGCACCAGCACCCCGTCGCGGACTCCGGCGATGAGCGCCACGAGTTCCTCGACCAGGGTCAGTCCGGCGGCGAGTCCGGCGGCGGCGACCATGCCGGGGATGTCGATGAGTTCCCCGCGCCGCCGGTAGGGGCGGGCGGTGACCGCGACGTACCCGCCGGCCCGCAGCACGGCGGCGCAGCCGGTGAGGATCTGCGTGAACCCTTCGGCCAGTTCGGCGTGTTCGGTGTAGGCGAGGTTGCCGGCGTCGGCACCGTAGCGGTGGTGGATCTTGCGGACCTTGCCCCGGCGGGGGCCAGGGGTGCGGACGTGGCCGTGAGTGGACGGCCCGTACGGGGGTGAGGTGATGACCAGCGAGACCCGGCCATGAACGTCGGACGGCAGCAGGGCGGGCAGCCGGCGGGCGTCGCCGGTGTAGACCTCGCCGGCGCCGGTCGCGCCTTGGCTGGTGGCGAGTTGGATGTTGTCGGCGGCGTGCTGCGCCCACCTGTTCTCGTACTCGACGCCGATGCCGTGCCGGCCAAGGTGCATGGCCTCTACGACGGTGGTTCCGATGCCGGCCATCGGGTCTACGACCAGGTCGCCGGGCTGGGTGTAGGTGGCGGTCAGGTAGCGGGGGATGGTGGGCAGCATCTTGCCCGGGTGCTCCATGGAGGCCGGGGTGTACCGGCCGCGCCGCAGGTCCCGGGATGCAGTCTGTCCGGTCAGCAGAACTGAGCCCTGCACCCCATCGGCGATGAGAGCGAACAGCCGCGCAACGTCGCTGGCGTCGAGGTCGAAGGCGGAAGCGGCGGTGGGGATGGGCTCACGCATCAGTGTCCTCCTGGTCGAGGGTGGTCGCCGTGAACGCCAGGACGTCCAGATGGGTGCGAAGGTGCTGCCCGTGCAGCAGTGCGGGCTGAGTGCTCGCGGCGGTGGCCGCGTCGGTGCGCGGGTCGTGCGCCGGGAGCGGAAGCAGGACCACTGGGAGGTGCTGGTGGTAGCGCAACCCGGCGTTGCGGGCGGCGCTGATGACCGCGCTTCGCCGCGAGATTTGACCCGGCTCAAGGCCCCGGGCGGGCAGCGCGACGAGGATGAACCCGCCGGGGCGCAGTAGCCGGTGCCACCGGTGCATCGCCTCGGCGGTGTCGTGCAATCCGAGGTGGTCTGCGTCGGGGCGAGGCAGTCCAGCCAGCAACAGCGCAACGCCGTCCTCGGCGAGGCACCGGGCGCGGACGGGCCGTCCGTCGGTGACTCGAAGGCGGTCACCCTCTGTGGTGATGGTCCCCGAGCGGCGGTGCAGATACCGGGCGGCCTTCGACACGGTCGGGTGGTTGTCGAGGTCTGCCACTAGATCGCCGTCGCGGGTGTAGTTCCGGATCAGCCAAGCGAGGCGCTGCGGGTCGATCCCGTGCCAGGCTGCCGGGTCGACCAGCGGCGCGTCTCGGCGGTGGGTGGGAACGAGGAACAGCCCGACAGGCGGGCGGTCGGTATGGGGCTCGGAGTGGTGCGGGTGGGTCTGCGGCATGGGTGGTGGGCCACGTCCGCCGACAAGCGCTGACACTAAGGGAATACAGATCAGGACCTCGATTTGGAGGACGGCACCCCGCCCGCCGGCTGCTGAGTCCATCGCGGCTGCCGTGTTCAACCAGGATGAACAAGATCGTGGTGAGGTTGAACGCGCAGGTCAGAGATTGCACACCGCCCTTCATGGGCCGTAGCGCCAATCGATGGATATGGCTATCGATCAGATATCGCTCTGACGGCGAACCGAACCGCGCGGCGGTCGCTCCTCGGGATGCCCTGAACAAGATCGACCTTGCCTTCAACACGATCGTCCCGGCGAGGGGATGCCTTGAACACGCTTTGCCCGCAGCTCGCGGATCGCCCGCGACCATGAACAGCTCTGGCCTGCGCAGCCCGGCGCGGGCCTTCTTCGCGTCGATGCGATCGCGTGCGTTCGCGGCTGTCCGAGCCTGTGACGGGGCCGCCAAGGTCTCTGGCAGGCGGCGGGTTGAACGGGCAGCGAGCCGGTTGCACACGGCCGGAAGCCCCGGCGACACCCTGTCGAGCGCCGCATCGGCAATCGTCATCGCGGCGTCGGCCGATGACGCTGAGTCCAACCTAGAACAAGATCATCAGTGTTCAAGATGTGTCCAACCGCCCTGGTGGCGTGGGTGCTGCACCGCCGGCCGGCCTTGATCGCCGGCCCGGCATCCCCCTCATCACCAGGGAGTACACCCATGTCTGCGAACACTCGCCCGGTCGCCGGTCCGCTCGCCGGCCACCCGGGAGCACGGCCCGGCGCGGCACTGCTCGACGCTGTCGACTACCGGTTCCGGCTTAGCGGCGAAGGCCCGCAGCCGCAGGCCGTTGACGGGCGGCACCTCGGCCACGGCCTGCCACGCCGCCGGATCGCGTTGACCGAGCTGTCGGCGATCCTCATGCACCCCTCCTGCAGCGCCGCGGCACAGGATGCCGCATGGAGGCTTCTAGTCACCCAAGCCCGCACCGGCGAGGACCGGTGGGTGGTCGGCGCGGTCGGGGTGGCCCTGCCGGGTCTGCGGCACCGGGCGCACCTGCTGTCGAAGCTGTCATCCGGGGACCTGCACGCCGCCTTGGTCGAGGCGTTTCTCAAGGCGTTGAACACGGTCGATCTTGATCAGCCGGGTATCGTGCACGCCCTGCTCAATACCGCGTTCTCTGGCGCCCGCGCCGCGCTGCGCGGTCAGGAGCCGGCCGCGTCGGGGGGGGGGGGGCGAACTTCGCGCCCGGCTCGGTGCTGCCGCCCGCCCCGTACGGGCACCCGGACCTGGTGCTGGCCCGCGCGGTGCGTCTCGGGGTGATCACCGTCGCCGAGGCGGACCTGATCGGCGGGACTTTCCTGGAGGACACCAGCCTCGCCGCGTACGCCGAGCGCACCGGTCTGCCCCGGTGGGGCGTCTACAAGCGGCGCAGCGCCGCCGTGCAGCGCCTCGTCACCGCGATCCGATCCGGAGCGCTCAGCGACCCGACCGCCGACGTCATCGCCGAGGCCACCGGCACAACGGCTTCGGAAGTGACACCGCGCCGCCCGTGACTCACCCCCGCTGAGCTGCGCTTCTCCAAATCCTCCCTCGGATTTGTATTCCCCTAGTGCGGGACTTCCCGCACCGGTGACCTTCCCGACCGGCCCCGCTGACGGCGCTGACACCCCGTTCGCCCGGCCCATCACACCTTCGTGAGGAGGACGGCCTCCGCGCCGGTCGGAACCCTGGCCACCACGTGCGAATCGACGCGCTCCCGCCTCTGTCACCCACCGCGCCGCAACCGAGCCCCACCACGCCTTGGGGCCGGTTGCGGCCCGAGCCCGAAGGTGTCCCACCCATGACCAGCAAGCCCACCCGAGAGCCCGTCTCGCGGCGCAAGCCGTCCCCGCGTCCGCGCCGGCCCCGGCTGCACCCCTCCGACTGGATGCTCTACCAGGCCACCCGCCTTATCCCGGTCCTGGTCGTTGTGGCCACCGTCCTGACCACCGTCACGGTCCTGGGCGACACGGCCGCCTACGCCGCCGACGCCGGAGCGCCTGTGCCGCTGGCCGCAGACTCGATCGAGGCAGTGGTCAACAACATCCGCGTCTGGCTGGTCGGCATCCTCGTCGCCGTCGCCACGCTGTTCCTGACCGTCGGCGGCCTGCGCTACCTCGCCGCCAACGGCGACCCCGGCGAGACCGAAAAAGGCAAGCTCGCGATGAAGTCCGCCGCGATCGGCTACGCCCTCGCGCTGCTGGCGCCGCTGTTCGTCACCATCGTCGGCGGGTGGGTGAAGTAGCCATGGCCCCGACCCGGACACGTGCCGCGCAGGACATCTCCCGCCCGGCACGGCTGGCACTGGCATTGCTGCTCGGCATGGGCCTCGCCGGCGGAATCGCCGTCGCCCCTGCGCTGGCCGAGCCCGCACCCGCGCCGGGGGTGCCCACCCCCGGCATCCCGCCGTCGCCGGCCGGCCCGATCCCCATCCCCACACCGACGCCAAGCCCCATCGGCCCGCCGCCGACGGACACCCCGACACCCACCCCGACCCCGACCCCGGAGCCATCACCCGGTCCGAGTCCGACGCCGCCGCCGGCCACCTCGACCGACGACGACCCCGCCTGGTACGACATCCCCGGTCAGATCCGGAAAGGGATCAACGACTTCCTCGGCTACGTGGTCGAGACTGGCCTGACGCCGGTCATGGACACCCTCGGCAAGACGGTGCTGTCGACCCCGGACCTGACGACCAATCCGCAGGTCAAGACGATCTGGACGACGAGTCTGGTCATCGCGAACGCCGTCTTCGTGTTGTTCGTGATCGTCGGCGGGTTCGTTGTGACCTCGCGGGAGACCTTGCAGAGCCGACACGGGCTCAAGGAGATCCTGCCCCGCCTGGTGATCGGCGGGGTCGGCGCGAACCTGTCGCTGCTGCTGTGCGCGAAGATCCTCGCCGTCGCCAATGCGGTGACCGCCGCGATTGCCGGCCAAGGGGTCGATGGTCCGGCCGCCGCGAACGCGCTCACCCAGGCGCTGAGCAACGCCGGGCAGGGCAACAACTTCCTGCTGACGCTGATGATCCTCGCCGCGCTGGTGATGGCCATCGTGGTCGTGCTGACCTTCATCCTGCGCGTGGCGGCCACGATCCTGCTGATCGGGGTGGCCCCGCTCGCGCTGATGTGCCACGCCACCCCGCAGACCGAGGGCCTGGCCTACACCTGGTGGCGGGCGTTCGGGGCTTGCCTGGGCATGCAACTCGCCCAAGCCTTCATCATGCTGGCCACCGTTCGGGTGTTCCTGACCCCGACCGGCCCGGCGGTCCTCGGCCTGCCGATCACCGCTGACGGGTTCCTCGGCATCGGGGTCTGCCTGACCATGCTGTGGGTCCAGATCAAACTGCCGGGCTGGATGAAGCAGTTCATCCTCGGCCCTCTGGGACAGTCCCGCGGACGAGGGCTGCTCGGCCAGCTCGTCTCGACCTACCTGACGTTCAAGACCCTCGGCCTGGCGGCCGGCGTGCTGGGCGGGTCGAGGGCCGCCGGACGGACGGCGGGGACGGCCGCCCGTCAAGGCGGGACGGTAGCTCGTTCCGGCCGTCCCGGACCGGTACGTGCGCCCCGGTCCGGCGTGCCCCGTCCGCCCCGACCGGGACCGCCCCGTCCGTCCCCGTCGCCTGCCGGACCCGCTGCGTTCAGCCACGCCCCGTCCCCGCACACGCCCCTCGCGCAGCCCGCCGGGACGACCACGGCGGCGTTCAGCCACGCCACGCCGCCCGCCACGACAAGCCCTGCCACCGGTGCCGCCGCGCCCGCTGTCTTTTCGGCCGCACCGAGTCCGCAGCCGGCACCGCCCGCCTCGGTGCCACCACCCACTGCGCTCCCGTTCAGCCACCCGCCGGTCACCTCGACACCGGCCGCACGGAGCGCCGCGAGCGCCTCCGCGCCGACCTCCACCAAGGCACCTGCGGTGGTGTTCTCGTCGGCACCGCCAGCTCAGACCGCGCCGAAACGGCCCCCGGCCCCCGTCACGCCGACGTTCTCGGCCGCGCCGACGACACCGACTCGGCCACGACCGACGGCGGCGAAGCGAGCACCGACAACGCCGGCACGCCCGCCCTCAACCGCCGGTGTCAACCCCGCCACCCCGCTGCGATCCACCCAGCCTGCCAAACCGGCAGCCCGCCCGACCCCGGCCGCCCGACCCTCGCCAGCAGTTCGGGCAACCCCGGCGGCGCGGCCGGCTCCGGTGCTTCGCCCGTCCCCGTCCGTGCGGGCGGCAGGGCCGTCCCCGACCGCGCGCCCCGCGTCGGCCCGGCGGACGGATCCACCGGCCGCCGCGTCCCCGATCGTCCGCCCGTCCGCGCCGGAGACTCCGCCCCCGTCGGTGCGTCCGGCGGTCCCGTCCCCGGCTCGCCGTCCCGTCCCCGCTCGGGCTCCGGTTCTGGCGCCCGCACCGCCTCCCGACCCGGCATCCGCCGCGTCGCCGCGCGTGAAGCCGTCCACCCGTCCGCTGCGCCCGTCCGTGCCGTCGCTGCCGCAGCGCCCGATCCGTCGCCGTCCCGAGGGGGAGTGATCACCGGTGTCCCGCCGCACGCCCGACGAGCCGCTGAGGGCTCGAGTACCGGCCGATGTGGAACGGCCCGACCGGATCGTGTTCGGGCTGACCCTTCGGCAGGTGGTCATTCTGGCCGTCACCGCACTGATCCTTTACGCGGTCTGGACCGCGCTGGCGACGGTGGTCAACCCGCTGTACTTCATGGCCGGGTCGATCCCGGTCGCCGGTGCGGCGTTCTTCCTCGCGGTCGGCCGTCGCGATGGGATCAGCCTCGACGGCTGGCTCCTGGCCGCGATCCGGCACCGCCGCACCCCGCGACACCTCGTGCCGACCGATACGCCCATCCAGCCGGCACCCGCCTGGGTGGCGACTACGAGTAAGCAGGGCATGGTGGCGCTGCCCGCGCCGCTGCGGCTGCCGGCGAAGGGCATCACCGCCGACGGGCTGATCGATCTCGGCCCGGACGGCACCACCGCCCTGGTGTCGGCTTCGACGGTCGCGTTCGGGCTGCGCTCACCCGGTGAACAAAATGGCTTGGTCGCCGGCCTTGCCCGCTGGCTGAACAGCCTCGATGCCCCGACGCAGATCCTCGTCCGCGCACGGCGCGTCAACCTGACGCACGTCGCCGACCGCATCGAGCATCACGCCCCCGCGTTGCCGCATCTGGCCCTTGAGGAGGCGGCCCGGTCGCACGTCGGGTTCCTCGACGACCTTGCCACCGGTCGCGAGCTGCTGCACCGGCAGGTCACCGTCGCCGTGCGCGGGCGGCGCGGACCTGGCCACACCGCCCACCAGGCCCACGAGGCGGTACGCGCGCTGGCCGGGTGCGAGGTGGCCGCCACGGTTCTGGACGGCTACGACACCCAGACGACTCTCGCTGCGTGCCTCGACCCGGCGGCCCCCACCGTCGCGTGGGTCGCTGCCGGCGATGCGGGCCGACGGCACGACCCGGAAGGTGGTGAGCAGGCGTGAAGCTGCCCAATGCACTTCGTAGGCGCCGCGCGGAGGAGGCCGTTGGTCTGCTGCCGGGCAGTCCAGACGCCGTGGACGTCGGGGGCCGGTCCGTGCGCGTGGGCGAGGACTATTGCGCGACCCTGGCGGTGACCGGCTACCCGGCCGAGGTCGGGGCGGGCTGGTTGGAGCCGATCCTGTCCTACCCGGGCCGCGTCGACGTCGCCCTGCACATCGAACCGGTCGCCCCGATGATCGCCTCCGACCGGCTGCGTAAGCAGCGCGGCCGGCTGGAGTCGTCGCGGCGCTCGGATGCCGGGAAGGGTCGCCTGGACGACCCGGAGTTGGACGCCGCCGCGGCGGACGCCGCCGAGCTGGCCGCCCGGGTCGCTCGAGGCGAGGCCCGGCTATTTCGCCTCGGGCTGTACCTGACCGTGCACGCCGACACCGAGACGGAACTGGCCGACCGGGTGGCCGAGGTGCGTGCCCTGGCCTCGTCGCTGCTGCTCGACGTGGCCCCAGCGACGTGGCGGCAGTTGCAGGGGTGGGTCACCAGCTTGCCCCTGGCCGTCGATGCCCTCGGCATGCGGCGGGTGTTCGACACCGACGCCCTTGCCGCCGCGTTCCCGTTCACCAGCCCGGACCTGCCGGTCACCGCCGGGGATAGCGGTATGGGGGTGCTCTACGGGCTGAACCTCGCCTCGGCCGGGGTGGTGGTGTGGGACCGGTGGGCGCAGTCGAACTTCAACGCCGTCATCCTCGCCCGCTCCGGCGAAGGCAAGTCCTACCTCGCCAAGCTGGACCTGCTGCGCAACCTCTACCTCGGGGTGCAGGCATTCGTCATCGACCCCGAAGACGAGTACCTCCGCCTGGCCGAGGCGGTCGGCGGGACGATCATCCGGCCCGGCGCGCCCGGCGTGCGGATCAACCCCCTCGATCTGTCCGCCGCCGACGGCGACGATGCTCTGTTCCGGCGGACGCTGTTCATGCAGACGTTCGTCACGGTCCTCACCGCAGGCGACAACACCACCGCGGCCCTCGACCCACAGGACGTGCCGGTCCTCGACGCCGCTGTCCTGGCCGCCTACCGGGCGAAGGGCATCACCACCGACCCGCGCACCTGGCGGCGACCCGCCCCGCTCCTAGCCGACGTGGCGCAGGCGCTGACGGAGATCGGCGAGGCCGGGCGGTCCCTCGCCGCCCGCTTGCACCCGTACGTGTCCGGGTCGTTCGCCGGACTGTTCGACGGCCCCACCACCATGATCCCCGAGGGGCATCTCGTGGTGTACGCGATCAAGGATCTACCCGACGAGCTTAAGCCGGTCGGCACGCTGCTCACCCTGGACGCGATCTGGCGCACGGTCGCCACCTCCTCGCCGGACGTGCGGCGCATGGTGCTGGTCGATGAGGCGTGGCTGATGCTGCGCGCCGGGCTCGGCGCGAAGTTCCTATTCCGCCTGGCCAAGTCGGCCCGCAAGTACGGGGCCGGGTTGACCGTGGTCACCCAGGACGCCGCCGACGTCCTCGGCACCGAGATCGGACGCGCCGTCGTCTCCAACGCCGCCACGCAGGTGCTGCTGCGCCAGGCCCCGCAGGCGATCGACGCCGTGACCGAGGCATTCGGGCTCACCGACGGAGAGCGGGCCTTCCTGCTGTCCGCGGCGCGCGGAGACGCCCTATTGGCCTGCGGCAATAGCCGGGTCGCGTTTCACAGCCTCGCCTCCGACGTCGAGCACCAGCTCGTCGTCACCGGCCCCACCCTCAGCCGCCGCTGACGTTCAACTGACCTGCTGGGAGTCTGCCATGTCCACCCCACTGCCGTCGCTCATCGCCGCACCGCCCACACCGTCGCCCCACCCGGTCTCACCCGCAGCGACCTGCGTGCCCGGCCGCGACGGCGTCCCGGGCTCCATCATCGGGCATCTCATGTGCGGCTCCTGGGCCGCCAACGCGCCTGCAACGATGGCGGTTTTCGTCCGCGCGCACTGGCCGCTGCTGCTTGCTGGCCTCGTCGCGCTCGCCGCCGTCCGCCTCGGGTGGGCGTGGTGGCGGCGGCGGGTGTGGCGGGCTCACGCCCGCCGCGCCCGCTGGTTGGAGATCGTGCCGCCGGTGTCGGCCACCCCCGCCGCTACGGTCGGGCTGTGGCGGCTACTCGCCACCGCACTACCGCCGTCGAGCCGGTGGTCGTGGCGCCCGCATCGCCTCGTCTGGGAGGTCCAGGCCGACCCGAAGGGCATGCGGTGCGGTCTCTGGCTGCCCCCAGGGGTCAACCCGACCGCCGTGCTGCGGCTGCTGCAACGCGCGTGGCCCGGTGCCCGCGCCGAACAGACCCGTCCACCGATCGTCGCCCCGGGCTGCCCGGTCGCCGCCGTGGCGTTGCTGCCCACTCAACCCGAGTGGCTGCCGCTGGTGGACGACGCCGCCCCGGTCCGGGGGCAGCGGTGGGAGGCCGGCGCGCCGCCGGAGGAGGACCGGTTACGGGCCGTCTACGACGGGCTCGCCGCCGCCGGCCGCACCGGCGGCGGGCTGCTGCAGGTCCACGTCACCCGCGCCCCGGCCCGCCGCGTCGCCGGGCTTCGCCGCGCCACCACCCACCCCGAGCGTGCTCGCCGCCCCCGCTCCGGCGCGTCTCGCGCCATCGGCCTGCTCGCGGACGGCCTCCGAGCGCTGATCATCGGCGTCCTCGATATGGTCACGCCCGGCCCGAGTAGCCGCAAGCACCAGACCGGCAGGACGGATCCGTACCTGGCCGAGTTGGCGCGCCAAGCGCGCGCCAAACTGGCCGCCGCACCGCACCTGCTCGTCGCGGTGCACGCCACCGCCACCGGGCCGACGGTCGCGGCGGCCCGAGCTGCCGCCGCCGACATCACCTCCGGCTTTGGGCTGCTCTCACCCCACTTCGCCCGCCGCCGGCTGCGCCGCGCCCAGCCCGCCGCGACCTGGCGATGGGTTCCCGCATCCCGGATGACCCTCGCCTCGGTGGACGAGACCGCTGCCCTGGCCGGGCTGCCCACCGAACCGTCCGCCCACGGCATGCCCGCCGCCGCCTCCCGCCGCCGCCCCGCCAGCCGCGAAGTCTTCACCGCCGGACCAGCCCCGGCACGACCGACACGCCGCCCGGCCCCCAAGTGCACCACAGAGGCGCAGGACACCTCGGCCGAGGGCACCCCGCCGACCGTCTGGAGCACGCCATGACCACCGGTGGCCTTCCGAGCAACGATCAACGGCGTCTGCATCTCGTACCGCCGGGTGAGCGGGGCGGCCTGCCCGGCAAGGTGATCGGCATCGCGAACTCCGGTCCCGCCGTGCGCGTCGGCATCGCCCTGGACGACTGCCGCCACCACCTGCACGTCTGCGGTCCCACCGGCACCGGCAAGACGTCGCTGTTGCTGCGGATGATCCTCGATGACGTCGAGGCCGGTCGCGGAGTCGCGGCGTTCGATCCCGCCAAGGGCGACCTGATCCGTGACCTGCTCGACGTGCTACCCGCCTCCAGCGGGGACCGCCTCGTGATCGTGGACCCCGACGAGCGGTCGGCCCCACCGGCGATCAACCTGCTCGACCCGGCCGTGCACGGCGGCACCGCGCACGACGTCGCCGCCGCCGTCACCTCCGTCATGTCGAAGGTGTGGGCACGCTGGTGGGGCCACCGCACCGCCGACATCTGCTACCACGGTCTGCTGACCCTGGCGCACCTGCCCGGATCCACCCTGGCGCAGCTGCCGCGTCTGCTCTCCGATGGCACGTGGCGGGCCAAGCAGGTCCGGGCGGCGACGAACCGGCTCGGGGCGTGGGAGGGCAACACCCTCGGCGAGTTCTGGGAAGGGTTCGACGGCCTGCCTGCCGGGCAGCGGGCCGGGCTCGTCGCGCCTCTGCTGTCGCGCCTCCGCCTGGTCCTGGCGCACCCCCTTGCAAACAGTCTGTTCGGGGTGCCGGCCACGACGTTTCGGTTCGCCGAGATTCTCGACGGCGGTGTCTTGCTCGCACGCCTCCCCAAGGGCGTACTCGGCGAGGATGGCACCCGGCTGATCGGTTCCCTGCTGCTCGCGGGGCTGTGGCAGGCCACCGCCGCCCGCGCCCGCATCCGCGAGGCCGACCGGCTCGACGCCAGCATCGTGCTCGACGAGTGCCACAACTTCCTGCACCTGCCCATCGGCATCGACGACGCCCTCGCCGAAGCCCGCGGCCTGCACACCTCCTTCATCCTCGCCCATCAGTACCTCGGTCAGTTGTCCTCGGACATGGCCGAGGCGATCGACGCCAACGCCCGCAACAAGGTGTACTTCGCCCTCGCCCCGAAAGACGCCGTCGACCAGGCCCACCACGTACGCCCGTACCTGGACCACGGTGACCTGATGCGCCTCGGCGGCTACGAGGTGGTGCTACGGCCGGTGGCCGGTGGCCGAGTGGCACCACCGGTCACCGCGGACACCATCGCCCCACCCAAGGCGATTAGAGGCAGGTCCACCGAGCTGCGCCGGCTCGCACGGGAGCACACCGGTCTGCCGATCGGTGAGCGTCGGCAGTTACTCGCCGACGCTGCCACTGGCGACTCGGATACCAACCTCGACGTCGGCGCCGGTGACGTCGGCGCTGGTGATGGCCCTGGGCTGGTGGTCGGTCGGAACACCTTCGCTGTTCAAAGGACGGACTCACTAGAGGGTTCTAACGAGCGATCCAACGAGGAATCCAACGGCCGGGATGCCTCGCCTGAACGCTCGCCCGTGAACACGGCGTCTGTGCTGGCTGACGACGGTGAGGAGGACTGGTGGACCGGAACCGACTGATAAGAGATATCCCTCCTACCGGTACACCAGCTGTCAACAGCTCCCGCCTGACCGCGTCCGTCGTGGCCGCTGAACTCGCTCGTCTCACCCCCCGCGACCGGCTCCTCCTGGACCTGCTCGACCAGCACTCCACCTTCACCACCGACCACCTGGCCCAGCTCGCCTTCGGCACCCTCGGCCGTGCCCGCAACCGACTCAACCTGCTGTATACCCGCGACATCCTCGACCGGTTCCGCCACTACCAACGCCCCGGCTCGCAAGCCTGGCGGTGGACCCTCGGCCCCGTCGGCGCAGCCCTGCTCGCGGCCGGACGAGGCGCGACGATGCCTCGCCCCGCCGCCGTACGCGACGCCACCGCCCGACTGGCCATGTCCCCGAGGTTGAACCACCTCCTCGCCACGAACGGGTTTTTCGTCGCGCTGACCGCGCACGCCCGGGGCCGGCCCGGCGTCCGGTTGGCGAGGTGGTGGAACGAGACGCGCTGCCGTGAGGCCACCGGCAACCTCGTCCGCCCCGACGGTCACGGGGTGTGGGTCACCGGCGGGCGGGCGGTGCCGTTCTGGCTGGAGATGGACCTCGGCACGGAAACCGTGGGCCGGGTCGCGGACAAACTCACCGGCTACGCCGCCCTCGGCACCCGCCGCGCGTACCCGGTTGCGTTCTGGCTGCCGACCGCCGCCCGCGAGGCCAACCTGCACGCGCACCTGTCCCGCACCGGGTTACCCGCCGGGGTGAGCGTCGCGACCGGTGCGGACGACTACGCCGCCGCCCACGGCGGCCCCGCCGGGCCGGTGTGGCGGGTGCCCGGCGACCCGCAACGGGTCACCCTGGCCGACCTACCCGGCAGCGCGATCACGGGGGACGGTGCGCCGTGGGACGGGTGACTGTGTGGGCGGTCGGCGGCATCGTCGCGCTCGTGATCATCGTCGCGGCCGGGGCGGGGGCGGTCGTGGGCGGGTTCTCCGGTAGCGGCGGTGCCGCCGGATGCCGGGCCACCGCCACCGCCCCGGGCGCGACCCCGGACGGGCTCACGGCCGAACAGGCGAGCAACGCCTCGGTCATCGTGGCGGTAGGGCAGCGCATGACGGTACCGCCCCGAGGGTGGGTGATTGCCATAGCGACCGCGCTGCAAGAGTCGAACCTGATCAACCTCGGGGACCTCGGCCCGGCCAACGATCACGACTCGTTGGGCCTGTTCCAACAGCGCCCGTCGCAAGGATGGGGCACCCCCGAACAGGTCACCGACCCTGACTACGCCGCTACCGCGTTCTACGAACACCTCCAACGGGTCCCCCGGTGGGAGACGCTGCCGCTCACCGACGCGGCGCAAGCGGTGCAACGCTCGGCGTACCCGGACGCCTACGCCCCACACGAGGCCCGTTCCGCCGCAATCGTGGCCGGTTACACCGGCGGTGTCGTCTGCGACGGGGGCGACGGGCTGCCGCCCGACGTGGCCGCGTCGCTGCCGCCGGGGTTCACGCTTCCGGCGGGCACCCCGCCGCCGGTCGTGACCGCGATCGGGTGGGCGCTCGCCCAACTCGGGACCCCGTACACCTACGGCGGTGACTGCACCGCCCCGCACTCGGGCATCCCCCGGCGACAGTGCGACTGTTCATCGCTCATGCAACAGGCGTACCGGGCGGCCGGGGTCACCATCGGACGCACCACGCGCGACCAAGTGCACGACGGTGCCCCGGTCCCCGGGGTCGCGCAACTGCACCCCGGGGATCTGATTCTGATTGCTGGCAGCGACGGCACCCGTTCCGACCCCCGGCACGTCGGCATGTTCATCGGGTCAGGTCTCATCGTGCAAGCCCCGAAAACCGGAGACGTCGTACGCATTAGCAAACTGTCGGGATGGGCGAATCAAGTAGCGGCAATCCGGCGCATCGTGCCGAGTTGACGAAGTCCAGGAAGAGGCACCGCCGAAGAGTTATTAAATGGTTATTAATGGCGGGCGGTGTGAAGTGATTTCCGTCACAACCAATCGAGGTGCATCGCTCGACGACTGCCCGTCCGGGCGGGGTTGCCCCCGCCCCGATGAGATCGGCCCTCCTCACCGTAGGCCAACGCGTCGCCAGACCGCCCGCACGGCGGCCCGCCCACACGTACATACCCTGGGCGCGGCAACGTGCGGCAGGGGCGCTCACAGCGCCCGCAATGGCTATTCGTAGTCGATGAATGCCCTGCGTCGGAGGTGCAATGCGGCACCCGAAAAAGTTGCCCGGAAAGAGTCTTGAACAACGGGGTTGACATTAGGGCCGTGCAGAGGGTCCATGGACGTGGGCACCGGAACAGCGGCCCTAGCGGAACCGCAAGAAAGCGCACGACGCGCAATGCGGAATTCGCTGCCATCCCTTTTCTGTGGAGGTTCTGTCATGACCGCAAACGCCAACCTGACCGCCGGTACCGACGAGGCCCGCGCTGCCGTCGCCGAGGCGCTGGGTCGCCACCCCGGCCTGACCGCCCGCAAGATCGCCGGACAGGAAAACCTGCCGCTGCCGGTCGTCACCGAGGCGCTCAAGCACATGGAGGCGACCGGGACGGCCACCCGCACCCCCGGCCCGACCAACGGCAACCGCAAGAGCGCCGACCTGTGGGAGCCCGCCACCCCGACCGACGCGACGCCGGATGTGGCCGACGAGGCGACCTCGACCGACGACGCGAGCCCGGCCGACAGTGTGACGCCCGACGTGGCCAGGGCGGTTGCAAGTTCCGGGGTTGTGTGGCTGGTCGGGTTGTGACCGGTTGGGGTGTATAGCAGGGCAGGCACGGGCTTCGTGATCATTGTGGTGTCGAAGCCAGATGATCACGAGGTGGCCCGTGCCTGCTGCTGCATCTTCTCCCATCCCTGCTGTGCTGGTGAAGCTGGGGCCGTTGGACACCGGCCGGATCGCCGACCTGCGGCCTTACCTCGACTTGGTGCCCGATCCGCGTTCTCGGCGGGGTCGGTGGTACTCGCTGACCGCGATCCTGCTGGTGTG
>NZ_KB895862.1:0-51193 GCF_000374985.1 Micromonospora sp. CNB394 | reverse complement strand
TACCCGGACCACTACGCCCAGTGGGAGCAGCAGGCCGCCGACCTGGTCGCCGAACACTGGAACAAGTAAGCGAGACAGGCCGGCACCCCGACGACGGGGTGCCGGCCTTCACGCGTACCGAAAAGGGTCAGCGTGGCACCGGTCGGCGGCAGTGGTAGACCAGGGCCGGGAGCAGGTTCGACCACACCGTCCTCGGGCTCAGTCAGTCCCGGCGACCAGTTCGACCTCGTACCCCTGCCCGTCCGTCGGTCAGGTAGGCGGCGTAGCTGTCCGGGCCGCCCGCGTGCGGGTGCCGGTCGGGGAACAGCAGCTTCCAGCCGTACCCCTCGGCGGCAGTGACCAGGCGGTCGACGGCGGCCGGCGGGCCGGCGTGGAAGGCCATGTGGTTCAGCCCGGGCGCGCGCCTGTCGTGGGTGCGGCCGGTGAGCGCCGGTGACTCCTCCAGCACGATGTACGTCGCGTCGAGGCGCCAGGAGCGGCCGGCGGGCCAGTCCTGGTGCGGCGTCCAGCCCAGCTCGCCGAGAAGCCAGCCCCAGGAACGACTGGCCGCCGCCAGGTCGGGTACCCACACCTCCACGTGATGGAGGCCGCCGATGGTCAGCGCTTCCCGCCCGGTACCCATAGCACGTCGCCGTCCGGATTTGCCGTTCTTGACAGGATAAAGAGCAAATCGGAGAGCCGGTTGAGATACTTTGCCGGGAGGGGACTCGTCCGATCGGGGTCGTGCGCGACCAGCGCCCATGCCGCACGCTCGGCGCGCCGGGCGGTCGTCCGTGCCACGTGCAGCAGTGCCGCGCCCGCGGTGCCGCCGGGGAGGATGAAGGAGTCGAGCTTGCTCAGGCGCGCGTTGTACTCGTCGCACCAACCCTCGAGGCGCTCGACGTACTCCTCGGTCACCCGCAGCGGCGGGTACTTCGGGTCCGGCTCGACCGGCGTCGCCAGGTCCGCGCCGACGTCGAACATGTCGTTCTGCACGGACTCCAGCACGGCCCGCAGCTCGTCCGAGAGCTGCCCCAGTGCGAGCGCGACGCCGATCGAGGCGTTGCACTCGTCCACGTCCGCGTACGCGGCAATGCGCGGATCGGTCTTCGGCACCTGCTCGTTGTTGCTCAGCCTGGTCATGCCGGCGTCGCCGGCCTTGGTGTAGATGCGCGTGAGGTGGACGGCCATGACGCACAGCCTACGGATACCGGACCTGACCATCCCAGCCCGGCCGAGTCCGGTGGGGCCGGGGGACGCGAGCGATCCGGCGCTCAACGACGTCGACGTCATCCGGGTGCGCGGCGACGCCCGGCTCGCCGGCACCGTGCACGTGGTGGGTGCGAAGAACTCCGCGCTGAAACTGATGGCCGCCGCGCTGCTCGCGCCCGGCCGCAGCCTGATCACCAACGTGCCCCGGATCACCGACATCGCGATCATGGGCGAGGTGCTGCGGCGGCTCGGCTGCGGCGTACGTTTCGGCCCGGACGACCCGGTCGACCCGATGGTGGCCCACGACGGTGTGGAGCGGTCCCGCTCGGTGCTCATCGACGTGCCGGAACGGCCGGGCGCGGAGGCCGACTACGACCTGGTCCGCCGGCTGCGCGCGTCGATCTGCGTGCTCGGCCCGCTGCTGGCCCGCCGGGGGTACGTCCGGGTGGCCCACCCCGGCGGTGACGCCATCGGCTCGCGTGGGCTGGACATGCACATCGCCGGGCTGGCCCGGATGGGCGCGGAGATCTCCGGTGAGCACGGCTTCGTCATCGCCGAGGCGCCGGACGGGCTGCACGGCGCCGACATCGTGCTGGACTTCCCGAGCGTGGGCGCGACCGAGAACCTGGTCATGGCGGCGGTGCTGGCCCGGGGCGGTACGACGATCGACAACGCGGCCCGGGAGCCGGAGATCGTCGACATCTGCACGATGCTGAACCGGATGGGCGCCCGGATCGAGGGGGCCGGCACGTCGACGCTGCACATCGTCGGCGTACCCGAGTTGCGGCCGGTCCGGCACGCCGCCGTGGGGGACCGGATCGTCGCCGGCACCTGGGCGTTCGCCGCCGCGATGACCCGCGGCGACGTGACGGTGACCGGCCTCGACCCGGCGTACCTGGAGGTCGCGCTGGACAAGCTGGTCGCGGCCGGCGGCCTGGTCGAGACCCGGGGTGACGCCTTCCGGGTACGGATGGACGACCGCCCGCGGGCGGTCGACGTGGTCACGCTGCCGTACCCGGGGTTCGCGACCGACCTGCTGCCGATGGCGATCGGGCTGGCGGCGGTCAGCGACGGCGGCTCGCTGATCACCGAGAACATCTTCGACGGCCGGTTCATGTTCGCCAACGAGATGATGCGGCTGGGCGCGGAGATCCGTACCGACGGCCACCACGCCCTGGTGTGCGGCCAGGAGCGGCTGTCCGGCGCCCCGGTACGCGCCACCGACATCCGGGCCGGCGCCGGCCTGATCATCGCCGGGCTCTGCGCCGACGGGCTGACCGAGGTCTCGCACGTGCACCACGTCGACCGGGGCTACCCGGACTTCGTGGCCGACCTGCTGGCACTCGGCGTCGAGGTGGAGCGCGGCACCGCGCCGGAGGAGCCGGACCTGGCCATCTGACGGCCGGGGCTTATCCCTCGTTAAGTAGGGTTCTGGCAGACGTTGCAGAACACGGCGAGGGAGAAGCAGATGGCGGGTCGACTCGCGGTAGTCGGTGCCGGGCTGATGGGCTCGGGCATCGCCCAGGTGGCGGCGCAGGCGGGCTGGCAGGTGACGCTGCGCGACATCGACGACGCGGCCACGAAGCGCGGTGTGGACGGCATCCGGAAGTCGCTGACGAAGTTCGCCGAGAAGGGCAAGATCGAGGCGTCCGACGTCGAGGCGACGCTGGGCCGGATCACCCCGACCACCGAACTGGAGGCAGCCGCCGACGCGGACATCGTGGTCGAGGCGGTCTTCGAGAAGATCGAGATCAAGCATGAGGTGTTCCGCGCGCTCGACAAGATCTGCAAGGCGGACGCGGTGCTCGCCACCAACACCTCCGCCATCCCGGTGACCCAGATCGCCACCGCCACCGAACGCCCGGAGTCGGTCGTCGGCACCCACTTCTTCTCGCCGGTGCCGATGATGAAGCTCTGCGAGCTGGTACGCGGCTACAAGACCAGCGACGCGACGATGGAGACGGTGAAGTCGTTCGCCGAGGGGATCGGCAAGACCGTGGTGGTGGTCAACCGGGACATCGCCGGTTTCGTCACCACCCGGCTGATCTGCGCGCTGGCGATGGAGGCGGTCAAGCTCGTCGAGTCCGGCGTGATCTCCGCCGAGGACCTGGACACCGCCTGCAAGCTGGGCTTCGGCCACGCCATGGGCCCGCTCGCCACCGTCGACCTGACCGGCGTGGACGTGCTGCTCAACGCCACCCGCAACATCTACACCGACACCGCCGACGAGAAGTTCTTCCCGCCGGAGCTGCTCCAGCGCATGGCCACCGCCGGCGACCTGGGCCGCAAGACCGGCCAGGGCTTCTACTCGTACTGACCGGCCCGTCCCGCCCCCGGCCCGCGCGGCCGGGGGCGGTTCACGTCCGTGGCCGGTTCACGTGCGGGGCGGGCTGAGCGCGGTGCCGATCAGCGCGAACGCGTCCGGGATGACTGTGCCCCAGTAGCCGAAGTTGTGCCGCCCGTCGGCCCAGGCGGCGCGTACCGGCTCCTCGGGCAGCACCCGGGCCAGCGCGCGGACGTCGGAGAGGAAGTTGTCCTGCCGCCCGCACCAGAGCCCGACCGGGGTGCCGCGCAGCTTCTCCACGCCGGTGAAGACCGCGTCGCCGGGGCTCACCGCGGGGGAGAAGGCCGCCGCCATCCGCAACCACTTCGGGTACGTCTCGGCCAGCAGCAACGCGCCGAAGCCGCCCATCGACCAGCCCCACACGGCCAGCCGGCTGCTGTCGAAACCGCGCCGGGCACACCAGGTGGGTACCTCCTCGCGCACCATCCGCTGCGGGTCGTCGTCACCGGCCGCCCGCCAGGACAGCCGCCCGCCGGTGGCGCCCGCGAGCGCGAACGGCGGGGCGCCCCGGCGTACCGCGTCGGTGAGGAAGCGGGCCAGCCCGAACCGGCCGTAGTCGCGCGGGGTGGCCGACGCGCCGTGCAGCACCAGGCAGACGGGCAGGCCGCGGCCGTCGCCGTACCCGTCGGGCACGGCCGTCCAGAAGTCCACCTCGCGGCCGCGCGCGGCGGACGCGATGCGGATCAGCCGCTCGTCGCCGGGCGGGGCGTCCGGCAGGTCCGGGGCCGGTCCCGGGCGGGGGCCGGCCAGTTGCCGGGCGGCCAGGCCGCCGACCAGGCCGGCCCCGGCGATCCCGGCGGCGGCGGTGAGCACCGTCCGCCGGGTCAGCGTGTGTGCCATGCCAGCGAGTGTGCCACCCGGGTGTAAGGAAGGGCCCCTTCTTAACGTGCGTTGTTAATAGGGGGCCCTTGCTCTACCGGAGGCGTTAATAGGGGGCCCTTCCTTGCACCTCAGCCGTCGCGCTTGGTGGTCCAGCGGAACGTGGTCAGGCACAGCACCAGGCCGATGACGCACCAGGCGCCCAGCACCAGCGCGACGGTGCCCAGCTCGAACGAGCCGCCCGGCTCCCGGGCGCCGAAGCTGTCCGGCAGGAACACCGAGCGCAGCCCCTGGCACATCCACTTGAGCGGGAAGATCGCCGCGACCTGCTGCATCCAGGTGGGCAGGCTGGTGAAGACGAAGAACACGCCGGAGATGAACTGGAGCACCAGCGCGACCGGGGTGACCACCGCCGAGCCGCTGCGGGCGGTGCGGGCCAGCGACGAGATCGCGATGCCGCACAGCGTGCAGGCGGTGACGCCGAGCACGGAGACCCAGGCGAACGTCAGCCACTTGGCGGTGGTCTGCGGCAGGTCCAGGTCGAACATCGCCACCGAGACGGCGAGCAGCAGCACGGTCTCGGCGATGCCGATGACCACCACCATGATCACCTTGCCGGCGAACCAGACCCACTTCGGCATCGGCGTGCCGCGGTAGCGCTTGAGCACGCCCCGGTCCCGCTCGATCGGGATCCAGATGCCGAGGTTCTGGAAGCTGACTGTCATCAGGCCGGTCGCGATCATTCCGGTGATGAAGTACTGCGTGTAGCTGACCCCGGGCGCGATGTCGTCGCTGAAGATCGCCGCGAAGATCAGGATCATGATGATCGGGAAGCCCATCGTGAACACGACGGACTCCCGGCTGCGCAGGAACTGGGTGATCTCCAGCCGCCCCTGGCGCAGCGCCAGCGTGCCCGCGCCGGGCCGCCGGGCAGCGGTCGCGGCGGTGACCGGGGCCGCCGGTTTCGTCGTGGTGGTCATGAGTGTCCGATCATCCGCAGGTAGACGTCTTCCAGGGTCGGCCGGGTCACGGTGAGGCCGGGTACCTCGCCGCCGAAGCGCGCGGCCAGGTCGTACACCAGCGCCGTCGGCGTCGCGGTCTCCGCCGACGCCGGCGTCCCGTCGGGGGTACGCCAGGAGACGGTCGCCAGCGACTCCTGCCGGTTGCCCAGCGCGTTCGGCGGCGCGACCTCGATCACCCGCCCGGCGGCGATCACGCCGACCCGGTCGGCGAGCGCCTCGGCCTCGTCCAGGTAGTGGGTGGTGAGCACGATCGTGGTGCCGGCGGCGGACAGGTCCCGGATCAGCTCCCAGAAATCGCGCCGGGCCTCCGGGTCGAAGCCGGTGGTCGGCTCGTCGAGGAAGAGCAGCTCGGGGCGGCCGATGATGCCCAGCGCCACGTCCAGGCGGCGCTTCTGCCCGCCGGAGAGCGTGTGCGTGCGCGCTTTGGCCTTGGCGCCCAGCCCGACCCGCTCGACCACCTTGTCCGGGTCGTCGGCCTCCGGGTAGAAGCCGGAGAAGTGGCGGACCACCTCGCTGACGGTGAGCTCGTCGAACTCGCCGGTGCCCTGGAGCACGATGCCGACCCGGGAGCGCCAGCCGGCGTCGGGGTGGGCCGGGTCGGCGCCGAGGACGCGTACCTCGCCGGCGTCGCGCTGCCGGTAGCCCTCCAGGATCTCGACCGTGGTGGTCTTGCCGGCGCCGTTCGGACCGAGCAGGGCGAACACCTCACCCCGGTGGACGTCCAGGTCCACCGAGGCGACGGCGACGTTGTCGCCGTACGCCTTGCGCAGCCCTCGCACGGAAATCGCGAGCTCGTTCTCCATGACGTCAAGTGTGCGTCGTGCGGTGGCCCGTTCCACTGCCGGGTCGGCTATATACGCGAGGTATACACTCGGTGTAGTCTCTGGTCATGACCGTTCCCCTGACCCTGCTCGGCCTGCTCGAACGCGAACCGAGCCACGGCTACGACCTCAAGCGCGACTACGACACCTTCTTCGGGCGCGGCAAGCCGCTGCCGTACGGGCAGGTCTACTCGACGCTGAGCCGGCTCGCCCGCGACGGCAAGGTGGTGGTCGGCGACGTCGCTTCCGGCGCCGGGCCGGACCGCAAGCGCTACGTCATCACCGACGTGGGCGCCACCGAGGTGGAGCACTGGCTGACCGAGCCGGTCGAACCGGAACCGCACCTGCAGACCCTGTTGTTCACCAAGGTCGTGCTCGCGCTGATGCTCGACCGCCCGGCCGAGGAGTACCTGGACACCCAGCGCGCCGCACACCTGCGCCGGATGCGCGAACTCACCGAGATCAAGCGCAGCGGCGAACTCGTCGACGTGATGCTGGCCGACCACGGCCTCTACCACCTCGAGGCGGACCTGCGGTGGATCGAGACGACGGGCACCCGGCTGGACGCCCTGAGAAAGGCGGTACGGCCATGAGCCCGATGATCGAGGCACGCGACGTCACGTACGCGTTCGGCGAGACACCCGCCCTGCGCGGCGCGAGCCTCGCCGTGGCCGCCGGCGAGGTCGTCGCCGTGATGGGACCGAGCGGCTCCGGCAAGTCGACGTTGCTGCACTGCCTGGCCGGCATCCTGCGCCCCGACTCCGGCGAGGTCCGGTTCGACGGCACCCGGATCGACACGCTCGGCGAGGCCGACCGCAGCGCGCTGCGCCGCGACAGCTTCGGCTTCGTCTTCCAGTTCGGCCAGCTCGTGCCGGAACTCACCGCGGCGGAGAACGTGGCGCTGCCGCTGCTGCTGCGCGGTGTCCGCCGTACCCCGGCGCTGCGCGCCGCGCGGGGCTGGTTCGAGCGGCTCGGCCTGGCCGGCATGGAGCACCGCCGCTCCGGGGAGCTGTCCGGCGGGCAGGCCCAGCGGGTCGCCCTCGCTCGCGGCCTGGTCGCCGAGCCCCGGGTGCTGTTCGCCGACGAGCCCACCGGCGCGCTCGACTCGCTCACCGGCGAGGAGGTGATGACGCTGCTGGTGGACGCCGCCCGCGAGAAGAGCACCACAGTCGTCCTGGTGACGCACGAGGCGCGCATCGCCGCGTACGCCGACCGGGAGGTCATGGTGCGGGACGGCCGGGTCAACGCCCCCGCCGGGGTCGCCTCATGATCGGGCTCGCGCTCCGGCTCGCCGTCGCCGGTGGCCGGGAGGCGCTGGTCCGGCTGGTAGCCATCGCCGCCGCCGTCGCGGTCGGCACCGGCCTGCTGCTCACCACGCTCGCTGGTGTGCACGCCACCGACGCCCAGCTCACCCGCTACGCGTCGATGTACCCGCAGGAGACGGCGGGCGGGTCCGCCGACCCGCTGCTGTGGTCCACCCGGACCGACTACTTCCGCGGCGATCAGATCATCCGGGTCGACGTCGCCGCGACCGGCCCGGACGCGCCCACGCCGGTCGGCGTCCCCCGTACCCCAGGACCCGGCGAGTTCTACGCCTCCCCGGCGCTGCGGAGGCTGCTGGCCGCCACCCCTGCCGACCAGCTCGCCGACCGCTACCCGGGCCGGGACCTCGGCGCCGTCGGGCCGGCGGCGCTCACCTCGCCGGACACCCTGCTCGTCCTGGTCGGCGGCACCCCGGAGCAGGTGGGCAGGCTCGACCAGGTCCGGAAGATCACCCGGCTCGACGACAACAGCGCTTCGCTGCCGGGTGCGGCTGTCGACCTCATCCTCGGCGTGGCCGCGGGCGGACTGCTGTTCCCCGTACTCGTCTTCATCGGCACGGCGACCCGGCTCGGCGCTGCCCGCCGGGAGCAGCGGTTCGCCGCGATGCGGCTGGTCGGGGCCACGCCCCGGCAGATCTCGGCGGTCGCGGCCGTCGAGGCCGCGCTCGCGGCGGCGGCCGGCGCGGCGGCCGGCTCCGCGGCGTTCTTCGCGTTCCGCGGGCAGCTCGCCGGCATCCCGTTCACCGGCATGCCGTTCTTCCCCGGCGACATGGCCATCGGCGCGCCGGAGGCCCTCCTGGTGGCGCTCGGCGTGCCGGCGGGCGCGGCGGCCGCGGCCTGGGTCGCGCTGCGCCGGGTCCGGATCTCCCCGCTCGGTGTCAGCCGCCGCGTCACACCCCGGCCGCCCCGGGCGTACCGGCTGATCCCGCTCGCGCTCGGCCTGGCCGGGCTGGGCTTCGCCCTGGTGTACCGGCCGCCCACGTCGGACGGCCAGACGGCGCTGTTCCTGCCCGCCCTGCTGCTGGTCATGGTCGGGCTGCTCACCGGCGGCCCGTGGCTGACCATGGTCGGCGCCCGGGCGATGGCCGCCCGGGCCAGCCGGCCGGCCGCGCTGATCGCCGCGCGCCGGCTAGCCGACAACCCGTCCGCCGGGTTCCGGGCGGTGAGCGGCGTGATGCTCGCGCTGTTCGTCACGACGGTGGCCGTGGGCGTGATGGCGACGATCGCGCACGAGCGCGGTCCGGCGCCCCGGGGTTCCCTGGAGGCCGGCCGGCTGTCGATGGTGCTGATGGACGACGCCCCGGCGCCGGGCACGCTGCTGGCCGATCTGGCGGCGGTTCCCGGCGTCCGCAACCCGGTGCTCGTCCGGCAGAACCCGGTACGCGGTGACGGCCGCGACTCCGGGGTGATCGCCTGCGCGGACATCCCGCCCGCCTACGGGCGGTGCGCCACGGGGACGAGCGTCGCCGAGGTGCCGCCGGGCCTGATCCCCTGGCGGGAGTCCGCCTCGGCCGACCGGGTCTGGCCGTCGTCCCCGGTGGACCCGGCTGCCCTCGCGGGACTCCCGGCGGATTCGGTGGCGGTCGACGCGGCGGACCCGGTCGCGGTGGAGCGGGCCCGGACGGTCCTCGAAGCCGCATTCCCCACCTTCTTCGTGGCCCCGAACGTGCCCGGCGACTTCGAGGCCGACTTCGCCGACACCATGCGGGGCTGGCAGCGGCTGGCCGACCTCGTCGTGGTGGCCGGTCTCGCGCTCGCCGGATGCAGCCTGGCCGTGGCGGTGGCGGCCGGTCTCAGTGAACGGAGGCGGCCGTTCAGCCTGCTGCGGCTCAGTGGCGCCCCGGTACGGCTGCTGCGCCGCGTGGTGACGCTGGAGAGCGTGGTGCCGCTGCTGACCGTCGCCGTGGTCGCGGTCGGGATGGGACTGGCCGCCGCGCACCTGTTCCTGCGCGCGCAGATGGGCTACGACCTGCGCCTACCAGGGGCCGGGTTCGCGGCGGTCATGGCCCTCGGCGTGCTGGGCTGCCTCGCCGTCATCGCGGCCACCCTGCCGCTGCTGGAACGGATCACCGGTCCGGAGACCGCCCGCAGCGAATGACCCGTGCGGTGGGCCGGCCGAGTGCCGACCCACCGGTGCGGCCATCGGGTTGTGTGGTTTTCCACACTCTCTTTTACTGAACGGTAACTTAAACTCCGGCCATGGACGACGCGATGCCGGGACGGCTGCCCGAGCGGGACCGCCCGTGGGTGATGCGCACGTACGCCGGGCACTCCTCCGCCGCGGCCACCAACTCGCTCTTCCGCCGCAACCTGGCGAAGGGGCAGACCGGCCTGTCGGTCGCCTTCGACCTGCCCACCCAGACCGGGTACGACCCGGACCACGAGCTGGCCTCCGGTGAGGTGGGCCGGGTCGGCGTGCCGGTGTCGCACCTGGGCGACATGCGGGCGCTGTTCGAGGGCATCCCGCTCGCCGAGATGAACACCTCGATGACCATCAACGCCCCGGCGATGTGGCTGCTCGGCCTCTACGGCACCGTCGCCGCCGAGCAGGGCGCGGAGCTGAGCCGCTGCGCCGGCACCACGCAGAACGACATCATCAAGGAGTACCTGTCCCGGGGGACGTACATCTTCCCGCCGGCCGCGTCGCTGCGGCTGACCGCCGACGTGATCGCGTACACGCTGCGGGAGATGCCCCGGTGGAACCCGGTGAACATCTGCTCGTACCACCTCCAGGAGGCGGGCGCCACGCCGGTGCAGGAGGTCGGCTTCGCGCTGGCCACCGCCGTCGCCGTGCTGGACACCGTACGCGACTCCGGCCAGGTGCCGGCCGAGCGGATGGGCGACGTGGTCCAGCGGATCTCGTTCTTCGTCAACGCCGGGGTGCGCTTCGTCGAGGAGATCGCCAAGATGCGCGCGTTCGGCGCGCTCTGGGACGAGATCACCCGCGACCGCTACGGCGTGGAGAACCCGAAGCAGCGCCGGTTCCGCTACGGCGTCCAGGTCAACTCGCTGGGCCTGACCGAGGCGCAGCCGGAGAACAACATCCAGCGGATCGTGCTGGAGATGCTCGGCGTCACGCTGTCCCGCGACGCCCGCGCCCGGGCCCTGCAACTGCCCGCCTGGAACGAGGCGCTGGGCCTGCCCCGCCCGTGGGACCAGCAGTGGTCGCTGCGCATGCAGCAGGTGTTGGCGTACGAGTCGGACCTGCTGGAGTACCCGGACCTGTTCGCCGGCTCGCACGTGATGACCGCGCTGGTCGACGACATCGTCGCCGGCGCCCGGGTCGAGCTGGAGAAGGTGCTGGAGATGGGCGGCGTGGTGACCGCCGTCGAGACCGGCTACCTCAAGAGCGCGCTGGTGGCCTCGCTCGCCGACCGGCGCCGCCGGATGGAGTCCGGCTCGGACGTGGTAGTCGGCGTCAACCGGTTCACCGAGACCGAGCCGTCGCCGCTCACCGCGGCCGGCGCCGAGGCGATCGAGCAGGTGGACCCGGCCGTCGAGGAGGCGGCCACCGACGGCGTACGCCGGTGGCGGGCCGACCGGGACGCGGCAGCGGTGGAGGAGGCGCTGGCGAAGCTGCGCGCCGACGCCGCCACCACGGCGAACCTGATGGCGGCGACGCTCGAATGCGTGCGCGCCGGTGTCACCACCGGCGAGTGGGCGGGCGCGCTGCGCCAGGTGTACGGCGAGTACCGCGCGCCGACCGGCCTGGCCGGGGCCGCCGGGGCGGCCGGTGACGCGACCCTCGCCGGGGTCCGCGAGCGGGTCGTCGCGACCGCCCGGGAGCTGGGCAGCGGCCGGCTGCGGCTGCTCGTCGGCAAGCCGGGGCTGGACGGGCACTCCAACGGCGCGGAGCAGATCGCGGTACGCGCCCGCGACGCCGGCTTCGAGGTGGTCTACCAGGGCATCCGGCTGACCGCCGGGCAGATCGTGGCGGCGGCGGTGGAGGAGGACGTCGACCTGGTCGGGCTCTCCGTGCTGTCCGGCTCGCACCTGGCCGCCGTGCCGGCGGTGCTGGACGGGCTGCGCGCGGCCGGGCGGGGAGACCTGCCGGTGGTGGTGGGCGGGATCATCCCGGCCGCCGACGCCGAGGCGCTGCGGACCGCCGGGGTGGCCCGGGTGTTCACGCCGAAGGACTTCGCGCTCACCGGCATCATCGACGAACTGGTCACCGTGATCCGCGAGGCGAACGCGCTGGATTGAAAGGAAGGGCCCCCTCTTAACGCCTCCGGTAGTGAAGGGGCCCCTTCTTAACGCCCGCCTGCGCGCTTAACGCCCGCCTGCGCGCGGCTCAGCGGCTCTCGTAGGTCATGCAGTCGGCCATGTCCATGTTGGGGCCTACGGTGATGGCCGGGGCGCGACACTCCAGGTCGGAGTTGTGCCGGCAGTCGGCGCGTGAGCACGCGCCGACCTGGGCGACCAACTGGTCGAGGCCGCCGCGCACCGGCATCTCCACGAACGTGTGGCAGTGGGCGTGGTCGCTGCTGCCGATCGTGATGGCGAAGGCGTGGCAGTCGTTCGTGTGGTTGTAGGCGCAGGACCTGACGGCGCACTCCTGGACCCGGGGCATCTCCAACGACGCGGTCATCTCCCGTACCTCCTTGGGTTTCTTGCCCCGATTTTAGAGGTTTCAGAAGTCGGTGCGGGTCAGACGCGGAAGCCGGCCTCCCGGGCGGCGGCGCGTTCGCGGCGCCGCTCCCGCCGACGGCGGACCAGCCAGGGCACGAAGATCACCAGGGCGACCAGGAACACCAGGACCAGCACCGGCAGCAGCAGCGCCACCACCGACATGACCACGCTCGTCGCGTCCTCGGCGGTGCTGGCCACCGGCGCGCCCACCCCGGCCGTGGTCGCGTTGATGACCGGCCGTGCCGCGGCCTTGAGCAGGTGCACGCCGAGCGCGATGAGCACACCGACCAGGACCGGCACCCACTGGTGCGTGGAGAAGAACGTGTCCGGGTCGCTCACGGTCACCGTCTCGGAGCCGGCGCCCGCGCCGAACGCGAGCCCGCCGGCGGTCGGCCGGACCACTGTCTGCACCACGTCGTTGACGTGGTCGACCACCGGCACCTTGTCGGCCACCACTTCGACCGCGAGCAGGACCGCGAGGATCAGCACCACCCAGCCGTTGCCGAGCCACTGCCAGCCGCTCGGCAGCTCGACCAGGTCGGTGTAGCGGGACAGCAGCCCCATCAGCAACAGCGGGATGTAGGCGTTCAGGCCCGCCGAGGCGGCCAGGCCGGAACCGGTGAGGACTTCGAGCACGATCTCAATATGGCACCGGTGCGCCAGTGGCGCTCGTCGGCGTCCGCCGGGGACTCGGCTACCCTCGGCGGGTGCGGTTGGTGATTGCGAAGTGCTCGGTGGACTATGTCGGACGGCTCTCGGCCCACCTGCCCCCGGCGACCCGGTTGCTCATGGTGAAGGCGGACGGGTCGGTGTCGATCCACGCCGACGACCGGGCCTACAAGCCGTTGAACTGGATGAGCCCGCCCTGCCGGCTGGAGGAGGCCCCCGGCGTCTGGCGGGTGGTGAACAAGGCCGGCGAGGAGCTGCGCATCACCCTGGAGGAGATCTTCCAGGACACCTCGTACGAGCTGGGCGTGGACCCGGGCCTGCGCAAGGACGGCGTCGAAGCCCACCTGCAGGAACTGCTCGCCGCGAACCCGGAGACGCTGGGGGAGGGCTTCACGCTGGTCCGGCGGGAGTACATGACCGCCATCGGGCCGGTCGACCTGCTCTGCCGGGACGCGGTCGGCGGTGCGGTGGCGGTCGAGGTGAAGCGGCGCGGCGAGATCGACGGCGTGGAGCAGCTCACCCGCTACCTGGAGCTGATGAACCGCGATCCGCTGCTCGCGCCGGTCTCCGGGGTGTTCGCCGCGCAGGAGATCAAGCCGCAGGCGCGGGTGCTCGCCACCGACCGGGGCATCCGGTGCGTGGTGGTCGACTACGACAAGCTGCGCGGCATCGAGCGCGACGAGCTGACGCTGTTCTGAGGTGCCGCCTCAGCGGCCCCGGCCGTACATGAGCTTGGCGATCTTGACCAGGCGGGCGACGTCGGCCGGGGTGCGCTCGAACGTCATCGCCGGCAGCAGCGACCGGGCCCGGCGGCGGGTGACCGACTTGGGCCGGCCGAACTCGCGCAGGCCCTCCTCGCCGTGGATGCGGCCGAAGCCGGACTCGCCGGTGCCGCCGAACGGCAGCGTCGACATGCCGGCGAACGTCAGCGCCGAGTTGACCGAGGCCATCCCGGAGCGCAGCCGCCGCGCCACCGCCACCGCCCGCGCCCGGCCGAAGACCGAACCCCCGAGCCCGTACGGCAGCGCGTTTGCCCGCTCGACCGCCTCGTCCACGTCACGGACCCGGTTGACCACGAGCGTCGGGCCGAACGTCTCCTCCTGCACGGCCGCCGAGTCCTCCGGCACGTCGACCAGGACCGTCGGGTGCACGTACGGCGGCTGGACCGCCTCCGGGCCGCCGAGCACCGCCCGGCCGCCCCGGTCGAGCGCGTCGTCGATGTGCCGCCGGATGACATCGATCTGCGACGGCATGGTGATCGGTCCGAGGTCGGACCCGTCGGCGCCGACGGTGAGCCGCCCGGCCTTCGCCACCACCTTGTCCACGAAGGCGTCGAAGACCTGGTCGACCGCGTAGACCCGCTCGATGCCGATGCACGTCTGGCCGGCGTTCGTCAGCCCGCCCCACACGCACGCCTCCGCGGCGGCGTCCAGGTCGGCGTCGGCGTCCACGATCATCGCGTCCTTGCCGCCGGCCTCCAGCAGCACCGGCGTGAGCGTCTCGGCGCAGGCGGCCATCACCCGCTTCGCGGTCGCTGTCGAGCCGGTGAACGCCACCTTGCCCACCCCGGAGCGGCACAGCGCCGCACCGACCGCGCCGAAGCCGTGCACCGCCTGGAACACCGGCTGCTCCGGCACGACCTCGGCGAACCGGTCGACCAGCCACTGACCGACCGCCGGGGTGTACTCGCTCGGCTTGAACACCACGGCGTTGCCGGCCGCGAGCGCGTACGCGACGGAACCGATCGGCGTGAAGACCGGATAGTTCCACGGGCCGATCACGCCGACCACGCCGTACGGCTGGTATTCGAGGTGACCGGTGAACTCGGCGAGGATCAGGCGGGAGCGGACCCGGCGCGGCCCGAGCACCCGCCGGGCGTTGCGGGCCGCCCAGTCGATGTGCTCCAGCGCGGTGAGGATCTCCACCACGGCGTCACCGACCGGCTTGCCGCCCTCGGTGTGCATCAGGTCGGCCAGCTCCTCGATCCGCCGGGCGAGCACGCCGCGCCAGCGCTGGAGGCGGTCCCGCCGGCCGGCGGAACCGAGCCCGGCCCACCAGTCGCCGGCCGCCCGGGCGCGGTCGACCGCGGCACGCACGTCCGCCTCGTCGGCCAGCGGGAATCTGCCTGCCTCGGCGCCGGTGGCCGGGCTGGTCGACACCAGCAGACCCTCGGAGATGAGCGGGGCACCCGGCACATGCACAGCGGTCATGGCCGAAGTCTAGACCCGAAGATTACTCGCTGGTAGGTGTGGAACGCGCCGTACGCTGCGCGGACGATCAGCCGTCGCATCGACGGAGGTGCCGTCCGAAACGGCGAACGGGAGATGACCGGCCGGGGTCGCGGGGGTGACCGGGCGGGGGTGCAAGCCGCTACGGTGAGGTGGCAGGCTGACGCCGCGGGGCGATGGGGTGGAGGTCGACTGTCCATGAAGGAGCATCCTGAGCTGATGCCGTTGCTGACGGTGTCGGGCGGGGCGATGCGGGGGCTCACGTTCCGGGTCGGCCAGGAGGCACAGGTGATCGGCCGCGCGCCGACCGCCGACATCGTGCTTGCCGACCCGCACCTGAGCCGGCGGCACGCCTCCGTACGGGCCACCCCGGAGGGGGTGCTGCTCACCGACCTCAGCTCGACAAACGGCACCTGGCTCAACGACACCCGGGTCACCGGCAGTGTGGCCATCGCCGACGGCGACGTGGTCCGGCTGGGCCGCACCGACCTGCGCCTCTACGACCCGGGCGTGGCCCGGACCGACCCGGTCGGGATGAGCTTCGGCGCGCTCCGCCGCGACCAGCGGCCCACCCTGCCGCTGCCCGTCCCCGGGCCGCGCCAGCCGATCGAGGCGCGTGAGGCCCAGCCGGCCGACGTTCGCTAGCGGCCCGGCAACGCCGAGGCCCGGCACCCGCCGGCCGCAAGGCCGGGCCGGCGGAGTGGGGCGGGTGGGGCCATGTCGGGGTGGGGTGCTGTGTCGGTGGGACACATGGACCGGGGTCGCGCGGGCGTGCCAGCATGCGCGGATGCGCAGCGAACGGCTCACGGTCCAGGCCAACGGCATCACCCAGGCGGTCCGCGTGGCCGGTCCACCGGACGGCGTGCCGGTGCTGCTGGTGCACGGCAACGTCTCGTCCTCCGCGTTCTGGGAACCGCTGCTGGCCCGGCTCCCGGAGACGCTGCGGGTGGTCGCCCCCGACCTGCGCGGGTACGGCGAGACCGACACCGCGCCGGTCGACGCCACCCGAGGGCTGGACGACTTCGCCGACGACGTGGCCGCGCTGCTGGACGTCCCGGAGCTGTTCCCGTCCGGCGCCCGGCCGGTGGTGGCCGGGCACTCGCTGGGCGGTGGCGTCGCGATGCGGCTGCTCGTCGGCCACCCGGATCGGGTGGCGGGACTGCTGCTGGAGGCTCCGGTGTCCCCGTACGGCTTCGGCGGCACCCGGGACCGCGACGGCACCCCCACCACGCCCGACTTCGCCGGCACCGGCGCCGGCGGCGCGAACCCGGACTTCGTGGCCCGGCTCGCCGCCGGTGACCGGAGCGCGGACGGTCCGACCAGCCCGCGCGCGGTGCTGCGCGCCGCGTACGTGGCCGACCCCGCCGCGCTGGGCGACGACGAGGACCTGCTGCTGGAGAGCATGCTGACCACCGCCACCGGCGACGACAACTACCCGGGCACGGCTGTCGCCTCGGCCCACTGGCCGGGGACCGCCGCCGGGGGGCGCGGCGTGCTCAACGCGCTCGCCCCGGCCCACTTCCGGCTCGCCGACGCGCTGGTCGCCGTGCCGGTCAAGCCGCCGGTGACCTGGGTACGCGGTGACGCCGACGTGATCGTCTCGGACACCTCGCTGTTCGACCTGGCGTACCTCGGTCAGCTCGGTGTGGTGCCCGGCTGGCCCGGCGCGCAGCAGTGCCCGCCCCAGCCGATGGTGGGGCAGACCCGCGCGGTGCTGGACCGGTACGCGGCGGCCGGCGGGACGTACCGGGAGGTCGTGCTGCCCGGCTGCGGGCACAGCCCGCACCTGGAACGGCCGGCGGAGTTCGTCGCCGAGCTGCTGGCGCTGGCCGGGGAGAACGTCACCGGGTGAGGCGCGGTGCCGTGAAATATCCCACGGCGTCTCGACAACACAGCGTCACATGGCAGACTCCGGCGCATAACCTTAGCGGCCGTTCATGTCGCGGACGGCGGAGTCGAGCCAGGGGAGGCCGGTCGTGGCGCGGGAGTTCACCAGGGTGGGCGTGGTGGGTCTGGGCACCATGGGTGCCGGCATCGTGGAGGTGTTCGCCCGCAACGGCCTCGACGTCGCAGCCGTCGAGATCTCCGACGCGGCGCTGGAGCGCGGCCGGGCCACGCTGACCGGCTCCACCGACCGGGCCGTGGCCAAGGGCAAGCTCGCCGAGGCCGAGCGGGACGCCCTGATGGCGCGCGTGGACTTCCGCGTCGGGCTGGACGCGCTGCACGACGTGGACCTGGTGATCGAGGCGGTGCCCGAGCACCTGGACCTCAAGCAGCGGATCTTCGCCGAGCTGGACCGGGTCTGCAAGCCCGAGGCGATCCTGGCCACGAACACGTCCTCGCTGAGCGTCACCGAGATCTCCGTCGCCACCTCCCGGCCCCACCAGGTCATCGGCATCCACTTCTTCAACCCGGCCCCGGTGATGAAGCTGGTCGAGGTGGTCCGCACGGTGGTCACCTCCGCGGACGTGGTCGCCGACGTGGAGGCGCTCTGCGAGCGGCTCGGCAAGGTCGACGTGACGATCAGCGACCGGGCCGGCTTCATCGCCAACGCGCTGCTGTTCGGCTACCTGAACCACGCGGTCGGCATGTTCGAGGCCCGCTACGCCACCCGCGAGGACATCGACGCCGCCATGAAGCTCGGCTGCGGCCTGCCGATGGGCCCGCTGGCGCTGATGGACCTGATCGGCCTGGACACCGCGTACGAGATCCTCGACACCATGTACCGGCGCGGCGGCCGGGACCGGCGGCACGCCCCGGCCCCGCTGCTCAAGCAGATGGTCACCGCCGGTCTGCTGGGCCGCAAGTCCGGTCGCGGCTTCTACACCTACGAGCGGCCGGGCTCCCCGAAGGTCGTACCCGACGAGTTCACGCCGCTCGCCGCGGACGCCGCGCCCGCCGACGGCACCCGCGCCATCGCGAAGGTCGGCGTGGTCGGCTCCGGCACCATGGCCACCGGCATCATCGAGGTGTTCGCCAAGGCCGGGTACGAGGTCGTCTCGGTGACCCGGGGCGCGGAGAAGTCCGCGAAGGTGTGCGAGGCGGTCAAGACCTCGCTGAACAAGGGCGTGGTGCGGGGCAAGCTCAGCGAGACCGACCGGGACGAGGCGCTCGGCCGGATCACCTGGTCCGCGACGCTGGAGCACCTGGCCGACGTCGACCTGGTGGTCGAGGCCGTGGTCGAGGAGCTGAGCGTCAAGAAGGCGCTGTTCGCCAGCCTCGACGAGATCTGCAAGCCCGGCGTCGTGCTCGCCACCACCACCTCGTCGCTGCCGGTGATCGACGTGGCGATGGCGACCCAGCGCCCCGCCGACGTGGTCGGCCTGCACTTCTTCAACCCGGCGCCGATCATGCCGCTGGTGGAGATCGTGCAGACCATCCGCACCTCCGCCGAGACGTCGGCCACCGCCCGCGCGGTCTGCGCGAAGCTCGGCAAGACCGGCGTGGTCTGCGGCGACCGGTCCGGGTTCATCGTCAACGCGCTGCTGTTCCCGTACCTGAACGACGCGGTGAAGATGCTGGAGGCCAGCTACTCGACCGCCGACGACATCGACTACGCGATGAAGCTCGGCTGCGGCTACCCGATGGGCCCGTTCGAGCTGCTCGACGTGGTCGGCCTGGACGTGTCGCTGGCCATCCAGCGGGAGCTTTACCTGGAGCTGCGCGAGCCCGGCTTCGCCCCGGCGCCGCTGCTGGAGCACCTGGTCACGGCCGGCTACCTGGGCCGCAAGTCCGGCCGCGGGTTCCGCGACCACACCCGCCGCTGATCCCGGCCGGCCACGAGCGAGATCTTGGTACGGAACCGCCCCGGGAAGGGCGTATCCGTACCGAGATCGCTCGGGTTCGGGGCATCGGCGGTGGGGTGGGGATGGGCCGTAGGCTGGGATCGTGAGTCCCCGTCGAAATCGGGCCCGCCGGGAAGAAGGCCCCGGCCTGGACGCTGAGCGTGCCCGCCACGGCGTGCCGACAGTGCAGCAGTGGCGCGACGGCGACTGGCAGATACGCGCGATCAGCGGCGGCGCATCCGTCAAGACGTACCGCTGTCCCGGCTGTGACCAGGAGATCCGGCCGGGCGTGGCGCACCTGGTGGCCTGGCCGGCCGACGACCGGGGTGACCTGACCGATCGCCGGCACTGGCACTCCGGCTGCTGGCGGGCCCGGGACCGGCGCGGCCCGAACCTTCAGCGCGGCCGGGGCGCCCCGCGCTACGGCTGAGCGATCTGGATCACCCGGTTCCCGTCCCACTGGGCGGCAGGGCCGCCGACACGGGAGACTGGTAGGCGTGAGCACTCCGATTCGCGCGTCGTCGATCCTGCCCGGCCGCCGGGAGGACATCGAGCTGCACACAGCCGACGGGCTGACGCTCGTCGGTGAGCTGGCCCGGCCGCTGGAGGGCGAGCCGTCCGCCACCCTGGTCTGCCTGCACCCGCTGCCCACCCACGGCGGGATGATGGACAGCCACGTGTTCCGCAAGGCGGCCTGGCGGCTGCCGGAGCTGGCCGGCCTGGCCGTGCTCCGGTTCAACACCCGGGGCACCAGCAGCGTCCGCGGCACCAGCGAGGGGGCGTTCGACGGGGCGGTCGGGGAGAGGTTCGACGTGGCCGCCGCGATCGAGTACGCCGAGTTCCACGAGCTGCCGAACATCTGGCTGGTCGGGTGGTCGTTCGGCACCGACCTGGCGCTGAAGTACGGCTGCGACCCGGCGGTGGCGGGAGCGATCCTGCTCTCCCCGCCGCTGCGCTACTCCGCCCCGGAGGACCTGGCGGTCTGGGCCGAGACGGGCAAGCCGCTCACCGCCCTGGTGCCCGAGTTCGACGACTACCTGCGGCCGGAGGAGGCCCGGGAGCGGTTCGCCGCCGTGCCACAGGCCGAGGTGGTGGGCGTGGACGGTGCCAAGCACCTGTGGGTCGGCGACGCGGAGAAGGTGCTGGACGAGATCGTCCAGCGGGTCGTCCCCGGCGTACCGCTGCCGCTGCCGACCACCTGGGACGGCCCGATGGAGACCGGTGACGTCAGCGCGTACGCCGACCGCACGGTCGCCGCGTTCGCCGACACCCCGGTGCCCGGCCCGGCCCAGCGACGCGCCGAGTAGCCGCTTCAGCGGGCGTCCTGGCGGGGTAGCACCACCTCGCGCAGGATCAGCTGCAACGCGGCCACGGTGGGGATCGCGATGAGCGCGCCCACCACGCCCAGCAGCGCCACCCCGAGCAGGGCGGCGAGCAACGCCGCCACCTCGTTCACCGACACCGCCCGGCGCATGATCTTCGGATAGATCAGGTAGTTCTCGACCTGCTGGTAGAGCACGAAGAACACCAGGCAGGCGATGCCCACCGGCAGATCCGTGGCGAGCCCGACGAGCGTCACCACCACCGCGCCCAGCGTCGCGCCGATCTGCGGGATCAGGTCGGTCACCGCAACCACCACCGCGAGCGCGAACGGGTACGGCAGGCCGACGGCCAGCGCGAACACGAACGTGGTAACCCCGGCCAGCACCGCGATGGCGAGCGCGCCGACCATGTACGCGCCGACCCGGGTGAGGATCTCGTCGCCGATCAGCCGGACCCGCTGCCGGCGCGAGCGCGGCACCAGCGCGTACCCGAGTTCGCGCAGCCTGTCGAAGTACGCCAGGAAGTAGATCGTCAGCACCAGCACGGTGAGCAGGCGGAAGATCGTCCCGAAGACCAGTTGTGCCCCACCGAGCACCCCGCCGAGCGCCCGCCCGATCGTGTCCGCGTCCGCCGCCGCCCGGACCCGTTCCATCACGTCGTAGCGGACCACGAGGTCGTTGACGGTGGGATTGCGGCGCAGCTCCTCGACGTACCCGGGCAGTTGCTGCACGAACTGGCCGGACTGGGTCACCACCGGCGGCACCAGCGCCAGCAGCCCGCCGACGATCAGCAGCACCACGACGAGCGTCACCACCGCGACGGCCAGCCCACGCGGCACGCCCCACCTGCGCAGCCGGACCACCGCCGGGTGCAGGCCGACCGCGAGGAACAGCGCGATCACCACCAGCACCAGGATGCCGGCGGCGTTGCGGATGCCCAGGAACAGCGCGTACGCCAGCAGCACGCCGAGCGCGCCGGTGAACCCGATCAGGAAGGCACTGCGCCGCAGCGGGCGGCCCGGCACGCCGAACCGGCCGCTCGGCTCGAACTCGCCCGGCTCGACGTCGACGGGCCGTCCGCTGCTCGTGTCCGTCCCGATTCGCGGGTTGCCGGCGGCGCTCGTCGCGTCGCGCGCGGGTTCCGCCTCGCCGGTGGGATCCATGGCCGCCACCTCCCCGATCCGGCGCGGCGGGTGGCTCAGTCCTTGTCGACCGTCACGGTGCTGGGCTTGGCGCTGCGCTCGTCGGTGGTCGGCTTGGTCGGGCGCTTGCCGTTCTCACCGGTGCTGGTGATCTTCGTGGGGGTGGCGCCCCGGCCGCCCTCGCCCGGTACGGCCGCCACAGTGGGCTCGCCGTCGACCCCCGCTCCGCCAAGGGAATCCATGGTGGTCACCGGCTCGCCGACCGGCTTCGCCCTGCCCGCGTCGGCGGGCCCGCCGTCACCCTTGGCCGGGCCGGCGCCGTTCGAAACCGCGGTGGCGGTGCCCTTCACGGCCGCCGGCGCACCGCCGCCGGCCGGGGTGTCGCCGACGGTCTCCACGCCGCTGGTGACCGGTGTGCCCTCGCCCGCCGGCTTGCTGTCGGCCGTGGCCCGGCCGGTGGAGGCGGCGGCGAGGTCGCCCGGATCGACCGGGGTGGCCGCGATCCCGGCCGCGTCGGCGTCGCGCCGCAGGTCGGTGAGGCGGCGTTGCAGGTCGTCGGACTCCTGCCGCGACTTCCAGGTCTCGGTACGCAGGTCGGCCAGCTCCTGCTGGGCCTTGGCGATCTCCAGCATCACCCCGGCGAGCTGCTGCCGGCCGGCGGCCACCTCCTGCTGGGTGGCGGCCAGGTGCTGCTGCGTGGTGGCGAGGTGCTGCTGGGTGGTGGCCGCGTACTCCTCGAACTGACGGCGCGAGGCCGCGACGTGTTCGTCGGCCTTGCGCCGCTGCGCGGTGGCGTCCGCCTCGGCGCGGCGCAGCAGCTCGGCGGCCTCCAGCTCGGCCTGCTGCCGCATGCTCAGCGCGTCGGCCTCGGCGGCCTCACGGATGCCGGCGGCGGTGCGCTCGATCTCGTCGCGCCGCGTGGTGTACGCCTGCTCCAGCTCCTCCTGCCGCCTGGTGTGCTGCTTGTCCAGCTCGTCGCGGCGCCTGGCGAACTCCTGCTCGGCGGCGGCCCGGCGCTGGGCCAGCTCCTTCTCCGCGCCGTCCCGCCGCTCGGCGACCTCCTTCTCCACCCCGGCCCGCCACGCGCCCAGCTCCTGCTGGGTCTGCGCGCGGGACTGCTGCACGTACGCCTCGGTCTCGGTGCGCGTGCGCTGCACGTACGCCTCGACCTCGGCGCGGTTGCGCTTGCCGGCCTCCGCGGCCTCGGTGGTGAGCCGGTTGGCCTCGGTGCGGGCCCGGCCGCGGGTGGCCTTGGCGGCCTCCTCCGCGTCGTCCACGATCTTCTTGGCCTCGGCCAGCGCCTTGGCGTGCGTGGCCCGGCCGGCCTCGGCGGCGGCGTCGGTGAGCCGCTTGGCCTCCTGCTGGCCCTTGGCGTGCACCTCCTTGGCGGCCTCGCGGAGCTGGCTCGCCTCCTGCTGGGCCTTGGCCAGCGCCTCCTTGGCGGCCTCACGCAGCCGCGCGGCCTCCTGCTGGGCCCGGGCGTGGATCTCTCTGGCGGTGTCGCGGAGCTGGGTGGCCTCCTGCTGGGCCTTCGCCAGCGCGTCCTGGGCGGTCCGGCGCAGCTTCTCGGCCTCGTCCTGGGCGGCCGTCCGCAGCTTGGTCGACTCGTCGTGCGCGGCCTTGCGCAGCTTCGCCGACTCGTCCTTGGCGGCCTTGAGCGTGGCCTCGGCCTCGGCCTTGCGGGCGGCGGTGTGCCGCTCCTCCTCGGCCCGGCGGGCGGCCAGCGCGATCTCGAAGTCCTTGAGCGCCTTGTTGGCCTGCTCCCGGGCCTCCTCGACGATGTGCTCGGCGGCGGCGCGGCGGGCCTCGATCTCCTCGTTCGCGGCGGCCAGGATCTCGTCGGCCTGCTCCTCGGCCATGGTGAGGATCTGCTCGACGCGCGGCCCCAGGTGCCGGAACGACGCCCGGTCCACCACCGCCGCCTGCTTGCGCACCTGGGCCAGGTCGCGCTGGAGCACCTCGACCTGACCGGCCAGCTTGTGGATCTGGGTGTACGCCTGTTCCCGCTCGGTGGTCAACGCCGCGATCTCGTGCTCCGCGCGAGCGACGTAGCGGTCGACCTGCCGTTTCTCGTATCCCCGCAGGGCGGACTCGAAGCTGGGCTCCGTCGTCACGTCCCCGCCGAGCGCGAACAGTTCCTCGCCGTGCGACATGCCCCCATCCTCACACGCATCCGGCTCTGCTGGGGCGATACGGACGCCCCTCCTGGGACCTACTTCACCCTCCGGACGAAGCGGGCCGCACACGCATGACGGCGCGGGGTGACACCGGTCACCCGGTGTCACCCCGCGCCGTGGCTCATGCCCCCGACAGCGGGTGTCTCGGTCAGCCGGCCGACTCGGCCGTCACCTTCTGCCCGGAGGCGTCGGCCTTCGGCGCCTCGGCCTTGCCGCCGGCCGGAACGCCCGGCACGATGCCGGCCAGACCGGACAGCATCTGCCCGAGCTGCGAGGTGACCGCGTCCTTCTGGCGGGTCAGGTCCTCGACCTCGCGGCGGGCCGCCTGCGTGGTCAGCTCCGCCTCGGTACGGGCCTCGTTGAGCACCCGCTGCGCCTCGGCGCGCGCCTCGTTGAGCGTCTTGTCGGCCAGCGCCTTGGCCTTGTCGACGGTCTCGTTCGCGGTGCGCTCGGACTCGACCCGGCGGGCCTCGGCCCGCTGCTCGATCTCCTTGGCGCGCTCCTGCGCGGCACGGGCCCGCTGCTCCGCCTCGTTCACCAGCTTCTGGGTCTGCGCGACCTGGGTGGCGTGCCGCTCCGACTCCTCGCGCTCGGCCTTCTCCCGCCGCTCGGCGAGCTGGAGCTCCAGGGCCTGGAGGTCCTTGTCGCGCTTGTCGCGCGCGTCGGTGAGCAGCTTGGTCGCCTCGGCCCGCTTCTCCTCGGCCTCCCGCGCGGCCTTGGCCCGCTGCTGGGTGATCTCCCGCTCGGCGGTGGCGCGCAGCGTGGCGACCTCGCGCTCGACAGTCGACTTCAGCTCGGCCACCTCGTGCGCGGTGACCGTACGCAGCTGCTTGGTCTCCCGGTCGGCGTCGGCGCGCAGCGTGTCGGCCTCGCGGCGGGCCTGCACCCGGACCTCGGCGGCCTCGCGCTCGGCGGCGGTGCGGACGCTGCCGGCCTCGCGTTCGGCGGTCGCCTTCATGGCGGCGGCCTCGGCGCGGGCCTTGTCGGTGATCTCACGCGCCTCGAGGCGGGCGGCGGAGAGGATGCCCTCCGACTCGCGCTTGGCCTCGTTGCGGTGGTCGTTGGCCTGCTCCTCGGCCAGCCGCAGGATCTGCTCGACGCGAGTGCCCAGGCCGGAGAGCGTCGGCCGGCTGTTCTCCTCGAGCTGCTTGTTGGTCTCGGTGAGCTTCTGCTCCAGCGCGCTCTGGCGCTGCTCGGCCTGCCGCAGGCGGCGCTGCGCGTCGTTCATCCGCTGCTCGGCCTCGGCGCGGGCCTGCTCGGACTGGCTCAGGGCGGCGCTGAGGCGGCCGATGAAGTCGTCGACCTGGTTGGTGTTGTATCCACGCAGGCCAACGGTGAAATCGGGCTGTGAGTTCGCGTTATCGAAGAACGCAAGAGGGGAGGACTGCTGCTGGGGCATTGGGACATACTGGCAGACGCCCCAGGGTGGTTCGCAAGAGCGGTGGGCACCTTTCGCGTCCTGTTTACATGGTCAACTGCGCCGTCCGGCGAGACTGGACCAATTGGCGATCTTGGCAGCTCCCGGGCGGGTGGGGCGGGTCGGGCTTCTGCGGGGAAGGTGGCGCGAAAAGGGCCGCGGGTCGGCACCCGCGGCCCTTTGTGCGTACGCCGGTCGAATGGCGCCCCGGTCAACCGGAAAGGCAATCCGGGGCGGCCGTACGGTCAGTGACCGCGGAACCGGTTGATGGCGCTTTCGTGGCGGGAACGCATCTCGGTGTCCCGGACGCCGAGCCCGTCGGCGGGGGCGAGGCACCGCACGCCGACCTTGCCCTGGTGGGCGTTGCGGTGCACCTCGTACGCGGCCTGGCCGGTCTGCTCCAGCGCGTACGTCTTCGACACGGTCGGGTGCACCTTGCCCAGCGCGACCAGGCGGTTGGCCTGCCACGCCTCGTGGTAGTTGGCGAAGTGGCTGCCGACGATCCGCTTGAGGTGCATCCACAGGTAGCGGTTGTCGTACTGGTGGTTGAAGCCGCTGGTGGAGGCACAGGTGACGATCGTGCCGCCCTTCTTGGCGACGTAGACGCTGGCGCCGAACGTCTCCCGGCCCGGGTGCTCGAAGACGATGTCCGGGTCCTCGCCGCCGGTCAGCTCGCGGATGCGCTCACCGAAGCGGCGCCACTCGTCCTGGTCCTGGGTCTGCTCGTCCTTCCAGAACCGGAACCCCTCGGCGGTGCGGTCGATGACCAGCTCGGCGCCCATCTTCCGGCACAGCTCGGCCTTCTCCGGCGAGGAGACCACGCAGACCGGGATCGCGCCGCCGCCCAGCGCCATCTGGGTCGCGTACCCGCCGAGGCCGCCGGAGGCGCCCCAGATCAGCACCACGTCGCCCTGCTTCATGTTCGCGCCGTGGTGCGAGACGAGCTGCCGGTACGCGGTGGAGTTGACCAGCCCGGGGCTGGCCGCCTCCTCCCAGCTCAGGTGGCGCGGCTTCGGCATCAGCTGGTTGGCCTTGACCACCGTCAGTTCGGCGAGGCCGCCGAAGTTGGTCTCGAAGCCCCAGATCCGCTGCTGCGGGTCGAGCATCGTGTCGTCGTGGCCGGCGGAGTCCTCCAGCTCGACCGAGAGGCAGTGCGCGACCACCTCGTCGCCGGCCTTCCACTTGGTCACGCCGGGCCCGGTGCGCAGCACCACGCCGGCGGCGTCCGAGCCGACCACGTGGTACGGCAGGTCGTGGCGGCGGGTCAGCTCGGAGAGCCGGCCGTACCGCTGGAGGAACTTGAAGGTGGGCAGCGGCTCGAAGATGCTCGTCCACACCGTGTTGTAGTTGATCGCGCTGGCCATCACGGCGACGAGCGCCTCACCCGGGCCCAGCTCGGGCGTCGGCACCTCCTGCACGTGCAGCGCCTTGCGCGGGTCCTTGTCGCGGGTGGCCATGCCGTCGAACATGCGGGTGTCCTCGGCACGCACCACCACGCCCCGGTAGCTCTCCGGCACGGGCAGGCCGGCGAGGCCGGCGAGCTCCCGCTCCGGCTGCGACGAACCCTCCGCCGCCATGATCGCTTCGAGGATGTCCTGCACGGTGACCTCCCGTTTGTCCGCACCCGCACACCGCGGGCAGGGGTGCTGCCATCGTCGGCGCCGGTGCGACGGGACCGCCATGTCGGCAATCGACACATTCGGCACCGGTCGCCGCTGCTGTTCGGGCGGACGTTACTGAACGGTAGCTAAAGCGGGAACCCCTGTGTGAAAAACCGCATCCACCGATGCGTGGAGGTGTCCGTGGGAACGTGCAAGTGCGCACGGCCGCGCGCGTTCCCACTTGTTAGGAAGGGCCCCTTCTTAACAGACGTCTGTTAAGAAGGGGCCCTTCCTTGCATGTCAGGGCTGGACCAGCTCGATCAGTACCCCGCCGGCGTCCTTGGGGTGCACGAAGTTGACCCGGGAGTCCGAGGTGCCGCGCCGGGGGGCGTCGTAGAGCAGTCGTACGCCGCGCTCACGCAGCGCCGCACAGGCCACGTCGATGTCGGCCACCGTGTACGCGACCTGCTGGATGCCGGGACCGCGCTTGTCCAGGAACTTGCCGATCGTGGTGTCCGGGGACAGTGGGGCGAGCAACTGCACCATGCCACCGGAGGCGTCCGGCCCGACCGCGAGCATCGCCTCGCGTACGCCCTGCTCGGCGTTGGTCTCGGTGTGCACGCAGCGCATCCCGAACGTGCGCTGGTAGAAGTCGATCGCGGCGTCCAGGTCGGCCACGGCGATCCCGACGTGGTCGATGCGGCGCAGGCCGATGTCTGTGACAAACTCGGCAGCGGGCTCGACGGGGGAGTTCTCAGCCATGACGCTAGTCTGACCGAACAATCGTTAAGGCGTACAGGTCGGCACCCCCTCGGAGGCAGGCAATGGCTTCGGTGATCGTCAGCGGCGCGCGGACCCCCATGGGGCGCCTGCTGGGCAACCTCAAGGACCTCCCCGCGACCGGGCTCGGTGGCATCGCGATCAAGGCGGCCCTGGAGCGGGCCGGCGTCGCGCCCGAGCAGGTCCAGTACGTGATCATGGGCCAGGTGCTCCAGGCCGGCGCCGGGCAGATCCCGGCCCGGCAGGCGGCCGTCGAGGCCGGCATCCCGATGTCCACCCCGGCGCTGACCATCAACAAGGTCTGCCTATCCGGGCTGGACGCGATCGCGCTCGCCGACCAGCTCATCCGGGCCGGCGAGTTCGACGTGGTGGTGGCCGGTGGCATGGAGTCGATGACGAACGCCCCGCACCTGCTGCTCGGTCAGCGCTCCGGCTACAAGTACGGCGACGTGACGGTCAAGGACCACATGGCACTCGACGGTCTCACCGACGCCTGGGACTGCTGCTCGATGGGTGAGTCGACCGAGCGTCACGGCGCGAAGCACGGCATCACCCGCGCGGAGCAGGACGCGTTCGCCGCGGCCAGCCACCAGCGCGCCGCCGCCGCGCAGAAGAACGGCCACTTCGGCGACGAGATCACCCCGGTGGTCATCCCGCAGCGCAAGGGCGACCCGCTGGTGATCAGCGAGGACGAGGGCATCCGCCCGGACACCACCGCCGAGTCGCTCGGCAAGCTGCGTCCCGCCTTCACCAAGGACGGCACCATCACCGCCGGCAGCTCCTCGCCCATCTCCGACGGCGCCGCCGCAGTGGTCGTGATGAGCAAGGCGAAGGCCAAGGAGCTGGGCCTGACCTGGCTGGCCGAAATCGGCGCGCACGGCAACGTGGCCGGCCCGGACAACTCCCTGCACTCGCAGCCGTCGAACGCGATCAACCACGCCCTGAGGAAGGGCGGCCTGAGCATCGAGGACCTCGACCTCATCGAGATCAACGAGGCGTTCGCGGCGGTGGGCATCCAGTCGACCCGCGACCTCGGGATCAGCGCCGACAAGGTGAACGTCAACGGCGGCGCGATCGCGCTCGGCCACCCGATCGGCATGTCCGGCGCCCGCCTCGTACTCACGCTCGCGATGGAGCTGAAGCGGCGCGGCGGCGGCACCGGTGCGGCGGCGCTCTGCGGCGGTGGCGGGCAGGGCGACGCGCTGATCATCCACGTACCGAACGGCGCCGAGAGCTGATTGTCTTGAACGACGCGAGCAACGCCCCGGCGGCGGCCTCCGGGCCGGTGCGCCGCAGCCGGGACGTACCCATGCTGGTGGAGCGGGCCCGCGCGGGTGACCCCCGCGCGGTGGCCCGGCTGATCACCCTGGTCGAGTCCGGCGACGAGGTGCTGCCGCAGGTGGCGGCGGCGCTCGCGCCGTACGCCGGGCACGCCCAGGTGGTCGGCCTGACCGGTTCGCCCGGCGTGGGCAAGTCGACCACCACGAACGAACTGGTACGCGCGCTGCGGGCGCACGGTCACCGGGTCGGCGTGCTGGCCATCGACCCGTCCAGCCCGTTCACCGGCGGCGCGATCCTCGGCGACCGGGTCCGGATGCAGGACCACGCGACCGACCCGGGCGTCTACATCCGCTCGATGTCCAGCCGCGGTCACCTGGGCGGGCTCTCCGCGGCGTCGCCGCAGGCGGTGCGGGTGCTGGAGGGCGCCGGTTGCGACGTGGTGCTCGTCGAGACCGTCGGCGTCGGGCAGGCGGAGGTGGAGGTGGCCTCGCTGGCCGACACCACGCTCGTGCTGCTCGCGCCCGGCATGGGCGACGCGATCCAGGCGGTCAAGGCCGGCATCCTGGAGATCGCCGACGTCTTCGTGGTCAACAAGGCCGACCGGGACGGCGCGGACGCCACCGTCCGCGACATCCAGGGCATGATCGCGCTCGGTGAGCGCGGGCCGGGCGAGTGGCGGCCGCAGGTGGTGCGCTCGATCGCCGCCCGTGCCGAGGGCATCGACGACATCGCCGCCGCGATCGACAAGCACCGCGACTGGCTGGAGCGCCACGGCGAGCTGCGCCGCCGCCGGGAGGCGCGGGCCGCAGCCGAGATCGAGGCCATCGCGCTGGGCGTGCTGCGCGCCCGGATCGGCTCACTGCGCGACGGTACGCAGCTCCCGACGCTCGCCGCCAAGGTGGCCGAGGGCGCAGTCGACCCGTACGCCGCGGCGGAGGAACTTCTCTCCCAGCTGGGCTCCTGACCCGCCCCCCGCCCCCGGCCCCTCGCCCCTGGTACGAACCCCGCGATCTTGCAGTTGCGGCCCTGGTTGCGCCTGCTTCGCGGCTTCTGCCGGGGCCGTTACTCCATGATCGACGGTCGATGTACGCTCCCCGGGACGAGGGAGGGTGGGGCGCGTGGAGCACGACGCTACTCAGGAGCTGCCGGCGATGCCTGGGACCGTGGCGGGCGGGAGCACTTCGGTCTCGGACGAGGTGGTCGAGAAGATCGCGGTGGCCGCCGCGAAGTCGGTGCCCGGGGTGGCCGAACTGGGCGGCGACATCGCCCGCTTCTTCAACGCCGTGCTGGACCGGGTCGGGCTGGACCAGGTCGGGGACGCGCGGCGCGGCTGCTCGGCGCACGTCACCGATGGTTCGGCAGTGGTCAACCTGGTCCTCGTGATCGACGCCGGGTACCCGGTACCGCAGGTGACGAACGAGGTGCGGGCCGCGGTGGCGTCCGCCATCGAGGCGTACGGACTGCGGGCCGCCGAGATCAACATCCGGGTCGACGACGTGGCGATGGGTACGCCCACCGCCTGACGTACGCCGCCCGGCTCAGTCGTGCGCCGGGCGGGTCAGCTCCACCTCGTCACCCGGCAGCAACTCCACGTCGCCCTCCGGACCGTGGATCTCCAGCACCGGTACGCCCTCGTCCAGCAGCATGTTCCGGCGCTCGGCGCCGGTAGGCATCCGCGCGACGACTCTCGCGCCCGCGGCCAACTCCACCTGCCTGCGCTGCGGCGTCTCCCGAACCCGCGTGCCGAGCGGACGGCTGGTGGTCACGAGCCCTTCCGACCGCAGCAGCGAAATCGCCATCCGGACCGCGTCGCGGCCGATCTGGTGCTCCTGGCTGAGCCGCGACTCGCTGCCGACGCTCGCCCCGGGCGGCAGCGCGCCCGATTCGACTTGCTCTCGGATCAGGTCGGCGAGCTGGACGTAGACCGGCGTGTGCGAGCGCGGATCGATGGTCATGACGTAAGCCTTGTGCCCCGGTAGATCTGATCCATCAAGGCTTTATGGCAATGATGGATTGTAGCCATGTTGGATTCTTGCTATGGTCGGCGCGTGTTCGCGCGGTGACCGGCGGACATGACTCCTTCGAGTGCGCTCAATCTCGGACTGCTCCGGTGCCGTACCGCGAAGTGACGCTGCGGTGGCGGGGCGGGCGGAGCCGCCCGTGCGCGGCGGGCGGGTGGCTCCGCCCTTCCAGTCCCTTCGACCACGAGAGGCAGGCCTTCGTGCGGTGGAACCTCCGGTGGCCCGGTCGGCGCGAGCGAGCCGGTCGCGGCACCACCCAGCCGGGCTGCTACCGGGCGGCCAACTACACGCCGTTGCGCCCCTGGCAGGTGCGGGAACGGCGGTTCCGGACGACGCGGCTGGGCCGGCGCGGGCTCGACCCGGCCGAGGTGCACGAGTTCCTCGACCGGGTGGCGCTCGACCTGGCCGACGTCCACCGGGCGCTCGGAGTCAGTCGGGAGGAGACCGCGCGGGTCCGGGACGCACTGCGGCGCTGGCAGTCCGAGCAGGCGCAGAAGCGGATGAACGCGGGAGCGTACGGTCGATGAGTTCCCGCGAGCGGTTCGTCATCCACCTGCCGGTCGTCGCCGGTGACATGGCCGGCGCCGTACGCCTGGCCCGGGTCGTCGCCCGCTGGTCGGGCGTGCTCGCCCAGGCCGACCCGGGCGAGACCACCGTCTCGGCCGAGGACGAACAGGGCGTACGCCATCGGGTCTTCTGCGATCTGCGGATGGGCGACGGCCGGCGCTGCCTGCTGCGGGCCGACCACGACGGTCCGTGCGCCCGCAGGCTGCTGCTGTGACTGTCGGACCGTTCGGGCGCGGCGGGGCCGTGGCTCAGACCGTGTGGCGGTCGGCCAGCGTCAGCGCCTCGTCGAGGATCGCCAGGCCCGCCTTGGTCTCCGTCGCCGACACGGTGCACGGCGGCACCACGTGGATCCGGTTGAAGTTCGCGAACGTGACCAGGCCGCCGCGCCTGCACGCGGCCAGCACCTCGTTCATCTCCGGCGACGACGACCCGTACGGCGCCAGCGGCTCCTTCGTCTCGCGGTCGCGTACCAGTTCCAGCGCCCAGAACACGCCGAGCCCGCGTACGTCACCGACGCTCGGGTGCCGGTCGGCCAGCTCGCGCAGTCCCGGGCCCAGCACGTCGGCGCCGATCGTGGCGGCGTTCTCGACGATCCGCTCGTCCCGCATCACGTTGATGGTCGCGACGGCGGCGGCGGTGGCCAGCGGGTGGCCGGAGTAGGTCAGGCCGCCGGGGTAGGCGCGGGTGGCGAACGTCTCGGCCACGTGGTCGGCGATCACCACGCCGCCGAGCGGGACGTAACCGGAGTTCACGCCCTTGGCGAAGGTGATCAGGTCGGGCGTCACACCGTAGTGGTCCAGCGCGAACCAGGCGCCGGTACGCCCGAAGCCCGCCATCACCTCGTCGGCGACGTAGAGGATGCCGTGCCTGTCGCACAGGTTCCGTACGCCCGCGAGGAAGCCCGGCGGCGGCGGCATGATGCCGGCGGTGCCCGGCACCGTCTCCAGCACGATCGCGGCGATGGTGGACGGGCCCTCCATCTCCACGACACGTTCGAGGTGGCGCAGCGCGAGCGTGCACTCCTCCTTCTCGGTGCTGGCGCCGAACTCCGACCGGTAGAGGAACGGGCCGAAGAAGCGCACGACTCCGGCGGTGCCGTTGTCGCTGGGCCAGCGGCGCGGGTCGCCGGTCAGATTCACCGCGGTCTGCGTGCCGCCGTGGTAGCTGCGGTACTGCGACAGCACCTTCGGCCGGCCGGTGTGCAGCCGGGCCATCCGGACGGCGTGCTCGATCGCGTCCGCGCCGCCGTTGGTGAAGAACACCTTGGAAAGGCCCGCCGGGGTCAACTCGGTGATCAGCCGGGCCGCCTCGCCGCGGGCGTCGTTGGCGTACGACGGCGCGATCGTGCACAGCCTGGCGGCCTGCTCCTGGATCGCCGCGACCACCACCGGGTGCTGGTGGCCGATGTTGGTGTTGACGAGCTGCGACGAGAAGTCCAGGTAGCGGTTCCCGTCGCCGTCCCAGAAGTACGAGCCCTCGGCCCGCTCGACCACCATCGGGTCGAGCGACGACTGGGCGGACCAGGAGTGGAAGACGTGCGCGCGGTCGAGTTCGTAGGTGCGCTGTGCGCTGGTGCTCATCGCGTTCTCACTTCCGCTGCTCAGACGTTCTCGGGGAAGCCGAGGTCGATCCCGCCGTGGCTGGGGTCGAGCCACCGGGAGGTGACGACCTTGCCGCGGGTGAAGAAGTGCACGCCCTCGGTGCCGTGGGCGTGCGAGTCGCCGAAGAGGCTGTCCTTCCAGCCGCCGAAGGAGTAGTAGGCCATCGGCACCGGAATCGGCACGTTGACGCCGACCATGCCGACCTCGACCTCGTTCTGGTAGCGACGCGCGGCGCCGCCGTCGTTCGTGAAGATGGCCGTCCCGTTGCCGTACCGGTTGGCGTTCACCAGCGCGAGCGCCTCGTCGTAGCTGCCGACGCGCACCACCGACAGCACCGGGCCGAAGATCTCGTCGGTGTACACGCTCATCTCCGGCGACACCCGGTCCAGCAGGCTCGGGCCGAGCCAGAACCCGGACCCGTCGCCGTCGACGCGCACGTCGCGGCCGTCCACCACCAGTTCCGCGCCCGCCTCGACGCCCGCGTCGAGGTACGACGCGACGCGGTCGCGGTGCTCCCGGGTGACCAGCGGACCCATGTCGCAGGAGCGCCGGCCGTCACCGACCTTCAGCGTGGCGATGCGCTCGCGGATCCGGGCCACCAGGTCGTCGGCGACCGGCTCGACGACAACCAGGGCCGAGATCGCCATGCACCGCTCGCCGGCCGAGCCGAACCCGGCGTTCACCGCCGCGTCGGCGGCCAGGTCCAGGTCGGCGTCGGGCAGCACCACCATGTGGTTCTTCGCGCCGCCGAGGGCCTGGACGCGCTTGCCGTTGCGGGTGCCCGTCTCGTACACGTACCTGGCGATCGGCGTGGAGCCGACGAACGACACCGCCTTGACCTCGGGGTGCTCCAGCAGCCGGTCCACCGCGACCTTGTCGCCGTGCACGACGTTGAACACGCCCGCCGGGAGGCCGGCCTGCTCCCAGAGCCGGGCCACGAGCAGCGACGCGGACGGGTCCTTCTCGCTGGGCTTGAGCACGACCGTGTTGCCCGCCGCGACAGCGACGGGCACGAACCACATCGGGACCATCACCGGGAAGTTGAACGGCGAGATGACGGCGCAGACGCCGACCGGCTGGCGGATCGAGTAGACGTCCACGTTCGTGGACACGCCCTCCGAATAGCCGCCCTTGAGCAGGTGCGGGATCCCGCAGGCGAACTCGACGACCTCCAGGCCGCGGGTGACCTCGCCGAGGGCGTCCGGGACGACCTTGCCGTGCTCGGCCGTGATCAGCTCGGCCAGCTCCTGCTTGTGCCGGTCGACCAGCTCCCGGAACGCGAACAGCACCTGGGTGCGCCTGGTCAACGACGAGGTCCGCCAGGAGGCGAACGCGGCGGCGGCCGACGCGACCGCCTGGTCCACCTCGTCGACCGAGGCCAGCGGCACCTCCGCCCGGACCGCGCCCAGCGCCGGATCGTAGACCGGGGCCGTACGCTCGGTGACGCCGGCGACCGGCTTGCCGTCGATCCAGTGGGTCACCCGCTCCAGGGGGAAGGGTGTGAGCGCGGTGCCGGGTGTTGTCTGGGTCATGCCCGGGATCATCTGCGCTTGCCCAGGTCCGGGCAATGGACACTGTGTCGTTCCCGTCCACCGGAAGCGCACATACTGTGCGCCGGAGGAGAGGGGGGCGACGCTCCGATGCCCATGACGGTCCGAGACGTGCTCGAACTGCCGGCGTTGCAGCAGGCCGGGCCGCGCGTCCTGGCGGGCCGGGACCGGCTGGACGCGCCGGTGCGCTGGGTGCACGTCGCCGAGATCCCCGAGATCGCCGACCTGCTCCGGGGCGGCGAGCTGGTCCTGACCACCGGTATCGGCCTGCCCCCTGACGACGACGGGCTGCGCCGGTGGATCGACGACCTGGCGGCGGTCGGGGTGGCGGGTGTGGTGGTCGAGCTGGGCCGCCGGTTCGGCGGCACGCTGCCGGCCGGGCTGGTCGAGCACGCCCGCAGCCGGAACCTGCCCCTGATCGCGCTCCGCCGCGAGATGCGGTTCGTCGCCGTCACCGAGGTCGTCCACTCGGTGATCGTCGAGGAGCAGACGGCCGACCTGCTCGCCAAGGACGAGATCCACCGCATCTTCACCGAGCTTTCGGTGGAGGGCGCCGAGCCCCGGCAGGTGCTCCGCGAGGTCACCCGCCTGTCCCGGCGTCCCGCCGTGCTGGAGAACCTCGCCCACCAGGTGCTGGCGTACGAGACCGGCCCGCTTAGCGCCGAGGAGCTGCTCGACCGCTGGGAGACCCGCTCACGCGCGGTCGAGGTCCCGTCCGGCACCGGCTACGAACCGCGCTCGGGCTGGCTGGTGACAGGTGTCGAGGCGCGGGGCGACAGGTGGGGGCGGCTCGTGCTGCTGTGCGACCAGGAGCCACCGGCCCGGACCCGGGTGCTGCTGGAACGCGCCGCGTCCACCATCGCGCTGAACCAGCTCGTCGCCCGGGACTCGTCGTCGGTCGAACGGCAGGCGCGCAGCAGCCTGCTGCTGAGCATCGTCAACCACTCGGCGCCCACCCGGGACGTGGCGCTGCGGGCGCGCGGGCTCGGTGTGGTCCTGGAGCAGCGACGGCTGCTCGGCGTCGTGGTCCGGCGGCGCCGTCCGGCCCCGGGCGCCGGTGCCGGCGGGAATGCGAACCGGCGGGAACTGCTCGACGCGGTGGAGACGGCGGTACGCGAGTGCGGGCTCGCCGCGCTCGTCGGCGACGTGGACGAGGCGGCCGGCGGTACCGGTGTCACGCTCCTCGTCGCGCTCGACGAGACCGGCTCCGACGAGGCCGCGCTGGGGAACCTGTCCGCCGCGCTCACCCGGGCGGGCCACCGAGCCGGATCGGACGTCGTGGTCGCCGCCGGATCGGTGGTCCGGACGCTCGACCTGGCCCGGCGCTCGCTGGCCGAGGCGGCGCAGGTGGCCGACGCCACGGTGCACACCGCCGAGCCGCGCCCGTTCTACCGGCTGCACGACGTCCGCCTCCGGGGCCTGCTGTACCTGCTGCGCGACGACGTGCGCCTGCAGACGTTCGTCGAGCGCGAGCTGGGCCCGCTGCTCTCCTACGACCAGCGCCACGGCACGAACCACGTCGCCCTGCTGGAGACGTACCTCGTGGAGGGCCGCAACAAGCGGCGCGCGGCGGACGCGATGTCGGTGTCGCGATCAGCGCTGTACCAGCGGCTGGAGTTGATCGAGCGGGTGCTCGGCGTCGACCTGGAGTCGAGCGAGCGGCGCCTGTCGCTGCACGTGGCGCTCACCGCGCGGGACGTCATGCGTGCCGGCGGGCCCGAGCCCACCGGCTGACCGGTCACCTGTGCGTGCCGCGGCCCGACCCGAGGCGCCGGACGCCGTCGCGGGCCGGCGCGAGGCCCGCCGGGCAGCCGTCCGCCACCTGAGGCGAGGCTCTGACCTGCGGATCGACGGTGATGGGCCGGCCGCCGGGTTACCAGCCGGTACGCGTGCCCTTAAGGATCGTTCAGGATTTCGCTCTACACTCGGACTCGGGACGACGACTTGAGAAGGAGCTCCGCGGATGGACGCTGACGAGATCGCCGCCGGTCGGGCCCGCTGGCAGGCCCGCTACGACGCCGCCCGCAAGCGCGACGCGGACTTCACCACGCTGTCCGGACTGCCGGTCGAGCCGGTGTACGGCCCGCCGGAGGACTCCGCGTACCCCGGGTTCGAGCGGATCGGCTGGCCCGGCGAGTTCCCGTACACCAGGGGTCTGTATCCGACCGGCTACCGCGGGCGGACCTGGACCATCAGGCAGTTCGCCGGCTTCGGCAACGCCCGGCAGACAAACGAGCGCTACAAGATGATCCTCGGCGCGGGCGGCGGCGGTCTGTCAGTCGCCTTCGACATGCCGACGCTGATGGGCCGCGACTCGGACGACCCGCAGTCCCTCGGCGAGGTCGGCCACTGCGGCGTCGCCGTGGACTCGGCGGCCGACATGGAGGTGCTGTTCGACGGCATCGACCTGGCCGGCGTGACCACCTCCATGACCATCTCCGGTCCGGCCGTGCCGGTCTTCTGCATGTACCTGGTCGCCGCCGAACGGCAGGGCGCCGACCTGTCCACGCTGGACGGAACGCTCCAGACGGACATCTTCAAGGAGTACATCGCGCAGAAGGAGTGGCTGTTCGACCCCGAGCCGCACCTGCGCCTCATCGGCGACCTGATGGAGTACTGCGCGCGGGAGATCCCCCGGTACAAGCCGCTGTCCGTCTCCGGCTACCACATCCGCGAGGCCGGCTCGACCGCCGCGCAGGAGCTGGCGTACACGCTCGCCGACGGATTCGGGTACGTCGAGCTGGGCCTGTCGCGCGGCCTCGACGTGAACACGTTCGCCCCCGGCCTGAGCTTCTTCTTCGACTCCCACGTGGACTTCTTCGAGGAGATCGCCAAGTTCCGCGCCGCCCGCCGGATCTGGGCCCGCTGGCTGCGCGACGTGTACGGGGCGACCAGCGAGAAGGCGCAGTGGCTGCGGTTCCACACCCAGACCGCCGGGGTGTCGCTGACCGCCCAGCAGCCGGTGAACAACGTGGTCCGGACCGCCGTGGAGGCCCTGGCCGCGGTGCTCGGCGGCACCAACTCGCTGCACACCAACGCCCTCGACGAGACGCTCGCCCTGCCCACCGACTCCTCGGCCGAGATCGCCCTGCGTACCCAGCAGGTGCTGATGGAGGAGACCGGCGTGGTGAACGTGGCCGACCCGCTCGGCGGCTCCTGGTACGTCGAGGCGCTCACCGACCGGATCGAGGCCGAGGCGGAGGAGATCTTCGCCCGGATCAAGCAGCTCGGCGGCGAGGGCCCGCACACCATCGGCCCGATGACCTCCGGCATCCTGCGCGGCATCGAGGACGGCTGGTTCACCGGGCACATCGCCGAGTCGGCCTTCGCCTACCAGCAGGCGCTGGAGAAGGGCGACAAGCGGATCGTCGGCGTCAACTGCCACACCGGCACCGTCGCGAAGGACCTGGAGATCCTGCGCATCTCGCACGAGGTGGAGCTGGAGCAGCGCCGGGTGCTGACCGAGCGCAAGTCGGCCCGCGACGACGCCGCCGTCACCGCGGCCGTAGCGCGGATGGTCGAGGTCTCCCGGACCGGCGAGAACATGATCCCCGCCATGCTCGACGCGGTCCGCGCCGAGGCCACGCTCGGCGAGATCTGCGACGCCCTCCGCACCGAGTGGGGCGTCTACCGCGAGCCCGCCCGCTTCTGACCCACCGCCGTGCAAGGAAGGGCCCCTTCTTAACACGGCGTGTTAAGAAGGGGCCCTTCCTCTACCGCAGGCGTTAACAGGGGGCCCTTCCTTGCACGGGCTGAGCAGGTGGGAGAGTGGCGACTGTCGCCGTCGCGGCTGGTCGGAGATCCGTGACGCGCGTGCGAGACTAGACAACCATGAGCGACCCACGGATCACCTCGTCGATCTTCACCCGCGGCGCGGTCGACCTCAGCGCGCTGCGCACCCCCGCACCGGCCGACACCTCCTCCGCCACACCGTCCCAGGGCGCTGGGCCGACCGGGCTGCCGGGCAGCCCCGCCGGCTCCACCGCCGTGATCGACGTGACCGAGGCGAACATCCAGTCCGAGGTGCTCGAACGCTCGCTCACCACACCGGTGGTGGTCTTCTTCGGTGCCGCCGGCTACCCGGAGAGCGACCAGTTCGCCCCGGTGCTGGAGCGGCTTGCCGCCGAGGGCGGCGGAGCGTGGTTGCTGGCCCGGGTCGACGTGCAGCAGCAGCCGCGGCTCGCGCAGATGTTCCAGCTCCAGACGCTGCCCACCACGTACGCCATCGTCGGTGGCCGCCCGATCGACGCCTTCCCCGGCCCGGTGCCGGAGTCGCAGTTGCGACAGTGGCTCCAGGCGGTCCTCAAGGCCGGTGGCGTCACAGTCGCCGAGCCCGAGGACCCGCGCCTCGACGCCGCCGACGACGCGCTGATGAGCGGTGACCTCGACGCGGCCGAGGCGGCGTACCGGAAGATCCTGGCCGAGTCGCCGGCGGACGCGGCGGCGGAGGCGGGCCTGGCGCAGGTCGGGCTGGCCCGCCGGGTCGCGGGTGCCGACCCGCAGGGCGCGCTCGACGCCGCGGCCGCCGCCCCCGACGACGTGGACGCCCAGCTGCTCGCCGCCGACATCGAGGTGCTCAGCGGCGTCGCCGACCAGGCGTACAAGCGGCTGGTCGGCCTGGTCCGGCGCACCGCCGGGGACGACCGGGACCGGGTACGCCAGCACCTGCTCGGCCTGTTCACCATCGCCGGCCCGGACGACCCCGCCGTGGCCTCCGCCCGACGCGCCCTGGCCAGCGCGCTGTTCTGAGTCAATCCGCGCGGGCCGGCGCACCGCCGGCCCGCCCGACCGCCGAGGACGGGAGCCCATATGCGCCGGATCGCCGTCCTCGACGCGCCGACGAACCTCGGACTGCGCCCGCCCACCGTCAGCTCGGTCCCCGGGTGCGCCAAGGCGCCGGGTGCGCTGCGCGACCACGGCCTGCTCGCCCGGCTGCGGGCCCGCGACGCCGGCTGCCTCACCCCGCCCCGGTACGACCCGGGAGACTGGCGGCCCGGCGACGGCGTCTGCCACGCGCCGGAGATCTCCGCGTACTCGGCGGCGCTCGCCGACCGGATCGGCGCGATCATCGACCGGGGTGAGTTCCCGCTGGTGCTCGGCGGTGACTGCTCGGTGCTGCTCGGCTCGGCGCTGGCCATGCACCGCCTCGGCGAGGCGGTCGGCGGGCGGATCGGGCTGGTCTTCGTCGACGGCCACTCCGACTTCCGGCACCCCGGCAACGCCTCGTACGTCGGCGCCGCCGCCGGGGAGGATCTCGCCCTGGTCACCGGCCGGGGACAGCCCGACCTGGCCGCGATCGAGGGCCGCCGGCCGTACTTCCGGGACATCGACGTGGTGGTGCTCGGCATCCGCGCGCAGGACGAGTACCGGCTCGACCTCCAGGCCGCCGGCATCACCACCCGGCCGGTGCCGGCGCTGCGCGCCGAGGGCGCGGCCCGTACCGCCCAGTGGGCGCACGAACAACTCGTCGACTGCGCCGGCTACTGGGTGCACATCGACGTGGACGTGCTCGACCCGGCGGTGATGCCCGCCGTGGACGCGCCCGACCCGGGCGGCATCGCCTTCGCCGAGCTGGAGATCCTGCTCGCCGGGCTGGTCGACACCCCGCACTGCCTCGGCGTCGAGCTGACCGTCTTCGACCCCGACTACGACCCGGACGGGGCGTACGCGGCCGAGATCGTCAACACCGTGGTGGCCGGGCTCGCCCCGGTTGCCGCGCCGGGCGCCGTGCCGCCCCGGCTGCTGCCGGCCGGACCGGTCGCACCGGCGCCCCGCGCCGCCGACAGCCGGCCCGAGCCCGAGCCGCTGCCCGAGCCGCTGCCCGCCCCGGCGGCCGTGCCGGCGCCGGCGGTCGCGGTCGAGCCGATCGGCCCCGACCCGACCGCCGACGACGACCTCGGTGACGACTCGCTCGGGCCGGGCCTGCTGCGCCGCGCCGCCACCGGAGACGAGCCGGACCCGGCCCGCTCCGGCATCGACATCGCCTGACCGGTACGCCTCAGCTCGCGGCCAGGCCGCGCAGGAACTCCTCGGCGATCGGCGCCGCGACCTTCGAACCCGCCCCGCCCTGCTCCACGAAGACGGCGAAGGCCACGTCGCCCTGCCAGCCGACGAACCAGGCGTGCGTGTGCGCCGGGTTGTTGTCGTACTCCGCGGTGCCGGTCTTGCCGTGCACCGGCTCGCCCGGCACGTCCGCCAGCGCACTGCCGCTGCCCGCTGTGACCACCCCGCGCATCATCGACTTCAGCGCCGTCACCGACTCCGGCTTGAGCGCCTCGCCGGCCGGCGCGGGCTTGGCCGGCGCCGGGTCGAGCAGCAGCTCGGGCTGCTCGAACCTGCCCCGGGCCACCGCCGCCGTGGCGCTCGCCATCGCCAGCGGGCTCACCAGTGTGGTGCCCTGGCCGATCGCGGCGGCGGCCTGCTCGGTGGCCGAGCCGTTGGCGGAGATCTTGCCGGTGAACGCGTCGGTGCCGAGATCCCACGCGGCCTCCAGGCCGAGCGTACGGCCCGCCTGCGCCAGCCCGTCAGGGCCGAGCTTGGGTGCCAGCGCGGTGAACGCGGTGTTGCACGACTTGGCGAAGTCGGTGGCGAACGGCACTGGGCCCAGCTCGAAGTTGTCCGAGTTCTTGAAGACCCGGCCCTCGACGGTCGACGTCTTCGGGCAGTCCACAGTCGCCTGCGGAGTCACCGCGCCCCGGTCGAGCAGGCCGAGCGCGCTGACCATCTTGAACGTCGAGCCGGGCGGCACCTGGGCGGTGAAGGCGAGGTTCTCGCCCGCCGCGCCCGGGCCGTTCGCGGCGGCCAGCACCGCGCCGTCGCTGATCCGCACGGCGACCAGGGCGGAGCGGCGGGCCTGTCCGCGCAACGCGGCGTCGGCGGCGTTCTGGGTGGCCACGTCGATTGTGGTCTTCACCGGCTGCCCGGGCTTCGGGTCGGCGCGGAACAGTTCCGTGCCGGTCGGCTCCACCTTGCCGTCCGGGGTGGTCCGCTCGGTGATCACGGTGACGCCGGGGACGCCGCGCAGCCGCTCGTCGTACCGGCCCTGGAGGCCGCCGTGGCCGACCAGGTCGCCGCGCGCGTACCGCTCGGGGTGGGCCTGGAGGTCGTCGGCGGTGGCCTGGTCGACCGAGCCGAGCAGCGCGCGGGCGAACTCGCGGGTCGGCGCCAGCATGAGCTGCTCGGAGACGAACCGGGTGCCGGACAGTTCGTAGATGCGCGGCTTGATCTGCCGGTACGCCTCGTCGCGCAACGTCACCACCTCGACGCGCCCGTCCGGCTTCGCCTCCTGCATCCGCTTCGGGAGGTCGCCCAGGTCGACCGGCGGGGTGAGCGCGGGCCGGATCGCCCGGAACGCGGCGTCCAGCTTCCGGACCAGGCCGGGGACGTCGTCGACCTCGCCGGGGACGACCTGCACCCGGACCACCGGGCGCGGCGCGACGATCGGCTGACCGGCCGCGTCCAGCACACCGGCGCGCTGCGCCGGCTCCCGCCGCAGCGCGATCCGGTCACCGCCCTCCAGCTTCTCGTGCACCACCGACGGCTCCCAGATCACCTGCCAGTGGTCGTCGCCGCCGCGCTTGAGGCGTACCGGATTCTCGTAGTCCCAGGTGCCGCCGCCGGGCAGCGCCCAGCTCACCTTGACGCGGGCGGTGGCGACGTCCCCCTTTGTGGTGATGTCGCCGGTGCGCGCCAGCTCCGGCGGGTTGGCCGCGAGCGCGCCGGCGAGCGCCTGGATCTGCTTGGTCACCTCGCCCGCGGGCACCCGCCCGCCGGTCGGCTCGACGAAGCCGACCTCCCGCAGCTCGCCGGTGCGCCAGCCGCCGAGGAACGCCTCGACGGCCGTCTCGGGGCCGTCGTCCCCGGAGCATCCGGTCAGCGCGCCGGCCGCGACCAGGACGGCGACCAGCGCCGGGAGGGCGCGGTGACGGGTGTGACGGCGGGGGCGGACGGGGTACGACACGGGCATGAAGCAGTCCCTCCGGTGCTCAACTGCCCTGCACGCTAGTACGGTCCGGCGTTCCCCATCGCCCCGCCACGGCCTCCGGCAGCGCCAGAAGCGGCGTGTGACAGTGTGATGAACATCGCCAGTCGGGGTACTCCGCGATCGGTTGACCACGGGCCCGCAACGGGTGAAAGGACAGAGTCCCGATCCGGACGTCCGGCCAGTGGTCCGCCGCGGGAGGTACCACGCGGTAGGGCCTAGGCTGGGCGGCAGAGTGACCCACAACGCGGTGGGTCGAGGGGAGTGGCACCGATGGACCGGCGTCCGGCGATCAAACCGGGACCCGACCTCCGGCCGGCTGACACCGGCCGGGACGACGACGACAGCTTCGATTCGGCGACCGACGGAGACGGTTTCAGCCGTCTCGACACAGGGGTGACCGGGATGACCGGTTCCAGCATCGACACCCTCTACGACCTGGGCCTGCCCGCGCAGGCACTGGCCGACGAGTCGGAGGACGCCGAGCTGGACGAGCCAGTTCCCAACGCGGAGCGGCTGGTCGCCCAGGCGGTCGCGCTCGCCGGCGACGACCACGACGCGGCCACACTCGTGGACCGCTTCTGGCGGTTCGCGCCGGACGAGGAGCTGATCGGCTTCACCGCCGAGGAGATGCTGGAGGCGGCGCGGGCCCACCGGGACCTGGCCCAGCAGCGCGTTCCGGGCGAGCTGAAGCTCCGCATCCACGAGCCGGACGCCGAACAGCACCACACGGTCGTCGAGATCGTCACCGACGACATGCCGTTCCTGGTCGACTCCGTGACCGCCCTGCTGAACTCCCGCCACCTCGACGTGCACCTGCTGGTGCACCCGCTGGTCGTGGTGCGGCGTGAGCCGCTGGGCCGGCTCACCGAGGTCTCGGCGGACGTGGAACCGGACGACGCCATCGCCGGTGACCTGGTCGAGAGCTGGATGCGGATCGAGATCGACCCGGTCCGCGACCCGGCCGAACGGGAGACGCTGCGGCGCGAGTTGCAGCGGGTGCTCACCGACGTGCGCGAGGCGGTCGAGGACTGGCCGAAGATGCGGCAGCGGGCCCTCGCGCTCGCCGACGAGCTGGCCGCCGCCCGGACGTCGGACAACCGCCCGCCGGTGCCGGAGAAGGACATCACCGACTCGGTGGAGCTGCTGCGCTGGCTGGCGCACGACCACTTCACGTTCCTCGGCTACCGGGAGTACCGCCTGGTCGACACCGACGGCGCGCGCGGCGGGCAGGCCCTGGAGGCGGTGCTCGGCACCGGGCTGGGCATCCTGCGCTCCGACTCGCCGGAGGCCCGGTCGCTGAACTCGATGACGCCCGAGGCGCACGAGAAGGTGCTGGAGAAGCGCCTGCTCATCATCACCAAGGCCAACTCGCGTGCCACTGTGCACCGCTCGGCGTACCTCGACTACATCGGCTTCAAGATTTTCAACGAGGCCGGCGAGGTGGTCGGGGAGCGGCGTTTCCTGGGCCTGTTCTCCACCGCCGCGTACCGGACCAGCGTCCAGGAGCTGCCGGTGGTCCGGCGCAAGGTCGCCGAGGTGCTCGACCGCTCGGGCCTGAGCCTGCGCAGCCACTCCGGCAAGGACCTGTTGCAGATCCTGGAGACCTACCCGCGCGACGAGCTGTTCCAGATCAAGACCGACGACCTGTACCACGCGGTGATCGGCGTGCTGCGGATGGCGGGCCGCCGGCAACTGCGGGTGTTCCTGCGCCGCGACGCGTACGGGCGGTTCATCTCCTGCCTGATCTACCTGCCGCGGGACCGCTTCACCACGCAGAACCGGCTGCGCATGCAGGACATCCTGCTGCGCGAGCTGAACGGCGTCGGCGTCGACTACACCACGCGGGTGACCGAGTCGATGCTGGCCCGGGTGCACTTCATCGTGCGTACCGACCCGAACAACCCGCCCGGCGACATCGACGCCGATCTGCTCGCCGAGGAGCTGGCCGACGCGACCCGGCTCTGGGACGACGACTACCGGCTGGTGCTGGAACGCAAGCTCGGCGACGAGCAGGCCAAGCACCTGTTCGCCAGGTACGCCGACGCGTTCCCGGAGGGCTACAAGGACGGGCACACGCCGTACGAGGCGATGAAGGACCTGGCGAAGCTGGAGCTGCTGGAGGAGCCCGGCCAGCTGGAGATGCACCTGTTCCGCAAGCAGGCGCCGCCGCGTCCGTACGCCGCCCGCGCCGCCGACGAGGCGATGGACGTGCGGTTCAAGGTCTACCGGTACGGCGAGCCGATGATGCTCTCCGCCGTGCTGCCGGTGCTGCACTCCCTCGGCGTGAAGGTGGTCGACGAGCACCCGTACGAGGTGGAGCGCGTCGACGGCCGGATCTGGCTCTACGACTTCGGTCTGGAGCTGCCCGAGCGGCACCAGGACCTGGCCGAGGTGCGCCCGCACGTGGAGAACGCCTTCGCCGCCGCCTGGCGGGGCGAGGCCGAGGTGGACGGCTTCAACGAGCTGGTGCTCCGGGCCGGGCTCACCTGGCGGCAGGTCGTCGTGCTGCGCGCGTACGCGAAGTACCTGCGCCAGGCCGGCACCGTGTTCTCCCAGGAGTACATGGAGCAGACGTTCATCGCGTACCCGCAGATCGCCGGACTGCTGGTGAAACTGTTCGAGACCCGGTTCGCCCCGGGCGCGACCACGCTCGACGAGCGCCGGCAGCGCAGCGGTGAGCTGGTCGACGCGATCGCCGAGGCCCTGGACGAGGTGGCCAGCCTCGACCAGGACCGCATCCTGCGGTCGTACCTGACGTTGATCCAGGCCACGCTGCGCACCAGCTTCTACCAGAAGCCGGTGGGTGGGCGGCCGAAGGCGTACGTGGCGTTCAAGCTGGACCCGCAGGCCATCCCGGACCTGCCGGCCCCGCGACCCAAGTTCGAGATCTTCGTCTACTCGCCCCGGTTCGAGGGCGTACACCTGCGCTACGGGCCGGTGGCCCGCGGCGGCCTGCGCTGGTCCGACCGGCGCGAGGACTTCCGGACCGAGGTCCTCGGCCTGGTCAAGGCGCAGATGGTGAAGAACGCGGTGATCGTGCCGGTCGGCGCCAAGGGCGGCTTCGTGCTCAAGCAGAAGCCGGGCGACCGGGACGAGGCGGTCATCTGCTACAAGGAGTTCATCTCCGCGCTGCTCGACGTCACCGACAACATCGTCAGCGGCGAGATCGTGCCGCCCGAGGACGTGGTCCGGCACGACGGCGACGACCCGTACCTGGTGGTGGCCGCCGACAAGGGCACCGCGACGTTCTCCGACATCGCCAACGAGATCTCCGAGGCGCACAGCTTCTGGCTGGGCGACGCGTTCGCCTCCGGCGGCTCGGCCGGCTACGACCACAAGAAGATGGGCATCACCGCCCGTGGCGCCTGGGAGTCCGTCAAGCGGCACTTCCGGGAGCTGGGGCACGACACCCAGACGCAGGACTTCACGGTGGTCGGTGTCGGTGACATGTCCGGCGACGTGTTCGGCAACGGGATGCTGCTGTCGCAGCACATCCGCCTGGTGGCCGCGTTCGACCACCGGCACATCTTCCTGGACCCGGATCCGGACTCGGCCCGGTCCTTCGCCGAACGCAGGCGGCTGTTCGACATGCCCCGCTCGTCCTGGGAGGACTACGACCGCGAGCTGATCTCCGAAGGCGGCGGGATCTACCCGCGTACCGCGAAGTCGGTGCCGGTCTCGCCGCAGGTCCGCGCGGTGCTCGGCCTCGACGAGGACGTCACGCAGCTCAGCCCGCCGGAGCTGATGAAGGCGATCCTCACCGCGCCGGTCGACCTGTTCTGGAACGGCGGCATCGGCACCTACGTCAAGGCGTCCAGCCAGACCAGTGCCGACGTGGGGGACAAGTCCAACGACGCCATCCGGGTGGACGGCAAGGGCCTGCGCTGCCGGGTGGTCGGCGAGGGCGGCAACCTGGGCTTCACCCAGCAGGGCCGGATCGAGTACGCCTCGACCGGCGGCCGCATCTACACCGACTTCATCGACAACGCGGCCGGTGTGGACTGCTCCGACCACGAGGTCAACATCAAGATCCTGCTCAACACGGCGGTGGCCGACGGTGAGCTGGACCGGCCGGAGCGCGACGAGCTGCTGGCCCAGATGACCGACGAGGTCGCCGATCTGGTGCTGCGGGACAACTACGACCAGGCTCGGGCGCTCAACAACGCCCAGGCACAGGCCGCCTCGCTGCTGCCGGTGCACCGGCGGATGATCAACGAGTTGGAGCGGTCCGGTGCGCTGGACCGGGCGCTGGAGGCGCTGCCCTCGGACGAGGAACTGGCGGTCCGCACCGAGAGCGGGCTGACCGCGCCGGAGTTCGCGGTGCTGCTCGCGTACGTCAAGATCGTGCTGGAGCGCGAGATCGTCGGCGAGGGCCTGGCGGACGAGGAGTGGACGACCGAGGTCCTGGTCAACTACTTCCCGACGCCGCTGCGTCAGCGCTTCGCCGAGCGGATGGGCCGGCACCGCCTGCGCCGGGACATCGTCACGACCGTCCTGGTCAACGAGGCGATCAACCGGGGCGGCATCTCGTTCGTCTTCCGGGTGGTCGAGGAGACTGCGGCGTCCGCGGCCGACGTGCTCCGGGCGTACGCGGTGGTCCGCGAGGTGTTCGGCCTGCGCGACCTGTGGGACGCGGTCGAGGCGCTTGACAACAAGGTCTCGCCCGAGTTGCAGACCGCCGTCTATCTGGACACCCGGCGGCTGCTCGACCGCGCGGTGCGCTGGCTGGTCACCAACCGGCGGTCGCCGATCGACGTGCCGGCGGAGATCTCCCGCCTGCGTGACGGTGTGGCCCGGCTCCTGCCGGACCTGGAGCACCGGTTCTGGGGCACCGAGCGGGAGGCCATCGCGGCGCACATCGAGTCGCTGGTCGGCCGCGGGCTGCCGCGTGACCTGGCCGAGCAGGCGACCCGCCTGATGTACAGCTTCGGCCTGCTGGACATCGTCGAGACGGCGCAGGGCACCGGGCGGGACGTGAGCGAGGTGGCCTCGGTCTACTTCGTGCTCTCCGACCGGTTCCGGGTCGACGCGCTGTTGTCGAAGATCTCCCTGCTGCCCCGCGAGGACCGGTGGCAGACCCTGGCCCGGATGGCGCTGCGCTACGACCTGTACGCCGCGCTCGCCGCGCTCACCGCGGAGGTGCTCGGGTCCACGCCCGAGGACGTGCCACCGGTGGAGCGGGTGCAGGAGTGGGAGCAGGCGAACGCCACCTCGATCCACCGGGCGCACCGGGCGATGGGGGAGTTCGACGAGTCCCGCGCCGACCTGGCCGCGCTGTCGGTGCTGCTGCGCCAGATCCGTACCCTGGTCCGGACCTCGGCGGCGGCCTGACCGCTGATGCGTGCGTGGCCCGGTGGTCGGGGACCGACCACCGGGCCACTGCCGTGTAGGCCCTCAGCTCGTCATCGGGGCGTAGACGACGATGTTGTCCAAGTAGCTGCCGGCCGTCCGGTCGAACACCCCGCCGCAGGTCACGACGCGCAGGGCGGGCACGGCCGACGGGCCGTAGACCTGCGCGGCGGGAAAGGCGGTCTTCGGGTACGACCCGACCTCCCGCACCGTGAACGTGGCGGACGAGCCGTCCTGCCGGGTGACCACGATCGTGTCGCCGGGCACCAGCGCGCCGAGGTTGAAGAACACCGCCGGGCCGAGCTGGGCGGAGTCGACGTGACCCACGATCACCGCGTTACCGGCCTCGCCCGGGCTGGCGCCGGGGGAGTACCAGCCGGCCTTCATGGCCTGGTCCAGCGGGGGCACCTGGACCGTGCCGTCCGGGTTCGTGCCGAGCGACATGATCGGCGCCTGCACCCCGATGCGGGGGATCGAGATGGTGGCCGGCGCCGATCGGGGGAGCGGGGCCGGGGCGGGGCCGGTGGCGCCCGCCGCGCCCGGGGTGCCCGTCGTGCCCAGGGCTCCCGGGGTGACGGACCCGGCCGGCGGGTCCGGCGTCGCCGGGCCGTTGCCGCCCCCGGCGGCCTCCGCAGCCGGCCGGCCCGCGGCGTCCGGCCCTTCGGTGTCCGGGTCGGTGGCGATCCCGGCCGGGTCGGCTCGCGGTCCGGTGGTGACGGGAGCGGCCTGCGAGATCGGCTGCGGCGGTGACGGCGGCGGGACGGTCCGGACGGAAGCGCCGATCAGACCGGCCCCGGCCATGGCGAGCAGGACGACGACGGCGGTGCCGGCGGCACGCCACGGACTTCCGTGACGGCCGCCGGCCCGGGTCGTCGTCCGGTCAGACCAGGCCACCGGCCCGCCGCCGGCGCAGCAGCACCAGGCCGCCCAGCGCCGCGGCGCCGATCATGCCCGCGCCGCCGGTGGCGAGGTTGCGGTCCACGCCGGTGCTCGTCATGCCACCGTCGCCGCCGTCGACCCCACCGCGCGGCAGGACCACCAGCTCGCCCTCACCGCAGGTGCCCCGCAGCTCGTACCGGCCCGGCCGGGCGTCGTGCGAGACGGTGGCCTCGCCGTAGTAGACGAAGTCCTTCCCGTGCTCCCAGCCGTCATTGCCGTAGTCGTGCTCGGCGTCCTTGCCGTAGCCGCCCTTGTCGTCCGGCCAGGCGCCTCCGCTCGCCTGCCAGTCGTCCTTGCCGTGCTCGCCCTTGGCGTCCTTGCCGTGTTCGTCCTTCGCGTCCTTGCCGTACCGGCCCTTGCCGTCGGAGCCGTGCGCGTCCCTGGTCCAGTCCGGCGTGCCCCGCTGCTCCTTCTCCCAGCCCGGCTCGGCGTCCTGGCCGTACTCGTCGTGCCCCTGCCAGTCGCCCGGGTCGACGGCCGTGCCGCCGCCCGCGCCGCCCGGCTGCGGCTGTCCCCCCGGCTGACCGGCGGGCGGCTGGGGCTGGTTCGCCGGAGGCTGCGGCATGCCGTCGCCACCCGGCCCGTTGCCACCCGGCCCGTTGCCGTCCGGGCCGTGCCCGTCGCCGCCCGGCTCGCCGCGACCGTCGGGACCCTTGCCGTGGTCGTCCTTGCCGTCGGGGCCCTTGCCGTCGGGGCCCTTGCCGTCGGGGCCCTTGCCGTCGGGGCCCTTGCCGTGGTCGTCCTTGCCGTCGGGGCCCTTGCCGTCCGGGCCCTTGCCGTGGTCGCCGCCGCGGTCGGTCCGGTCGCCGTGCTCGCCGTCGCGAGCCGGGTGCAGGTCGACCTTGCCGGTCACCTTCGACCAGACGGTGGCGTGCTTCTGCGGCTCGGAGCAGATCGCGAGCAGCTCGACGGTGTCCCCCGCCTTCACCACGTGCGGCTTGGCGACGACCTTGCCCTCGTCGTGCCCGCCCGCGTAGGCCATCCCCGGGGTGAACACGAGAAGGCCGGCGCCGCCGAGGGCGGCGCCCGCGACCACCTTCCCGAGCATCTTCTTAGCCATGACCAGCGTCTCCATCCCTGTTCGTCCTGAGCCCGACGTCAGTCGAGCTAAGGCCGACGTTAGACCTTTTCGCGACTTATTCGGGGAAAGATTCGCTTTTAGGGATTTGCTGATGTTGCGGCTGGTCCGCGTCCTACCCGACGCTGCGCACCGATCCGCCTCCCTTCGCCTCCGCCGGGACGCCGGTTCCGCTCGTGCGGCGCTGGCGGATCTGACCCTGCCCGTCCCGTTGGGCCCTGATCGCGCGGCTTCGCCGTCGATGCCGACGAGGCGCGGGGGTGGGGTGAGCGTCAAGCTATCGAGCCATTGCCATGGAAGCGCTCCCATGTAAGAATCGCTGCACGCGGTTCGGGGAGCCACACCGCGAGCTCAGACGTCGAGGGCAGCCGGCACCACCGGCCGACGTCCCGCTCCATCGGCCGGTCCTGCGGACCGGTTGGCACCACCACCCCACAACGCCCGTCCGGGTCGGGCGTCCCCGAAAAAACCCGTGGCGTGCACGGTCGTTCCCGCAGGACGACCACCGCCGCCATGTGCGCCGGGCCGTACGCGGATCCGGTCTCGCCCAAGGAGATCAGTGGCATGAATCTGTGGAGAAGGCTGTCCGGCCGGAACCGGACGCTTGCGCTCACCGGCGCCGGCGTCCTGGTAGCCGGTGGACTGGTGACCCTCCCGGTCACCGCGGCGCAGGCCGCCACCCAGTGCAGCGTGACCTACACGACCAGCGACTGGCCCGGTGGATTCACCGGCAGCGTGACCATCAGGAACATCGGTGACGCGCTCAGCTCGTGGAACCTCGGCTTCACCTTCCCGAACAGCTCACAGCGGGTGGTGAACGGCTGGTCCGCGCGTTGGTCGCAGAACGGCCAGAACGTCACCGCGCAGAACGAGTCGTGGAACGGCTCCGTCGCCAGCGGTGCCACGCTGAGCCTCGGCTTCAACGGCTCCTGGAGCGGCAGCAACCCCAAGCCGACCCAGTTCACGCTCAACGGCACCGTGTGCAACGGCGGCACGCCGCCCACGAGCACGCCGCCCACGAGCACCCCGCCGACCAGCACCCCGCCGACGAGCACGCCGCCCACGTCGACCCCGCCTACCTCGACGCCGCCGACCACCCCGCCGCCGGGGCAGAAGGTCGACAACCCGTACGTCGGGGTGAAGGGGTACGTGAACCCCGAGTGGAAGGCCAAGGCCGAGTCGGTGGCCGGCGGTAACCGGGTGTCGAACAACCCGACCGCGGTCTGGCTGGACCGGATCGCCGCCATCAACGGCACCCCGGACAGCAGCTCCAACGGTGCGATGGGCGTGCGGGACCACCTGGATGAGGCGCTCGCTCAGGGTGCCGGTTACATCCAGTTCGTCATCTACAACCTGCCCGGCCGGGACTGTGCGGCGCTCGCCTCCAACGGTGAGCTGGGCCCGAACGAGCTGCCCAAGTACAAGGCCGAGTACATCGACCCGATCGCCGCGATCCAGGGCGACGCGAAGTACCGGAACCTGCGCATCATCAACATCATCGAAATCGACTCGCTGCCCAACCTGGTGACCAACACCTCGGGCAACGCGGGCGGC
>NZ_KB895861.1:0-52196 GCF_000374985.1 Micromonospora sp. CNB394 | reverse complement strand
CAAGCATCCCCGCTTCCACCTGCACTTCACCCCGACCAGCTCGTCCTGGCTGAACATGGTCGAGCGCTGGTTCGCCGAACTGACCGACAAGATGATCCGCCGTGGCGTGTTCCGCAGCGTCGACGACCTCGTCACCGCGATCGAGGAATACCTGCGCGTACACAACGACGACCCGAAACCCTTCGTCTGGACCGCCACCGCCGAATCGATCCTGGCCAAGGTCCGACGTGGACGAGTCGCCCTCCAAGAAGCGGCTAGTCAAAACTGAGACAGAACACTAGGCAGTCATGGCGGTCCCCAGGGCAGCCTGTGGGCTCCGATGACATGAATCAAGAGCCCACCGGGACGCAGGACCGAGCGGCTCTCCGCCGGGTGCGGGACCCGACCTCGGACCGTCCGAGCCGGGAGCGAACCGTCCCTCGGAGGCCAGCGGTGTCGGGGGTGACCGGCCCGGGCTTAAGGGGGTGCGCGACGCCTGGCCCGCAGCCACCGACCGCTCGCCTCGCTCGTTGGCGCATGCAGCTGGCGCTGGCGAGCAGCGCGCCAGACGACGCGTCCGCGCCGAGGCGCCCGCAGTGGACGACAACCGGGCTGCTCAAGCCGCCGGCCGGTCCGGTGACGGTCCGGCAAAGCGCTTTAGAGGCCGCACGGGTGGCAAGCAGCGTCGAGTGGTCTCACTGCGGCCATCCGCGCAGCAGACGCGGCCCGAGGGCTGGCGTTGGCGTCCCGCCTTCGTACCGGGATAGCCCACATCAACGACCAGACGATCAACGACAACGCCTTCGTGCCGTTCGGCGGGCGAGGCGCGTCCGGCAACGGGACCAGGTACGGGGCCGAGCACAGCCTGGAGGAGTTCACCCAGTGGCAGTGGCTGACCGTCCGCACCGACCAGCCACACATGCCGTTCTGATGCCGGCCGCCTCGGCCAGGGCCAGCCCGAGCTGGCACATCGAGCCCGGCCTCGAGTACGGAACACCGGCTAGGCAACCATCGATCATCATCCGGCCGGGGCGTACCGACGGCCGGTCCGCCCTGAACGAGGCGTGGTATCATGGTGTATCTGGAAACGTATCGTTTACCGAGCGGGTGAATCATTTTGCCGAGGCTGACAAGGGCGCAACAGCAGTCGGTGACACACCAGCGGCTCCTAGAGGCCAGCCGTGAAGTGTTCCTTCGGCGCGGTTTCCTCGCCGCCACGGTGGAAGAGATCTCGTCCGAGGCCGGCTACACAAGAGGTGCCCTGTACAAGCACTTCGATGGCAAGGAGGGCCTGTGGCACGCCCTCATAAACATTCAGGTCGAGTCGTATCTCACGCAGTTGCAGGACGCCCTCACGCAGGCCGGCAACCGTGACGAACTGATTTCTGCGCTGGACCCGGGTGGAACGGTCTCGGATCCGCAGGCCGCCCGCTGGGCCATCGCGTCCGCGGAATACCTGGCCGCCGTGACCACGACCCAGCCCAAACACGCTGCCGCGCTGGCGACCCTGCAGCGACGCCTCGACGAGCAGATCGTCGAGATCGTTTCCCGCCACTGCGGCCGCTTGCACATCCGTCCCGCCATACCGCTGTCCCAGTTGGTAATGGCGCTCGGCGCGCTGGGCGGAGGTCTCACCCTGAGATGGGCCATCGACCCGGCGATCGACATGGCAGGCATCACCAAGACTTTCCTCACCACCGTCTTCCCTGACGCCGAGGGACGCGGCACATGATCGGGCCGTTCGTCCGCTCCGCATGATCAGCCGCGGAGGCGGCGAGGTATACGCAGACGCGCAAGGCTAGGTCCCATCCAGCTACGACACCAAAGAGGACGACATGCCGGATCAACAGTGGCGCGCCGAGGCCGACGACGAGTGGCTGGAAGAGCGGCGGTCCTCGCTCATGGGATGGTTCCGTCGACACTTCAAAGCCTTCGGCGGCATCGCCAGCGCGGTCTCCCACGCGGACACGGGTCCCTACGCCGGAGCCCCGCGCAATCCGAAGCTGAAAATCGACGATGACGACAAGGCGTATGCGACCGTCCGCTACACCACCAACGAGGTCGCCTACACCGCCACCAGCACCAGCGTCGACCAGTGCGCGAGCTGCGGGCAACCGCTGGCGGAGACGCACGAGATTCAATGCCGACAGGGCGAGGAGACCCACACCCGGATCGGCTCGGTTCGCACCTGCAGCAACTGCGAAGCCGAATCCTGGCTGCGGCGCTCTCACATGCCGAAGGTGGCCCAGGCACGCGACAAGGCCCGGAAGAACGTGGTCTGATCACGTTGGGCTGAAGACCTACGGCGCAGTGAGGGCTGCCGGGCTGGCACAGTGGTGGCCGTGGACGGCAGGATCGGACGCGTGACCACTACGACCCGTCCCGCGTTCGCCACGCTGAACGCGGTCCTCGAACGGCTCACTTACGTCAACGAGGAGACCGGCTACACCGTCGCCCGCGTCGCCACAGAGTGCGGCTCCGATCTGCTGACGGTGGTCGGCGCGCTGTTGGGCGCACAGCCCGGAGAGACGCTCCGGCTACACGGCCGGTGGTCGTCACACCCGAAGTACGGTCGTCAGTTCGAGGTCGACTCCTACACGACGGTGTTACCGGCCACGATCCAGGGCATCCAGCGCTACCTCGGCTCCGGCCTGGTGAAGGGCATCGGGCCGGTGTTCGCCGAGCGGATCGTCGCCCACTTCGGTCTGGACACCCTGCAAGTCATCGAAGGAGCACCCGCCCGCCTGGTCGAGGTACCCGGACTCGGACCGAAGCGCACGGCTAAGATCACCGCGGCGTGGGAGGAGCAGAAGGCCATCAAAGAGGTGATGGTCTTCCTCCAGGGCGTCGGCGTATCGACCTCACTAGCCGTGCGGATCTACAAGCAGTACGGCGACGCTTCCGTCGACGTCGTGTCGAAGGAGCCGTACCGGCTGGCTGCGGATGTCTGGGGCATCGGGTTCAAGACCGCCGACACGATCGCGCGCGCGGTCGGGATCCCGCACGACAGCCCGCAGCGGGTCATGGCCGGCCTTCAATACACCCTGTCCGAGGCCACCGACTCAGGTCACTGCTACCTCCCCAAACTGGCACTGGTCGCCGACGCCACGAAGATCCTCGACGTGCCCGCGGAACTTGTCGCCCGTTGCCTCGACGAGCTCGTAGCCGACGAGGGCGTCATCCGTGAGGTCCTGCCCGGCGTCGACGGGGACCCGGTGGAGGCCGTTTATCTGGTGCCGTTCCACCGTGCCGAACAGTCCCTCGCCGCCGCGCTCCTGCGCCTGCTCGGTGACCGAGCCGACAGGCTTGCCCACTTCACCGACGTCGCCTGGGACAGGGCCATGAGCTGGCTGAAGGCGCGCACCGGCGCGGACCTCGCCCCCGAACAGGAACAGGCTGTCCGCCTCGCCCTCATCTCCAAGGTATCGGTGCTCACCGGCGGCCCCGGCTGCGGCAAGAGCTTCACCGTCCGTTCGATCGTCGAACTCGCCGTCGCTAAGAAAGCCAAGGTCACCCTCGTCGCCCCGACCGGTCGCGCGGCCAAACGCCTCTCCGAACTCACGGGCCACCCGGCCGCCACTGTCCACCGGCTCCTGCAACTACGCCCAGGCGGAGACGCCTGCTATGACCGCGACAATCCCCTCGACGTCGACCTTCTCGTCGTCGACGAGGCATCCATGCTCGACCTCGTCCTCGCCAACAAGCTCGTCAAAGCCGTCCCGCCCGGGGCTCACCTGCTGTTCGTGGGCGATGTCGATCAGCTTCCCTCCGTCGGCGCCGGTGAAGTGCTGCGCGACCTGCTCGCCGCCCCCGCCATCCCCCGCACGCGGCTGAGCCAGATCTTCCGCCAAGCTGCCCAGTCCGGCGTCGTCTCCAACGCCCATCGCATCAACGTCGGCCGCCCACCCGTCCTCCACGGCCTGCCCGACTTCTTCCTGTTCGCCTGCGACGACACCGAGGCCGCCGCAGACCTCACCGTCGACGTCGCCTGTACCCGCATTCCCGCCAAGTTCGGGCTCGACCCATGCCGCGACGTGCAGGTCCTCGCACCCATGCACCGCGGTCCCGCTGGCGCAGCCGCCCTCAACACGCTGCTGCAACGGCAACTCACTCCGCATCGCGAGGGACAGCCCGAACGGCGCGCAGGTGGGCGGGTCTTCCGCGTCGGTGACAAGGTCACCCAGATCCGCAACAACTATGACAAGGGACAAACCGGCGTCTTCAACGGCACCCTCGGCATCATCACCCACCTCGTCCCCGAGGAGCAGACCCTCACGGTGCGAACCGACGAGGACGAGGACATCGACTACGACTTCGACGAACTCGACGAACTCGCCCATGCCTACGCCATGACCATCCATCGGTCCCAGGGCTCCGAATACCCCGCGGTGGTCATCCCGCTGACCACCAGCGCCTGGATGATGTTGCAACGGAACTTGCTCTACACCGCCATCACCCGTGCCAGGCAACTCGTCGTCCTCGTCGGCTCCCGCCGTGCCCTCGCCGCTGCCGTGCGCACCGTCGGGGCAGGCCGCAGGCACACCGCCCTCACCCACCGCCTCACTCGCCATGCCGAGGTGATCTCGGTGAACGATGACAGCCGTCGGCTCAGGAACCGCGACCTCGGCCGCGTCCCTGCAGCCGCCGGCACCGACGACTGACGGCCGACGCCCGGCGAGCGGCAAGTCCCCCCGAAGCCGAGGGCGTGTCATGCCGCCTCGTCACCGCTAGGGTGTCCACGAGGTGATCGGGTTCTGCTTGGTCGCTGAACCAGATACCGGAGACCTCGCTACATCTCGAACACCGATACGCCAAAGACCCTCACCAACAGCTCAAGCCCTGGGCACCGACTTCGACACAGGCCCTAACCGCTGACAGGGCGTCAGATCGGCTGCGTTCACTCGCCTTCCTCCACATCCCGGCCGCGCTGCGCCGCCTGACGGATCGCGCAAACGAGTGGAGCCTGAAGGCAGTCCTGCGGGAAGCCCCGCATAAATAGCATCGCGAACACCCCAGAACAGCGAAGGCGTTGACGGCAGCTCAAGGCGGACTCGAATCTCTGCCGAACGAGCACAACGCCTGCGCCCTCGACGAACTCGACGTCCCAGGAAGGAGCACCGCGCTATGAATTCCCGCCCTATGCGCCACGCGCGAACATCGTCGACACAATGAGGAAAACCATATGCCGGAATTGCAGCCAGAATTGCAGAATCAGCCAGATCCGGAATACAATACCAATGGCGATCCGGGCACCATCGACGCGACACCGTCGGGTGGAATACGGGTGATCGTGCCGCTGGAACCGCCGGAATTCGGACCGGTCGCTGCGCGCGCCCTCCTACGGCTTCTCGTCGAGGCACGCCGCGACTGCTCGGATGCTGTTGAAGATCTCGTGGAGAAGAATGACCGTTGACCATGAACGCCTGAGACACGACCTCGCGACGAAGAGCTTCGAAGCCCCGAAGCTCTCCTTCGCCTTCTACGGCCGCGTCTCCACCGAGGACAACCAGGACCCGGAGTCCTCCCGACACTGGCAACTCTCGCTCGCCCGGACGCTGATCACGCCCAGGGGCGGCGTGATCGTCGAGGAGTTCTTCGACGTGGGCCACAGCCGCTCCTTGCCGTGGCAGCGTCGCCCGGAAGCCAGCGGACTGCTCGCCGCGTCGCGGCTTCAGCGCAGTCGTCATCGGCGAGCCGCATCGCGCCTTCTACGGAAACCAGTTCGGTCTGACCATGCCGCTGTTCACGCACTACGGCGTCCAGTTGTGGGTGCCGGAGGTCGGCGGTGTGATCGATCCCGACAACGAGGCGCACGACCTCGTCATGTCTGTCTTCGGGGGCATGAGCAAGGGCGAGCGGAACCGGGTCAAGGTGCGGGTCCGCATGGCTATGGCTTCCCAGACGCAACTGGAGGGCCGCTTCCTGGGCGGGCGCCCACCGTACGGTTACACGCTCAAGGACCTTGGGCCTCACCCGAACCCGGCGAAGGCCGCCCGACGGCAAACGCCTACGCGGGTTGAATGCCGACCCGCAGACCGCACCCGTCGTCCGGCGCATCTTCGCCATGTATCTGGCCGGATACGGAATCTTCGCTATCGCCGAGGCGCTCACCCGAGACGACATTCCCTGCCCCTCGGCGTACGACCGTGCCCGCAGCCCCCACCGCGACGGGCTCGCCTGGTCCGAGACCGCTGTACGGACGATCCTGATCAACCCCCGATACACCGGCCGGCAGGTCTGGAACAAGCAGCGCACCGATGAAGTGCTGCTCGACGTGGACGACGTCGCGCTCGGCCACACCCCGGTCATGCGATGGAATCAGCGCGACCGGTGGATCGTCTCCAACGAGTTGGTCCACGAACCCCTCATCCAGCAGGCAGACTTCGACCGCGTCCAGGAGATGCTCGGCCGCCGAGCTCGCACCGCCACCGCGCCCAGACGCACGCACCGATCCCGCCACCCCTACGTCTTCAGGAGCCTGGTCCACTGCGGCATCTGCGGCAGGAAGATGCAAGGGCAGCACTCCCACGGCGTCGCCTACTACCGGTGCCGGTTCCCGCAGGAGTACGCCCTGGCCAACAAGGTCGACCACCGCCACTCCAGCGGCGGCACACCATCGCCACGCTCCTCGACCAAGCCCACACTGGCATGCCAACCGGACGCCGGTCGCCACTGAAGGACCGACCGTCGCCGAGTGCGACGCGAAACTGGCCCGCTACCGGGCGGCACTCGAGGCCGGCGCCGACCCCGCCGTCGTCGCCGGTTGGATCGCCGAAACCCAGGCCGAACGCCGACGCGCCGAGCAACACCAGCACACGCCGGTCGAAGAGAACACTGACAGCCCCGGCCAGTTCAGCGAGGAGCAGATCATCGCCGCCGTCGAGGAACTCGGGGACCTGGTAAGCACGCTCCGGAGGGCCGAGCCGGAACACAAGCTGGAGGTCTACCGCAGCCTCGGGCTTCACCTGTCGTACGACCCGGAAACACAAACGGTGCGGGCAAGATTGGATCTTGCCGCGCACCGTTGGGATTCGGTTCGTGTCCGAGGGGGGATTTGAACTCTTGGGCGCATCATTTGTGCACCATTCTGGGTGCTCATGCTCATAGGTTACGGTACGGGCAGGGTTGGTTCAATCCCAAACTCCACATCACCGTGCGTGAGCATGGATGGCAGCTCAGAATAATTGGGCAGAATGCCTTGCGCAGCGGCTCGCTCCGCCATCGACCGACCAAGATGACTGTGCAGTTATCCCCTATGGCCGCTCAATCAGGCGGCCGCGAGCCGTCGCCAAACGTTTCTACTTTTGATGTTCTTTAGCTGGCCGGCGTGCCTGCAGCCGTAGCCCTCGGATTCTTCAGCGCTGGGGCACGAGGTTCACCGCCCTTGTTCGAGGCCCGCGGCTGGTCACCCGGCCGACGAGAGCTGGGGCCTGCTGGCGCACGGATCTGTTTTTGCATGTCGAGTATGTCGAGCGGCAAGCCTCAGCCTCGGTGTCAGGTTGCGGTGGCTGCCAAGTCGTTCAGGGCTGCGTTGATCACGGGCCAGCACATGCTGAGGGTATCTCGGTCTGGAGCGTGGCCGATCTTCACCTGGGCGTTGGGATGCACGAGGTTGCGGTATTCGCGGAGTTTTCCAGCGAAGCCGCGGACGTCGGCTTGTATCCACTTTTCTCGGTGGGCGGTCTCGATCAGCTCGTGCAGGGTCCACTTGTCGAGAGGTTTTGGTGTGTTGGGCGTGCGGGCCTTGACGGCGTCGAGGAGAACGCCTTCCAGAAGGCTGCCGAGCATGATGATGGCGCTGGCATAGGCGCCGTTGCGGTCGCAGATGCGTGCCTCGTTGAGCCGACTTTCGAGGACGATCGCGAGGTCGACGTCGCGGACGATGTCTGCCATGGCCACGTGGAGCATGACGTCTGGTGACTGTTGCTCTTGGTCCTCTGGCTGCTTGTAGGGACGGATGACGGGCCGCCCCTGGCTGTGTGCGATCTCGAAGCCTTCGATGGCGAGGATGCTGTTGAGTAGCTCGGTGACCTCGGCGGCGGCCAAGGGCTCGTTGCGATGAACGTACTCACGTCGGTCAGCAAGGCGGCAGACGAGCGCGTCGATGGCCCCGGGTGTGTCTCGACGTTGACGGAGCTGGTTGGTGAGCCAGCTTCGGCGCTGTTCGCCGTTGTAGGGCGCGACGTTCTCCCAGCCGGCTTGTTGGAGAAGCTTGGGCAGCTCAGCCCCACGTCGGTACACGGGGTAGTCTTCGCCGCCGCAGGCGATTCGGGCGATCTCATCGAGGGTGTTGTCGTCGATACTCTCGAGCACGCGGGTCTCCTAGAGGTCGTCTTCGTCGTCGGACAGCGTTGTGGGTCTCCAACGTGGCTGTTGGCGCGGCGCTGCGGGCAGTGAACGGGGCTCGATGCCTCGTTGCTGTAGCCGCTGCCAGAGTGGTTCGAGGGTGGCAGCAGGGTTGTGCAGGTACTCGCTGTCACGGATGCGGATGAACTGCCAGCCGGCTCGGCGTAGTTCTCGCTCGCGATGTAGCTCCTGCTGGACCTGCTCGGGTTGTCGGAACCGCGACGGCGTGTCGCACTCGACGGCCAGCCGGCCGCTGTCGCCGACGACGACAAGATCGATGGTTCGGTGGTCGACGGGGTACTGCGGGATTACGGCGTAGCCGCGGCGGCGCAGTTCCAGGAAGACGCGTTGTTGCAGCAGGCAGGCGAAGGGTTCGGTGCGGGTGTCGGGGCTGACGTCGTCGAGCTCGGGATCGACCGTGAAGGTCGCGGGAGGGTGGAGCATGTAGGTCAGCAGGGAGTGGCGAAGGTCGTTGGGATTCAGGCTGTTAGGGGGCACCGAGGTGAACAGCCAGAGTTGGTCACGGGCGCGACTGGCGGCGACGTTGTACCGGCGCTGCTCGGTGCGGCCGGTGAGAGCCGTTCTGGCCTTCGTTACGACCATGGACAGCAGGATGATGTCGCGTTCGTCGCCTTGAAAGTCGGGTGGTTGGCCAACTCGAATTTGCCGGTGGCGTATGTCGGCCGGTTCGATGCGTTCGTAGAGCAGCTTTTCAAGGATCTGAGTCTGTTTGCCGCTCTGCAACGCGATGATGCCGATGGTCTTGTTGCGGCACATCGGATCGTCGATGATCTTTTGGACGTGATCAATGATGGCACTGGCTTCGACCTGATTGCGCAGGGTTGCCCGGTGCCCCTCTTCCATGGCGTCGTCGACCTGCACGACTCTGAGGGGGTCGAGGCGGTCGGCTCCGAACTGGCGGAGTGGGATGAGCCTGCTGTCGTAGAACTGCGCTGAGGACCATCCGATGATTTCGGGCATGCATCGGAAATGTTCGGAGAGTCGAACGACATCGGAGAATCGGGTGGCTAGGAGTTCGTAGAGATTGGAGGTGGGGAGGAAGCCGTTGCGCAGGTTCATTGCCATGTCGGCTAGGTGCCGATCGAGGCTCTCTTGGACGGCTTCGGAGTCGTTGTTTCGGTAGTTGGCGCCGGGTGCACACTGCTTCTCGTCGCCGACGACGATGACTCGTGGTGCCAGCCACAGGAGGAAGAGGTTGTCGACGCTGGCTTGGCTGGCTTCATCGACGATGACGACGTCAAAAGCGTTGGGTTGTGGCGTGACGGTGTCGATCACGGCTGATAGGGGCATGACCCAGGCGGGGACGGCCTGCTGGGCGTTCTTCATCGCCTCGAACGCTGCGGTGAGGTACCGGTCCTTGTTCTTTCCCTGCCCTCGGCCGTAGGCGCCCATGTTGGTCTTGTAGGACTGAAGGGCTTGACGCTGTTCTTCCGTTATTTGCTCCAGGCAGTGTTGTAGAGCCTGTTTGCCAGCTAGCTCGGCGGTGACGCGGTTGAGTTCTAGTTCAACATCGCTGATTCGCTGCTCGTGGATCTGCTCGGTGTCTGTCGGCCGGCTTTTCTGGTGGTAGGCCGCTGCTGCGGCCCAGGCCCACGACGCTTCGAGGTCGTTGAGGCGGTGTTCCCAGGTTGGATCGTCGAGGTTCTCCCTGATCTGGGTGGCGAGTGCCGGGTGGGCGGCGGAGAGACTCTGGAGCAGTTGTTCGCAGCGCTGTTGTGAGTCCTTGTCGCTCCTGGCCAGATCAAGCTGTCGGCGGGCGGCGGAGTAACGGTCGATGTCGCCGCAACTGAGAGCGACGCTGAGCTCGGCGGCTTCGGGGGCGACGTCTGGGTTACGGCACCATGTCTGCATCGTGAGGGTGAGCTCAGTCATGGCCTCAGACGCCTGCCGTGCCCTGGTGACGGTCGTTCGGTTGTGGCCAATGCGGACGAGGAGGTCCCAATCTTGCGGGCTGCGGACTGCGAAGCGGATTCCGTGGCTGCGTAGGAGGCGCTCTACCGTGTCCCGTGCTGCGGCGAGCGTGCGCAGGGCCGAGGCGTTGTGTGAGATGTCGTGGAGGTGTGCCACTCGACGGCGGAGCGGCCCGTGGAACGTCGGAACGCCCACCTGGGCCCATGCTTCCAGAGCTGTGGTTACGGCTGTCTCAACCTGAAGGAAGTTAGACAGCGCGGTCAGTTCTGAGGTGGTGGTGGGCGGGGCGCCGTCGACCGTGCAACTTTGCAGCAGGTCGGTGGCGTCGAGCTGGGCGCGCGGGGGCAGGTAGCGGCGTAGGCGTCGGCCATTGACCAGGTGCCGCCGCAGGCGTTTGGCCTGGCCCGAGAGGCGGCTGAGGTGGGCTGCGGTCAGGGGTGTGGTGCCCAGATCGATGTCGCAGTCGTTGAGCGCCGTGAGGGCACGTACGTGGGGCTCCACCTCTCGCAGTTCGGCGAACAGGGCCTCCCAGTAGGCGGGGCTTTGACGGGTCAGGAGAGCTTCGGCGGCTCTGCGTCGCCAGTCTGCGGCGTCCCAGTCAGTGATCGTGTCGGGTAGTCCGCAGGATGCCAGGGCGTCGGTGGAAACCACGACGTGGCGCTGAATTTCAGCAAGGCTGGCGTCGTCGAGGGTGGTGAGTGACCAAGCGGTGGCGGTGTGGTCGGAGCCGAGGATCCGCTCAGCGTGAGCGATGGTGGCGATCATGGCGGCGACGTCCGCGGCGTGTGGAACCTGGTCGGAGTCGGGAATGAACTGCTGGGCTCGTGCGGCGCGTTGTGGTGTGGCGGAGGTGAGAAGCTGCCACAACTGTTGGGCCTGGTCGTTCGACAGGGGCGCATCCGGGCAGGCGCCGGTGGGTAGGGGTTCGATCCAGCCGTGCTGATCGCGGCCGGCGTTTAGTTGTTCGACGATCTGCGCGAGCGTGCCGCCATAGCCAGCGGCGGTCGGCTCGTGGGTCGCGTACTCCTGTTCGCGGATCACGCCCAAATCACGGATCGTCCGCTCGAGGCGAGCACTCAGGCTGGCGCGCTGTTGCCGAAGTTGGTTGATGTCGTTACGTAGTTCGTCGACGGTGATCGTGGATGACAGCTCCGACAGCGCGGTGATGCTGCGGTCGAGTTCGTCTGTGCCTGTCCGTTGCATGCCCGTCATGAGTACGCACAGTTGTCTCACCGACTCGGGTAACTTTTCGCGGAGCACGCGCAGCGCTTGGTCCTTCTGGCTCGTGATGAGCAGCCTCTGGCCGTCGGCGAGCAGCGCGCAGATGAGGTTGGCGATCGTGTGTGTCTTGCCCGTGCCTGGTGGGCCCTGCACGACGACGGTCGTGTCGTCGCTGAGCTTGGCCAGCACCCTGCGCTGTTCTCGGTTACTCGCGAGAGGAAACAGCGGATCGTCGCTGGTGACCGGGCGATCCCGCCCTGCGCCCTTGAGCCAATTGCTGCGCTGCGTTGCCTCGATCGGGGTCACGAGCTGCGCCAGGCCGAGAGGGGTAGGAGAGTCTGCGTCCTCAAGGCTGTAAGCGATGGTGCGGTAAATCCGTTCCAGTCCCTTGCGGTCACGGCGGCGGAGGAATAGGGCTGGGGCGAGGGTCAGCCGTGTCGTGTCGGCCTCGTCGAGGAGCGGAGGTTCCCACCGGTCTTCAGCAAGGTGAAGAGGACGTTCCCAGCAACGGCGCCGCCAGAGTTGCAGTAGGCGCACCACCTCCGGCGAGAAGGGGTGCAGCTGCGCTCCGGTATCGAACCAAGGAGATTCGAAGGGTTTGGCGCGGTATCCGTCTTGCGACGTGAGAAAGTCCTGGTCCTCGATCTTCATACGCTGGTCGAGGGACATGGTGACCTGCAGGCTGTCGGTCGCCGGGTCCTCGACGATGGCCGCGTTCCAGACCAGCAGGTGCCGTCGAATGGCCCAACGGCCAGCGGCGCTGGAGGTAAGGAGACCGACACCGAGCACAAGCTCCTCGGCATCGCCGCGTTGCTGTGCCAGGCGCTGAAGTCGCTCCAGGTAGGTGTAGGTCGCGCGCTGCTCCCCTACGCGGCGCTCCTGCTCGGCCCACTTCGTCCACACGGCGAGCCAGCCCTCGTACTCCTGCCGAAGGGAATCGGGGATTGCCGGACCTATTGCTAGACGGCCGCTGTCGTTCGTCACGAGCTGGAGTGGCGGGCCTTCGGCATTGCCGTACTCCGTACCGTCTAGCAGGTCACGGAGCGCCGTTGGGGGTACAGGTGGTTCAGGTGGCGGAGGGTAGGCGACCTGCATGATGACCGGTCCGCGGGAACGCGCGTTGTCTTGTGGTGGCCTACGAAGCCAGTAGGTGTTGGCCTCGTCGATCGCGTCGCGATTCGGCCGCTCGCTGCTTTTGACCTGCGCGAGCAGGTGCGCCACGAGACCTTGGGTCAGACGTCTGACGGTAGGACTTGTCGGGGACACGGGGTCCGGCACTATGCCTCCTCGGGCTCGCCCAGCCCCACAGGATGCACGTAATCAACTACTGAAGGCAACCATCTGCCGGAAGTGAGACATCTAGCGCCTCGAGACAGCGCACAGGGTGCAAGTTGACGTCGGCTGTGCCGCGCTTTGACGCGACAGACCGACCGGAACCCGACGGGTAAGCTGCTCCTCAGGTCGGGCCTCGTTGTTGCGGCCACCTACGACCTGCCACAACATGACTAGTCGGCACCGTTGGCGGAACAGGACGCCGTATGTCAACCCCAGGCAGCTGCCGTCGTCGACAACCAGACGGCTGCCTAATACTCCAACGTCAGTTCGCCTGTCTGCGCTGGTAGTGCGATCGTCGTGCTCGGGCTTGGGATGTTCGTCGCCAGATCGACCAGTGCAGGGTGTGCGCTGGCGGTAGCGGCAGGGCGAGGACGAAGGCGTTGAGGAGTCGGCGGATCTCGGCGACGGTCAACGCGATGATCTTCGGGTCGGAATCGGGCTGTTGAGCGGCGAGGATGGTCAGGACGGCCAGGGCGAGCATGGCCAGGGTGATGAACCGGTGCCAGCCGGTCCAGCCGCGCCGGCCGGTACCCCATGCCGGACACCGTATCCGGGACCGGCGGCGCTCGTGTCTCCGGGCGTGGCAGGTTCCCACCCCGGTGACCCGCTCAGCCGGCCGGCACCGGACCGGGAACGGTCGCACGCGGCAGGGGCACGACCAGCGGCGTCCCGGTCGCCGGATCCGGCACCACCAAGGCACGCAGCCCGAAGACCTCCGCCAGCAGGTCCGGGGTCAACACCTCCGCCGGCGAGCCCGTCGCCACGATCCGCCCGTCCTTCATGGCGACCAGCACGTCGGCGTAGCGGGCGGCGAGACTGAGGTCGTGCAGGACCATCACCACGGTCCGGCCCATCTCCCGGTGCAGCCGCCGGACCAGGTCGAGCACGTCGATCTGATGCGCCAGGTCAAGGAATGTCGTCGGCTCGTCGAGCAGCAGCAGGTCGGTGCCCTGCGCGAGGGCCATGCTGATCCAGGCTCGTTGCCGCTGCCCGCCGGACAGCGCGTCGACCGGGCGGTCGGCGTACTCCGACATGTCGGTCCAGCGCAGCGCGTCGGCGGCCAGCACCTCGTCATCCCGCGACCACTGGCGGAACCAGCTCTGATGCGGGTGGCGTCCGCGCATCACCAGGTCGGCGACCGTCAGCCCTTCGGGAGCGCTCGGCGACTGGGGCAGGACGCCGAGGATCCGGGCCACCTCCCGGGTCGACATCCGGTCGATCCGGTTGCCGTCCAGCGTCACCTGGCCGCCGGTCGGCCGCAGCAGCCGGCCGAGCGCCTTGAGCAGTGTGGACTTGCCGCATCCGTTGGGGCCGATGATGGTGGTGACGCGGCCGTCGTGGATGTCGACGTCGAGGCCGTCGACGACTGTCAGGTCCCCGTACGCGAGGCTCAGGCCCTCGCCGCGCAGCCGGGCGTTCATGCGCTGAGCCTCCTGGATCGACGGAGCAGTAGCCACAGCAGGTAGGGGGTGCCGATCATCGCGGTGAGCAGGCCGACGGGCAGCTCCCTCGGCGCGATCACTACCTGACCGGCCAGGTCGGCTCCGACGACGAGAAGCGCACCGAGCAACGCCGACGGGAGCAATGGCGGGCGGCTCCCACCACACAGTCGCAGGGCGATCTGCGGCACGACGAACGCCACGAACTCGATCGGACCGGCGGCGGCCACCGCCGCGGCGGCGAGCGCGGCAGCGACGGCGACGACGGCGAGCTGCGCGCTCCGCAGCCGCAGTCCGAGTCCGCGCGCGGTGTCCTCGCGGAACTGCAACAGCCGCAGCGCGACCGAGGCGGCCAGCGCGAGCGGCAGCAGCACGGCCAGCGCGGTCGCGAGCGGCCGGACATGGCCCCAGTCGCGGCCGGCCAGGGAGCCGCTGAGCCAGATGTTCGCGCGGGTCGCGTCGACCAGCTCGGCCCGGATCAGCACCCAGTTGGTGAAGCCGCCGAGGATCTCACCGACGCCGAGCCCGACCAGCACCAGCCGGTACCCGTCGATCCCCCGGCGCCAGGCCAGCAGGTAGATCAGGGTGGCGCTGACCGCCGCACCGCCCAGGGCGGCCAGCGGCACCCCGTACGAGCCGGCCACCCCGCCGAGCACGATCGCGGCGACCGCCCCGGCCGCCGCGCCGTTGGTCACGCCCAGCACGTCCGGGCTGGCCAGCGGATTGCGCGCAAACGTCTGAGTGAGCGCCCCGGCGACCGCGAGGGCGGCGCCGACCAGCAGCGCGCAGAGCACCCGGGGCAGGCGCAGGTTGAGCACGATGTGACGCTCGATGCGGGTTCCACCACCGGTGAACACCTCCCACACGGTCGGCGGGGCAATGGGGAAGTCGCCCTGGCAGACGGCGACCAGGGCCAGCGCGACGGCCGCGACACAGGCGGCCAGCGCGACGGCCACCGCCCGCAGCGGCACCGGCGCCGAGACCGGACCGACCCGCACGACGCGGCGGCCGGGCAACGGCAGCCGGGCGGGCTCCGTCGCCGCGGTTCTGGTCAGCAGGCTCACAACCGGACCAGCCTGACCCGGCGGACCAGCCAGATGAAGAACGGGGCACCGGCGACCGCCAGCACGATGCCGGTCTGCACCTCGGCGGGCCTGGCGACGAGCCGCCCCGCCACGTCGGCCAGCAACACGGCCACCACCCCGAGCAGCCCGGAGAACGGCACCAGCCAACGGTGGTCGGGACCGGTCAGGGCGCGGGCGACGTGCGGCACGACCAGGCCGACGAAGCCGATCGGCCCGCACGCGGCGGTCGCGGCTCCGGTGAGCAGCATGATCGCGAGAACGCCGACGACCCGGGCCAGCGCGATGTTCTGGCCGAGGGCCCGGGCGACGTCCTCACCGAGGCCCAGCGCGTTCAGCGCGGGCGCGTTGGCCGCGGCGAGCACCAGACCCGCGGCGATGAACGGGGTGACCTGCCCGGCCGTGTCGAGGTCCCGGCCGGCCAGCGAGCCGACGACCCAGAAGCGGAACACGTTCAGCGTCTCCGGCGAGTTGACCAGGATGGCGGAGGTGAAGGAGGCGAGCAGCGCGCCGATGGCCATCCCGGCGAGCGCAAGAGTCACCGGCGTGGGACCGTGCCGGCCGCCGGAACCCACGGCGAAGACGACCACGCTCGCCGCCAGGGCACCGGCGAAGGCGAACCAGACGTAGCCGCCGAACGACGTCACGTCGAACACGGCGATGGCGACGACCACGGCGAACGAGGCACCGGCCGACACCCCGAGCAGGCCGGGGTCGGCGATCGGGTTGCGGGTGTGGCCCTGGATCAGCGCGCCGGCCACGCCGAGGGCGAGGCCCACCGCCACCCCCAGCGCGGTACGCGGGGCGCGCAGTTCCCGGATCACCGCTGAGGCGTCGGACCCGTCGGGGCTGACGAGCGCGCGCCACACCTCGCCCGGGGCTACGTCCTGCGCGCCCAGCCCGAGGCTGAGCAGCACCGCGACACCGACGAGCGCGAGCAGCGCGAACAGCCCGATCAGGCCGGGGATCCGGTTGCGCCGGCCGGACCGCAGCGCCACGTCACTCGTCGACGTCATGGTGGTCGAGGTTGACGGTGCCACGCTTCCAGTAGCCGTCCACCTCGACGTGCTCGCGGGGCAGGCCGAGCGAGCGCAGCCGCCGGCGGATCGGTTTGAGCGCGGTGGCCTCGCCGGCCACCCACACGTAGCCGGCGCCGTCCGGGGCGCGGAAGTCGGCCAGCGCGGCGCCGAGCGACTGGCCGGCGTCGCGGCGCAGCCAGGTGAGGACGGTGTCGGGGGAGATCGCCAGATCCTGCTCCTCGGCGGCGTCGGCGACCTCGGCGAAGGCGTACACCGGCACGCCGGCCGGCAGTTGTTCCAGCCAGGCGCCCAGGGCCGGCAGTGCGGTCTCGTCCCCGGCGACCAGATACCAGTCGAAGGTCAACGGATTCAGGTACGAGCCGCGCGGGCCCAGCACCCCGAGCCGCTGGCCGGGCCGGGCGGCACCGGCCCAGGACGCCCCGGGGCCGTGCCCGTGCAGCGCGAAGTCGATGTCGATCTCCCGCTGCTCCCGGCGCACGTAGCGGACCGTGTAGTCCCGGAAGATCGGCTGGGGCGTGCCGGGGCCGGGCGGCTCGAAGCCCTCGGGCCCGATCGTCGGCATCACCGGCAGCTCCGCGCCCGGCTCGGGGAAGAACACCTTGACGTGGTCCTCCGGCGCGGCGTATGCGAAGGTGTCCAGGTCGTCGCCGGTGAGGGTGATCCGCGCCATGCGCGGGGTGATCCGTTCGGCGCGCACCACCGTGAGCAGGCGCGGCACCAGATCGTGCCAGACGAGTTCGATCTCGCGTACCGGCGTGCTCATGGGAACTCCTTGAAAAAGGCGAGGACGGCGTCGTTGACCGCGTCGGGCTGTTCCAGGTAGCCGTAGTGACCTGCGTCGGGGATCTCGGCGTACCGGGCGTGGGGTATGCAGTCCGCCAACTCCCGGCCGTGCGGGGCGGGCGTCACGAGGTCGTCGGCGAAGGACACCACCAGCGTCGGCGTGGTGATCGCCCGGTAGGCGTCGCGGCGGTCGGTGTCCCAGTCCAGGTCGAGCTGGGCCCGGCCGCCCGCGTCCCCCGCCGGTGACAGCTCGAAGATCTCCAGCCAGTCCTGGGCCCGCTGTGGGTCGGCGAGGGTGCGCGGCGACAGGTTCTGCATCGCCCGCGCCACAGCGGCATAGCCGGGCGGCAGCGTGACCCCGCTGTCGTACAACTGCTTCTCGGCGGCGGTGAGCGCCCGCGACAGCGCGTCGGGGCGGGCCCGCGAGGCCATCAACACCGCCTGCACGGCCAGGTCGGGGCGGCTGAGCAGGAGTTCCTGCACCAGGTGCGCGCCCATCGAGGAGCCGACCAGCCGGCAGGGCCCGCCGGCGACCCGCTCCACGAACAGCGCCAGGTCGTTGACCAACGCGCCGACCGTCAGCGGCCCCGTGTGCGGGCTGCCCGCGCCGCGGTTGTCGACGGTGAGAACCCGGTAGCCGGCCGCGACCAGGGCCGGCACCTGGTACAGCCACCAGGTGCGCCCCCGCGCCCCGGTGCCGGGCACCAGCACCACGGACGGACCCGACCCGGCCTGCTCGTAGTGCAGGTCGAGGTCGCCGACGGTCAGGACAGGCACGTGATCACGCTCCGACGAGGACCCCGCCGGCGAGCCGGACGACGCGCGGGAAACGCTCGATCGTGGCCTGCCGGTGGGCGATGACGACTAGGGTACGGTCGGTGTGCAGCTGGGCGACCGCGGTCTCGATGCGGTGCGCCGTCGCCGGGTCGAGGTCGGCGGTGGCCTCGTCCAACACGACCACGTCCGGGGTGAGCAGCGCGGCCCGGATCAGGCCGACGAGTTGCCGCTCCCCCGCGGAGAGGTGGGCGCCGCGTGGCCCGAGGTGCGTGTGCAACCCGTCCGGCAGCGAGGCGACCCAGTCGTCGAGGCCGAGTTCGTGGATCGCCCGCCCGGGGTCGGCGCCGCCCGGCGCCAGCGCCAGGTTCTCGGCGAGGGTGCCGGTGATCAGGTGCACCTGCTGCGGCACCAGCACGAGCCGGCGGCGTCTCTCCCCCTCGTCGAGGGCGGCGAGGTCGGCCCCGCCGAGGCGGACCACCCCTGCGTCCGGCGCGTAGAGGCCGCACATCACCTTGGCCAGCGTCGTCTTGCCGGATCCGGTCTCGCCGACCAGAGCCACCCGGGAACCGGCGGGAAAGACGAGGTTCACCTCGTGCAACACGCGATCGGTGCCGTAGGAGAAGCAGACGCCCTCGACGACCAGGTCCGCCGAGCCGTTTCCGCCGGGCGGCTGAGCCGGCACCGGCCGCGGCGGCTCGGTGGCGTCGAGCAGGTCGAGCAGCCGGGCCAGGTTCACCTGCGAGCCGACCAGCTCGCCGGCCACATAGGTGAGATCGTCGGCCGAGCTGAACAGCTCCCGGCTGGCCAGCACGAAGGTCACCACGACACCGACGGTCACCGCCTGCGCCGCGACCAGTGCGCCGCCGGCCGCCAGCAGGCCCGCCGTGACGACGCCTTGCACGATCCAGGCCGTCTCCAACCAGGTCAACGCCTTTTGGGTACGGCGGACCGTGGCGAGCCGGTCGTCCAGCCGCTCGCCGAGACGCGCGCGCCATGGACCGGCCGCGTCCGCCGCCTGCACCTGCTCGCGCGCGTCCAGCGTCTCCCGCACGCTCGCCGTCACCGCCGCCTCCGCGGCGGCCTCCCCCGCGTACGCCGCACCCGCCGCCCGCCGGAACCGCCGGCCGACGAACCACATCATCGGCGCGAACAGCACCACGAGCAGCAGGGCGAGCTGCCACGAGGAGACGAACAGCACGACGCCGGTGAAGACGACGTACCCGGTCAGGGAGATCAGGTCCGGGATCTGCTGGCGGACGAAGGTGGCCAGCTCGGCCACCTCGACGGTGACCCTCTGCAACAGGTCACCCCCCCGGTGCGACTCCAGGAAGCGCAGCGGTGCCGCAGCGATCCTCTCGACGGCCCGGTCCCGCAGGTCCCGGACCACCCGCTCGCCGAGGCGCACCAGCAGCAGCTCGGCCTGGCGCAGCAGCACCATCCGCGCCGTCACCAGGACGAACAGCAACGCGCAGAGGTGCAGCAGCCGGTCCGCGTCAGCCTCGGTGAGCGCGTCGACGGCCCGGCCGACGACCGCCGGCACCAGGCTGAGCGCGATGGTGGAGAGGAGGTTGACGCAGACCGCCAGGACGAGCAGCCGCCGGTGCGGGCGCAGGTAGGGCCAGACCCGCCGCAGGACACGGCGCTGGTCCGGTTCCTCGCTGAGCATCCGGATGTCAGCCATCGGCGGCCACCCCCACCCTCTCGGCGATGGGCAACTCGATCACCCGGTCAGCGCAAGCGATCACCGCGGGTCGGGAGGTGGCCGCCACGATCGTGGCGTCCGGGAGCCAGCCGCGCAGGCGGTCCAGCAGCGCCGTCTCGGTGGTCGCGTCCAAGGCCGACGTGACGTCGTCGAGCAGCAACACCGCAGGGCGGCGCAACAGGGCCCGAGCCAGGGCGAGCCGCTGCACCTGCCCACCGGAGAGCGCGTCGCCGCGTTCGCCGACCTCGGTCGCGTACCCGTCGGGCAGCGCGTCCACGTCGAACGCCGCGGCGTGGCACGCCGCACGCAGGTCCCCGTCGGTCAGATCGGGCCGGCCGAGGCGGAGGTTCTCGGCGATGGTCCCGGAGAGCAGCACCGGCCGCTGCGGCACGCCGGTGATCCGGTGGCGCAGATCGGCTAGGGAGGCGGCGGGCAGCGGCACTCCGCCGTAGGTGATCGTCCCGGCGGCGGGGTCCTCGAGCCGGGCCAGCAGGCGTAGCAGCGTGCTCTTTCCGCTGCCGACCGCACCGGTGACCGCCACGAACTCGCCGGTCGCGACGTGCAGGTCCGCCCAGGTGAGGGTGCGACCGGGCAGGTCGGCCCGCAGCCCGGAGGCGACCAGGTCGCCGCGCGGCGGCAGCGGCACGGGATGGACCGGATCGGTCACGGTGATCCCGGTGCGGAGAACCTCGGCGATCCGGCCGGCGGCGGTCCAGCCCTGACCCACCTGGGCGAACCGGCCGGTGATCCGCTCCACCTGCAGGCTGAGCAGGCTCATCCACCCGGCGAAGGTGACCAGGCCACCGACGGTCAGGTCGCCGTCGAGCACGGCCAGGCCGCCCAGCAGCACACCCACGGCCAGCGCGAGAGCCGGCACGAACGGCGCATGAGCGGACCAGTTCGCCGTGATCCGGGCCAGGCTCAGCGTCCGGGCGGTCACGACGGCGCTGCGTTCGTGGTGCCGGTCTACCAGGAACTGCCGGCCGCCCAGGCCGCGGGCCGCGGTGCCGGCGACGAGCAGATCCTCCACGGCGTCGGCCCGCTCGGAGTGTGCCCGCGAGACGTCCTGGTTGGACCGTTCGAACCGGGGCGGGTACCAAAGGTTGACCAGCACCAGCAGTGGCAGCGTCGCCAGGCCGACGACGGCGAGCACCGGCTCCAGCAGGGCGATCGCGATGATCACCGCCGCGCACCCGACCAGCCCGCTCAGCAGCGACGGCGACCCGGCCAGGAGGATGCGCACAGCCTCGACGTCACGGGTCGCCCGGGTGACGAGATCTCCGGAGCCGTACCGCTGCACGCCGACCCGGTCGAGCCCCAGCACGTGACCGGCGATCCGGGCGACGAGCCGGTTGCCGGTACGCGCCGCGCCGAGCATCCCGAACCAGCGCATGCCGGTCTCGCCCGCGGTGAGCCCCACCGACACGGCCAGTAGCCCGCCGACCCAGATCAGCAGGCCGGAGGTGTCGCCGGTGCGGATCCCGGCGTCGATCGCCCGGCCGAGGCAGATCGGCAGCGCCAGGAGCCCACCTTGGTAGAGCAGGCCGCTGAGCCACGACACACCCAGATGCGGGGCGCTGTCGCGCAGCGCCCAGCTCAGCAGCGCACGCGGCGACAGGGCAGGGGTCGTCATGATTAGGCGAGCCTAACCTGATCGTCCGCGAGCCGGGACACGGCCTCCACCGTGCGCCCCGCGAACACATCGCGGGTCCGCAGCGCCACGCCACGCGCGCGTGCCGCCGCGACGAGCCGCATCGCCGAGATGCTGTCCGCGCCCAGGTCGAACAGGTCGTCGTCGCCACCGACGCCGGGCACCCCCAGCACCTCGGTGGCGACCTCGCACAGCACCCGCTCCGTGCCGGTCCGCGGCGCCCGCCCGGTGCCCTCGATCACCGGAGCCGGGAGCGCCACCCGGTCGATCTTGCCGTTGACGGTGACGGGAAGTCGGTCGAGGACGACGAACGCGGCCGGCACCAGGTGCGCGGGCAGCCGGGTGGCGAGGAAGGCACGCAGGTCCCCGGCGGTCACGTCGGCCGGGGCGACGACGTAGCCGACCAGCCGGCGCACCCCGTCATCGTCCCGCACGTCGAGCGCGGCCTGGCGGACGGCCGGATGGGCGGCGAGCGCCGCCTCGATCTCGCCCAACTCGATCCGGAAGCCACGGATCTTGACCTGGTTGTCGGTCCGCCCCACGAAGTCGATCCGGCCGTCGGCGGTCCAGCGCACCACGTCACCGGTGCGGTACATCCGGCTGCCGGGCGGACCGAACGGGTCGGGGACGAACCGGCCCGCGGTCAGGTCCGGCCGGCCGTGATAGCCGCGGGCCACCTGTGCTCCGCCGATGTACAACTCACCGTCCACACCCGGGGGCACCGGGCGCAACCAGTGGTCGAGCACGTAGAGGCTGCTGTTGGTGACACCACGGCCGATCAGCGGGCGGATCGAGTCGCGCACGTCGGCCACCACCGCGTCGACGGTGCACTCGGTGGGGCCGTAGAAGTTGAAGGCCGCCGTCCCCGGCAGGTGCTGCATCTTCTCCCAAAGCGGCTGCGGGATCGCCTCGCCGCCGACGCCGAGCACCCGCAGCCCGGTCCGGCCGCTCTCGGCCAGCCCGGCGGCGAGCAGTTGCTCCAGGTGCGACGGCGCCACCTCGATGAAGTCGATTCCCCGGTCGCGGACGAACGACACCAGCGCCGCCGGGTCCCGGCGGGTCTCCTCGGTCACCAGGTCGAGGTGGTGGCCGCCGAGCAGGCCCAGCATCGGCTGCCAGGAGGCGTCGAAGGCGAACGACCAGTTGTGCCCGATGCGCAGCTTGCCCTGCCCGGCCGGGGTGAGCACGTCGCGATCGTGGTTGGTGAACAGGTTGACCACGGTACGGTGCGGCACCACGACGCCCTTGGGCCGGCCGGTGCTGCCCGAGGTGTAGATGACGTAGGCGGCGTTGTCCGGGGTGAGCGTCGTCTCGACCGGCGCGCCGTCGTGGCCCGCCGCCGGGTCGTCGTCCAGCAGCAGCCGCTGCCGGCCGGCCGGCAGCAGGCCGGCGTGGGCGGCGTCGGTGAGTACCAGCACCGGATCGGCGTCGTCGAGCATCGACGCGATCCGGTCCGCCGGGTAGTCCGGGTCGATCGGCACGTACGCCGCGCCGGAGGCGAGCACGCCCCAGATCGCCACCACGATGTCGACGCCCCGCGGCAGCACCAGCGCGACCCGGCGTTCCGGTGCCGCTCCCCGCTCGATCAGGAGCCGGGCCAGCCGGTTGGCACGGGCCGCGAAGGACGCGTAGTCCAGCGTCTCGTCGCGGACGGTCAGCGCCGGGGCGTCCGGGGTCCGCGCCGCCCAGCCGTTCAGCACCGCGGGCAGCGTGACCTGGTCGACCGGGGTGCGATCGGCGTTCCAGGCCACCAGCATCCGCTCCCGCTCGGCGTGGGCCACCACGTCGGTGCGGCCGACTGGCCGGTCCGGATCGACGGTCAGCGTCGTGAGGATCCCGGTCAACCGGTCGAGCAGGGTACGCGCCGCCTCGGCGGTGAACAGGTCCCGGCGGTACTCCAGGTTGATCGCCAGCCCACCCTCGTCGCCGGCCACCAACGTCAGCGGGTAGTGGGTGGCGTCGTGCTGGCGTACCCCGTCGATCTTCAGACCGGCCGACGCCTCGCCGGCGGCGAGCGCGGCGGCGTCCACCGGATAGCTCTCGAAGACGGTGAGAGTGTCGAACAACTCGCCCCGCCCGTGCGCCCGCTGGATCTCGGCCAGGCCGAGGTGGTGGTGGTCCAGCAACCGGGACTGCTCGGTCTGGAGCCGGCGCAGCAGCGCGGACCACGGCTCGGCGGCGCGCAGCCGCACGCGCACCGGTACGGTGGTGATGAATAGCCCGATCATGTCCTCCACGCCGTCCAGGCCGGACTCCCGGCCGGAGACGGTGGCGCCGAACACGACGTCGTCGCGGCCGGTCAGCCCACCGAGCAGCACACCCCAGGCGGCCTGCACGACGGTGTTCAGCGTGACCTCACGTTCGCGGCACAGCGCGGCGAGGCGGCGACGCAGGTCGTCGGGGAGTTCCGCGTCGAGGTATCCGGGTTCGGCGGGCCGGCCCGCGTCCGGCGGAACCACCCGGGTCGCGTCGGTGATCCCGGCCAGCGCGTCCCGCCAGGCCCGCTCGGCCGCCGCGGTGTCCCGGGTGGCCAGCCACTCCAGATGCGCCCGGTACGGCCGCGGCGGCGCGACGTCCACGCCCGCGTAGCGGGCCAGCAGGTCGCGCACGACCAGCGGACCGGACCAGCCGTCCAGCAGGATGTGATGCTCGGTGCTGATCAGGCGGTGCCGGTCCGGGCCGAGCCGAGCCAGCGTCCAGCGCAGCAACGGCGGCCGGGACAGGTCGAAATGCCCGCGCTCGGCGGCCCGCACCTCGGCGGTCGCCGCCTCCGGGTCGACGGCGCCCGACAGGTCGACCTCTCGCCAGGGCAGCTCCACCTTCGCCGGGAGGATCTGCACCGGCACGCCGGACGCGCTGGTCACGAAGCCGGCTCGCAGGTTGGGGTGCCGCTCGAACAGGTCGGCCGCCGCCGCCCGCAACCGGCCGACGTCCAGCGGGCCGGTCAGGTCGAGCACCTGCTGCACGGTGTAGACGTCACCGGCCGCCTCGTCGTACGAGGAGAGGAAGTACAGGCCGCGTTGCAACGGCGCCAGCGACCAGGCGTCGACCAGGTCGGGGAAGCGCCGCTCCAGGTCCTCCACATCGTCCTGGGTGACGTCGAGCAGCGGCAGGTCGGCGGTGCTCCGCCCGCCGGGCGCGCGCTCCAGCGACTCCAGCGCGGCGAACCACCGCGCGGCCATCTCCCGCACCTCGGCCTCGGTGAGCACGCCGGCCGGGTAGGCCAGGTGCGCGGTGAGCCGGTCGCCGGTCACCGAGACGTTGACCTCCAACGCGTGGGTCATCGGCGTCGACGGGTCGGCGTCGCCACCGAGTCCGTCGACCGGCGTCCAGTCCCCGTGGTCGGCGTCGCCGTCGAAGCGGCCGAGGTAGTTGAACAGCACCTGCGCCGAGACGGCCGGCAGGCCCAGCAGCCCGTAGCCGAGTCCGTCGCCCGGCACGGCCCGCAACTGGTCCTTGACCCGCTTGAACGCGGTCGCGACTCCGCCGTCGCCGGGCTCGAGCCGCACCGGGTACTCCGTGGTGAACCAGCCGACCGTGCGGGACAGGTCGGCGCCGGGCACCGCCTCGGCGTGCCGGCCGTGCCCCTCCAGCTGCACCCGGATCCGGCCGCCGGTGCGCGGAGCCAGCACCATGGCCAGCCCCGCGAGCAGCACCTCGTGCACCCCGGCCCGGAACGCCTCGGCGACGGTGGTGAGCAGTGCCCGGGTACGCTCCGGCGGCAGCGACACGGTGACCACCCGGCTGCCGCCCACGGTGTCCCGGGCGGGATCGACGGCCCGCGCCCCCAGGGGCGGCTCCGCGCCGGCCAGCACCGCCGACCAGTGGGCCGCCTCCGCGGTCCGGTCCACAGTGGCCAGCCCGGTCGCCCAGGCTCGGAAGGAAGTCGGCACCGGCGGCAGCGCCACGTCGCGGCCTTCGGCGACCGCCGCCCACGCCGCCCTCAGGTCGTCGCCGAGCACCCGCCACGACACCCCGTCGACGACCAGGTGGTGCGCGACCAACAGCAACCGGCCCGGCGCGTCCCGACCGCCGTCGAACCAGACCGCCTCCGCCATCGCACCGGTGACCGGGTCGAGCCGAGCCACGGCCGCCGCGCGGGCGGCGTCGACGTCGGCGCCGCCGGGCAGCACCGTCAGCCGGGGCGCCCCACCGGGCGGGGGTACGGCGAGGTGGGTGCCGGTCCAGCGCGCCCGCAGCAGGTCGTGCGTGTCGGCCAGCGCGCGCAGGATGGCGACCAGGGTTGGGCGGGTCAGCGCGGCTGGGGTGTGCCACACCATGGACTGGGTGAACCGGGCCGGCACCCCCTGCTCGGCGAGCCGGGCGACGGCCGGGGTGAGCGGAACCGGCCCGGCCGGCGGCACACCGGGGCGCGGCGGCTCGGTCGCCGCCTCCGCGACGGCGGCGACGCCGGCGACCGTGCGCTCCTCGAACACCTGCCGCGGCGTGATCCGCAATCCGGCGGCGCGGGCCCGGGCGACCAGTTGCAGGCTGAGGATGCTGTCCCCGCCGAGAGCGAAGAAGCTGTCCTCGACACCGACCGCGGGCAGCCCCAGCACCTGCGCGAACAGCCCGGCGACCGTCTCCTCCACCGGGTTGCGCGCGCGGGTGGCGCCAACGGCGACCTCCGGGGCGGGCAGCGCCCGGCGGTCCACCTTGCCGGCCGGGGTCAGCGGCAGCGCGTCGAGCCGAACGTACGCGGCCGGCGTCATGTGCTCCGGCAGCGAGGCCGCGACGTGCGCGCGGACCGCGTCCAGCGATCCCGCCCCGGTCAGGTACGCGACGAGCCGCCGCACCCCGTCCTCGCGGACCACCACGACGGCCTGCCGTACCCCGGGCGCGGCCTCGACCGCCGCCCGCACCTCGCCCAGCTCGATCCGGAAGCCCCGGATCTTCACCTGGTCGTCCGCCCGGCCGACGAACTCGACGCGTCCGTCGGTGGTGCGGCGCACCACGTCGCCGGTGCGGTACATCCGCGATCCGGCCGCTCCGAACGGATCGGCCACGAACCGGGTCGCGGTGAGTCCGGCCCGGCCCAGGTAGCCCCGGGCGAGCGGCGCGCCGGCCAGGTACAGCTCCCCCGCGACTCCGGCCGGCACCGGCCGCAGCGCCCGGTCGAGAACGTACGCACGGGTGTTGCGGATCGGGCGGCCGACCAGCGGGGTGACGCTGTCCGCGACGTCCGCCACCAGGGTGTCCACGGTGCACTCGGTGGGGCCGTACAGGTTGAGCACGGTGCTGCCGCAGCCACGCAGGGCGGTCCACAGTGCCGGCCCGGTCGCCTCGCCACCGACCACCAGATACCGCGGCACGGCGGTGAGTTGGGGCAGCAGCGCCTCGGCGAAGGACGGTGTGACGTCCACATAGTCGACGCCGCACGCCGCCACGTAGCGGGCCAGCAGCTCCGGATCGTGCCGGGTCTCGTCGTCGACCAGGTGCAGCTCGTGCCCGGCGACCAGCCAGAGCAGCCCTTCGACAGCGGTGTCGACCCACAGCGCGGCGGTCAGCGCGACCCGGATCCGCCGCTCGGCGGGAAAGAGCGACCGCTGGCTCGCGTACAGGTTGGCCAGGTTGTCGTGGGCGACCACGACGCCCTTGGGTCGGCCGGTGGAACCGGAGGTGTAGAGCACGTAGGCCGCCGAACGCGGATCGACGGCGACCGACGGCGCCGTCGCGGCCGGCGCCCCGGCGTCCCGCAGGACGAGCACCGCGCGGGCGTCGGCCACCATGAAGTCGACCCGCTCGGCCGGCAGGCCGGCGTCGATCGGCAGGTAGACCGCGCCGGCGGCGAGCACCGCCAGCCAGGCGACCAGCGCGTCCGCCGACCGTGGCAGCGCCACCGCGACCACCCGCTCCGGTCCGGCTCCCTCGGCGAGCAACCGCGTCGCGAGCGCGTCCACCCGGGCCGCGAGTCCGGCGAAGCTGAGCACCTGGTCGCCGGCGACCAGCGCCACCGCGTCGGGGGTGGCCGCCGCCTGCCGCCGGAAGATGTCCACGACCGACTCGGGTGGGACCGCGGCGATCTCCCCCACCAGCGTCTCGGTCGGGCCGATCGGCACCGAGGCGAGCGTCGCCGCCGGGTCGGCGAGCATCATCGCGAGGAGGTCGGTCAGGCGCCGCAGCACCTCGGCCGCCCACGTCGCGGGGAACTCGTCCGGCCGGTGGTCGAGGCTGAACGTCACCGTTTCCGCGTCGGGCACGACGGTCAGCGTGGCGGGATAGTGGGTGGCGTCGCGGCCGGTGACCGCGGTGACCCGCAGGCCCGCCGCGTCCTGCGAGGCGGCCAGCCCGCTCGCGTCCACCGGGTAGCTCTCGAACACCACCAGGGTGTCGAACAGCGGCCCGGCGGCGGCCTGCCGCTGGATCTCCGCCAGGCCCAGGTGCTGGTGGTCGAGCAGGCCCGCCTGCTCGGCCTGCACCCGGCGCAGCACGTCGAGCAGGGTGTCGGAGGGGGCGAGCCGGACCCGTACGGGCAGGGTGTTGATGAACAGGCCGACCATCTCGTCGGCGCCGGGCAGCGTCGCCGGCCGACCGGACACGGTGGCACCGAAGAGCACGTCGTCGCGACCGGTGAGCCGGCCCAGCAGGATCCCCCACAGCGTCTGCACGACGGTGTTCAGGGTGACGCCGTGGTTGCGGGCGAACGCGGTCAGTGCGCCCGCCGGAACCGTCGTCGAGGTCTCGACGGGAACGACGGCCCGCCGGTGCGGGTCCGCCCGGCCGAGCACTGTCGGTTCCGTCACCCCGTCCAGGTACGCCGCCCACGCCGAACGGGCGGCGCTGGTGTCCTGCCCGGCCACCCAGGCGAGGTGGTCCCGGTACTGCGGGGCCGGCGGCAGCGGTTCGCCGGCGTAGCTCCGGAGCAGATCGCGCACCAGGAGCGGACCGGACCAGCCGTCGAACAGGATGTGGTGGGCGGTCAGCACCAGCCGGTGCCGTTCCTCGGCGAGCCGGACCAGCACCCAGCGCAGCAGCGGCGGCCGGCCGAGGTCGAAGCGGCGGGCCCGCTCCTGGTCGAGCAGCCGGGCCAGCGCCGCCGCACCGGCCGCCTCGCCCGACCCGCGCAGATCTACCACCGACCAGGGCGTCTCCACCCGGGCCGGAACAAGTTGTACCGGCTCGCCGCTCCTGCGCGGCCGGAACGCGGCCCGCAGGTTGGGGTACCGCTCCAGCAGCGTGGCGGCGGCGGCGCGCAGCCGGTCGGTGTCGACCGGCCCGGACAGTTCCAGCACCTGCTGCACGGTGTAGACGTCGGCGTCCTGCCCGGCGTAGGAGGACAGGAAGTAGAAGCCCTCCTGCAACGGGGACAGCGGCAGGATGTCCTGCAGTCCAGGCGGCTTGCTCACAGGGTCTCCCACCCATCCTCGAAGTCGTCGATCTCGTCCTGGCTCAACTGCACCAACAGGTCGGACGGGGTGAGCCCGCCGTTCGCGTCACCGGCGGCCAGCGCGGCCAGGGCCGTGAGATAGTCGTCCGCCCAGCCCGTGACCGTGTGCTCGGCATGCGCGTCCGACGGCCACGACCAGCGCACCTCCAGTGACGGACCGGCCACGCTGTCGAGCGTGGTGACGGTGACCTCGAGGCCGTGGGCGCGGGGCAGCCCGTCGGGCACAGTGCCGAGATCCGTCGGGTCCGGCGACCACGGGCCCTCGTCGGCGGTGAACCGACCGAGGTAGTTGAAGAGCACCGGCGGCCGGGCGGATCCCAGCCGATCGCGCAGCAGGCCGTACCCGATGCCGTTGTCCGGCACCGCGCGTAGCTGCTCCTTGACCTGCTTGAGTTCGCCGCCGAACCGGACCGGGAAGGTGGTGGTGAACCAGCCGACGGTGCGCGACAGGTCGGCACCGGGCACCACCTGTTCCTCACGGCCGTGCCCCTCCAGCTCGACGACGAGTTCGCCGTCCGGGCCGCCCAGCACTCGGGCCAGGGCGGTGAGCAGCACGTCCTGCGCGGTGCCGTGCACCGCCGCGGGCACCGTGGTCAACAGCGGGGCGGCGCGCTCCGGGGGCAGCACCCGGACGATCTCGCGCGGCTCGCCGTGCCAGGTGCGCTGGGTGAGCCCGGCGACTGTCCGCCGCCAGAACGCCATCTCCGGGCCACGCGTGAGCGCGGCGTCCCGCAGGCCGCTGGCCCACTGCCGGAACGAGGTGCCGGTGGGTGCCAGGTCAGGTCGCTTGCCGGCGACCACGGCCTCCCAGGCGTCGCGCAGGTCCGGTCCGATGATGCGCCAGGACACCCCGTCCACCACGAGGTGGTGCGCCACCAGCAACAGCCGGCCGGGAGCCGGCACGGCCTGCACCATCACCCCGCCCTCCGGGTCGAGGCGGCGCACCGCCGCCGCGTACGCGGCCCCCAGGTCCCCTCCGGCGGGGTGGATCAGCGCGGCGGCGTCGACCGCGCCCACCGGCGGCACGTGCAGACCACTGCCGGTCCACCGGGCCCGCAGCACGTCGTGCCGGTCCAGCACGGCCTGCAACGCCACCGTCAGGTCCGCGGTGGTCACCTCGGCCGGCACCCGCAGCAGCATCGACTGGTGGAACCGGCCGATCGGCGCGCCCTGGTCGCGGAGCCAGCCGACGATCGGGGTGACCGGCACGTCGCCGAGCGCCGCGTCGGGCGCCTCCGTGACCGTCCCGTCCGTGCCGGCCAACGCCGCGAGCGCGGCCGGGGTCTTCGCCTCGAACACCTGGCGGGGGCTGATCCGCAGACCGGCGGCGCGGGCCCTGGCGACGAGTTGGATGGAGACGATGGAGTCGCCGCCGAGCGCGAAGAAGCTGTCCGCGCCGCCCACCTCGCTCAGGCCGAGAACCTCGGCGAACAGCTCACGCATCCGCCGTTCGACCGGGCTCGTGGCGGCTCCGGAGTCGCCGACGGTGAACGTCGGCGCCGGCAGCCGTCGGACGTCCACCTTCCCGGCCGCGTTCAGCGGCAGCTCGTCGAGCGGCACGAACGCGGCGGGGACCATGTAGTCCGGCACCGCGTCGGCCGTGCCGCGGCGCAGGTCCGCCTCGGTGGCGGAACCGACCACGTAGGCCACCAGGCGGCCGTCCCGCACGACGACCGCCGCCCGCCGCACCCCCGGCAGCGCCCGGACGGCGCTCTCCACCTCGCCCAGCTCGATCCGGAAGCCGCGGATCTTCACCTGGGCGTCGGCCCGGCCGAGGAATTCGAGCTGCCCGTCCACCCAGCGCACGACGTCGCCGGTGCGGTACATCCGGGCGCCGGGCGGGCCGAAGGGGTCCGCGACGAAGCGCTGGGCGGTCAGCCCCGGCTGCGCGAGGTAGCCGCGGGCCAGGCCGGCGCCACCGAGGTACAGCTCGCCGGGCACACCCGGCGGCACCGGACGCAGCCGATGGTCCAGCACGTAGGCGAAGCGGTCGTGGTCCGGCCGACCGATCAGCACCGGTCCCGGCGCGCACCGCCAGAAGGTCGCGTTGACAGTGGTCTCGGTCGGCCCGTACGCGTTGATCATGGGGTTGGTCGCGGTCCACCGCTCGACCAGCTCGGGCGGGCACCGGTCGGCGCCGGTGACGACGGTGACGTGCGCCGGGACGCTGCCGGCCGGCACCGCGCCCAACGCGGACGGCGGCAGCGCGAAGTGGGTGATCCCCTGGTCGCGGACGAAGGCCGCGAACGCCTCCCCGAGTCGCTGCTCCTCCGGTACGACGACCAGGGTGGCCCCGGCGGTCAGGGTGGCCACCACCTCGGCCACTGTGACGTCGAAGCTCGGCGAGGCGAACTGCGTCATCCGGCTGCCGGCGCCCAGCCGCAGGGTGCGGTGGAACGTGCCGGCCAGAGCGGCCAGGCCGGCGTGCGGAACCACGACGCCCTTGGGCCGCCCGGTGCTGCCCGAGGTGTAGATGACGTACGCCGGGTGCAGCGGGCTCGGCCGGTCGCCGAGCGGCCCGGCATCCGGGTGCTCCGGCAGCGGCCCGTCCACTGTGAGCACCGGCCGGGCCTCGGCGACGATGGTGGCGAGCCGGTCCGCCGGGTGGCCCGGCTCGACCGGCAGGTACGCCGCGCCGGCCTTGGCGACGGCGAGTTCGGCCACCACCAGGTCCGCCCCGCGCGGCAGGCGCACCAGCACGATCTGCTCCGGGCCGGCCCCCCGCTCGCGCAACGCCCGGGCGACCCGGTTGGCGCGGGCGTCCAGCTCGGCGTACGTGTAGCGGGTGGCGCCGTCGATCAGCGCGACCGCGTCCGGGCTGCGCCGCACCTGCGCCTCGAACAGCTCGGGCAGGGTGCTCGGCGGGTGCTGCGCGGCGTGACCGCGCCCGGCCGCCAGCACCTCCCGCCGCTCCGCCGGCGTGAGCAGCTCGGCGGCGCCCACCGGCCGGTCCGGCGCGGCGGTCACCGCGTCGAGGACCCGGACCAGGCGCGCGGCCAGCGCCTCGGCGCTGGAGCGGTCGTAGAGGTCGGCGGCGTACTCGACGACGCCGATGAGGCCGTCCATGCCGTGCCGCTCGGTGACCACGATGCCCAGGTCGAACTGGGCCACCCCGGTGTCGACCGGCTCCGGGTCGACCCGCAGGCCGGGCAGGCCCGGCACCTCGGCGGGCACGTGCTGGTAGGCGAGCATGACCTGGAACAGCGGGTTGCGGGCGGCCGAGCGCTCCGGGTTGACCGCCTCCACCAGACGCTCGAACGGCAGGTCGGCGTGGGCGTAGGCGGCCAGGTCGGTGGTCCGGACCCGGCCCACCAGCTCCCGGAAGGTCGGGTCGCCGGACACGTCGGTGCGCAGCACCAGCGTGTTGACGAAGAACCCGACCAGGTCGTCGAGCGCTTCGGCGTCCCGGCCTGCGAGCGGACTGCCCAGCGGGATGTCGTCGCCGGCGCCGAGCCGGCTCAGCAGCACCGCGGTGGCCGCCTGGACCACCATGAACGCGGTCGCGCCCGTCTCGCCGGCCAGCCGCCGCAGCCGCCGGTGCACCGCGGCCGGCACGTCGAAGGTCACGATCCCGCCGGTGTGCGACGGCACCGGCGGGCGGGGCCGGTCGGTGGGCAGCGTGAGTTCCTCCGGGGCGCCCGCCAGCGCCTCACGCCAGTGGGCGGCCTGCCGGGCGGCGCGGCTGGCCGGATCGGCCGGGTCGCCGAGCAGCTCGCGCTGCCAGACCGCGTAGTCGGCGTACTGCACCTGCAGGGGGGTCCAGGCCGGTGCGCCGCCGCCGCGACGGGCCGCGTAGGCGGTGCCGAGGTCGGTCATCAATCGACCCTCGGACCACTCGTCGGTGACGATGTGGTGCAGCAGGAGCAGCAGCGTCGCCTGCCCCGGCCCGGTGGCGAACAGGGTGCACCGCAGCAGCGGACCGGTGGCCAGGTCGAACGGCTCTCGCGCGGCTTCGCGCAGCAGCGCACCGACCTCGTCCGGGGCGCAGTCCACCACTGGGAGCGGCGGGGGGGCGGGCGGCAGCAGGCGGGCGTACGGCTGGCCGTCGGAGTCGGCGAACACGGTACGCAGGCTCTCGTGCCGGGCCACCACGTCGGCGAGCGCCACGGCCAGCGCGGGCACGTCGAGCGGCCCGGTGAGCCGGGACGCGAACGCCACGTTGTAGGTGGCGCTCGACCCGTGCAACCGGTCGTGGAACCAGAGCCGACGCTGGGCGAACGACAGCGGCAGCCGGACCCCGTGCTCGCGGGCGGCCAGCGGTGGACGCTCGTCGCCCGCGTCGTCGGCGAGCCGCCGGGCCAGATCGGCCACCGTCGGCGCCTCGAAGACGGTCCGGATCCGCACGGTCACGCCGAGGGCCCCGCGGATCCGTGCGGCCAGGCTGGTCGCCAGCAGCGAGTGCCCGCCCAGAAGGAAGAAGTCGTCGTGCACGCCGACCGCCGGCAGCCCGAGCAGGTCCGCGTACAGGCCGCACAGCACCTCCTCCACCGGCGTGCGTGGTGCGGCGGTGACCGGGAAGGCGGTGCGGTCGGGCTCGGGCAACGCCCGCCGGTCGACCTTGCCCGCGGTGGTGGTGGGCAGCGCGTCGAGCGCGACGAACGCGGCCGGCACCATGTAGTCGGGCAGCCTCGTCGCGGCGTGCTCACGCAGCCCTGCCGTCTGACCCACCACGTACGCGACCAGCCGCTTCGGCTCGTCCCGGGCGACCACCACGACCTGCTCGACGTCCGGATGGGCCCGCAGGACGTTCTCGATCTCCCCCAGCTCGATCCGGAAGCCACGGATCTTCACCTGGTCGTCGGCGCGGCCCAGGTAGTCGAGACTGCCGTCGGCGGTCCACCGCACCACGTCGCCGGTGCGGTACATGACCGTCCCGGGTGCTGCGAACGGATCGGCGACGAAGCGCCCGGCGGTCAGTCCCGGCCGGTTCAGGTAACCCCGGCCGAGCTGGGCGCCGGCCAGGTACAACTCGCCGGACACGCCGGGCGGCACCGGACGAAGCGCGTGGTCGAGCACGTACGCCCGGGTGTTGCCGATCGGGCGGCCCACCGACGGCGTCTCGCTGTCGGCCAGCCGGGCCAGCAACGTGTCCACCGTGCACTCGGTCGGGCCGTACAGGTTGATCGCCCGGACGGGCGACGAGCGCAGCGCCGTCCAGAGCGCGGCGCCGGCCGCCTCGCCACCGAGGGCGAGCGAGGCCGGCACGTGCCGGGGATCGGTCAGCAGGCCCTCTGCCACGAGCCGGTCCGCCAGCGACGGAGTGACGTCCAGGAAGTCGATGCCGTGGCCGGCCACGTAGTCGTTGAGCAGTCGCGGGTCGCGGCGGGTCTCGTCGTCGACGACGTGCAGCTCGTGGCCGGCGAGCAGCCAGAGCACACCCTCCCAGGAGGTGTCGAAGGACAGCGCGGCGGTCAGGGCGGCCCGGACGCGCCGGCCCCCGGACAGCTCCGGGAAGATCACCTGGGCGTGGTGGTGGTAGAAGTTCGCCACCGCGGCGTGCGGCACGACGACGCCCTTGGGCCGGCCGGTGGAGCCGGAGGTGTAGAGCACGTAGGCCGCAGAGCGCGGATCGATGCCGACCGCCGGCGCCGGCGCGGCCGGTGCCACGGTGTCCCGCAGCACCACCGCCGGCCGGGCGTCGGCCAGCATGAAGTCGATCCGCTCGGCCGGCAGGTCGGCGTCGACGGGCAGGTACGCCGCGCCGGCGGCCAGCACCGCGAGCCAGGCGACCACCGACTCCGCCGAGCGGGGCAGGAGCACGGCCACCGCCCGTTCCGGGCCGGCGCCGGACGCGACGAGCCGGGCGGCGAGCGCGTCGACCCGGCCCGCCAGCTGCGCGAAGGTCAGCGTCGTGTGGGCGAAGACGAGGGCGGGTGCGTCGGGGGTGGCCGCGACCTGCCGGCGGAACACGTCCACCACCGAGCCGGCCGGCACCGGCCGGGTGGTGGTGTTCCACCTGACCAGCGCCGCCTCCTCGGCGGCGGAGAGCACCCCGACCGCGGCCAGGCGCCGGTGGGGATCCGTCGCGACCGCCTCCAGCAGCCGGACCACCCGGTCGAGCAGTTCCCCTGCGGAGCGCGCCGAGTAGAGGTCCGGCCGGTACTCCAGGCGCAGCCGCAGCAGCTGCTCGGGAATGGCGACCAGGCTCAGCGGATAGTGCGTGGCGTCCAGCGGGATGCCGGGCGTGACGGCGAGGCCGCTGCCGGCGGCCAGTTCGGTGGGGTCCAGCGGGTAGCTCTCGAAGACGGTCAGGGTGTCGAACAGCCGGGGCAGCCCGGCGAGGCGGTGCAGGTCGGTGAGCCCAACGTGCTGGTGCTCCAGCAGCGCGGCCTGCTGCGCCTGCAGCCGGGTGAGCAACGACGCCCAGGTGTCCGCCGGGGCGGGCCGGACCCGGACCGGGATGGTGTTGATGAACAGGCCCACCATCGATTCCGCGCCGGGCAGGTCCGCCGGCCGGCCGGCGACGGTCGCGCCGGCGACGACGTCGTCACGGCCGGTGAGCTGCCCGAGCAGCACCGCCCACACCGCCTGCACGACGGTGTTGACGGTGACGCCGAGGCCCCGCGCGACAGCGGTGAGCCGGGCGTTCGCGTCGGCCGGCAGGAACGCCTCGGCGACCTGCGGCACCATCGCGCCGGTGGCGTCGGGCGCGACGAGCGTGGGCTCGTCCACCCCGGCGAGCGCCGCGCGCCAGGCCGCCTCGGCCGCCGCCGGTTCCTGCCGGGCCAGCCAGGCGAGATGGTCGGTGTACGGTCGGGGCGTGGGCGGGTTGCCGCCCGCGTAGAAGGTGAACAGGTCGCGGACGGCCAGCGGCCCGGACCAGCCGTCCATCAGCAGGTGGTGCTGGGTGAAGACGAGCACGTGCCGGTCCGCGCCGAGGCGGACCAGGGTGAGCCGCAGCAGCGGCGGGGCGGTCAGGTCGAAGCGCCGCGCTCGGTCGGCGGCGAGCAGGTCCTCCAGCGAGCCGCCGGCGGACAGGTCCACCTCCGTCCACGGCACGGTGACCGTGGCCGGGACCACCTGGATCGGCCCGCGGCCGAGGTCGTGCACGGCGATCCGCAGGTTCGGGTGCCGGTCGAGCAGCGCCGCCACGGCGGCCCTCAACCGCCCGGCGTCCAGCGGGCCGGCCAGCTCGAACCGCTGCTGCACCACGTAGACGTCGGCCCCGTCGGGGGCGTACGACGACAGGAAGTGGATGCCGGCCTGCAACGGCGACAGCGGCCACGCGTCGGCGAGGTCCGGCACCCGGCGCTCCAGTTCCTCCACCTCGTCCTGACGCAGGTCGAGCAGCGGCAGGTCGGACGGGGTGCGCCCGCCCGGACCGGGCTCGCGGACCAGCCCGGCCAGCGCGGCGACCCACCGCTCGACCAGGCCGGCGACCGACGGCGCCCGGTGCGGCAGATACGACACCCGCAGGCGCAGCACCGGTCCGTCCGGGGTGTCGGCGGTGCCGGCGTTGACGGTGACCGGGTGGCGGACCGGGATGTCCGCGTCGACGGTGACCGCGGGCGCGGGCAGCTCCGGCGCCGGGGAGAACGGCTGCTCCGACGACCCGTCGAACCGGCCCAGGTAGTTGACCACGATCTCCGGCTCACGCCGCCCGGCCAGCTCCCCGCCGCCGAGGTGGCGCAGCAGGCCGTAGCCGATGCCGTGGTCCGGGGCGGCGCGCAGTTGCTCCTTGACCCGCTTCAGGGCGACCGGGCCGTCCAGCCCGACGGCGTCGACCGCGACCGGGTACTCGGTGGTGAACCAGCCCACCGTACGGCTCAGGTCGGCGCCCGGCACGACGTGTTCCTCCCGGCCGTGCCCCTCCAGACCGACGAGCAGCGGCCGGCCGGCGGCCAGGGCGAGCCCGGTGAGCAGCACGTCGGGCACGCCCGCCCGGTAGGCCTCGGGCACCGTGGTGAGCAGCCCGCGGGTGACGTCCGGTCCGATCTCGACGGTCAGCTCCCGCAGGTTGCCGGCGACGTCCAGCGGCGAGGACGGCTGCGGGTGCCCGTCGGTCACGGCCAGCCAGTGCGCCATTTCGCCGGCCCGTGCGGCGGCTGCCGCCGGCAGGCCGCGCGCCCAGGTGCGGAACGACGTGGTCGCCGGGGCCAGGGACTCACCCGCGCAGGCCCGGGCCAGGTCGTCGAGCAGAATGCGCCAGGAGACGCCGTCCACCACGAGGTGGTGAACGACCAGCAGCAGGCGGCCGGGCAGGCGGACGACCTGCGCCATCACGCCGTCGCGGGGGGCCAGCCGGTGCACCGCGTCAGCCAGCGCGGCGGCCGGGTCGAGGTCGGACCTGGTGATCAGCGCGGCGGCGGCGACAGCGCCCCGCACGGGCACCTCCAGTCCGGTGCCGGTCCAGCGGGCGCGCAGAAGGTCGTGAGTGTCCAGCAGCGCCTGGACCGCGCTCTCGAGCCGGCTCAGATCGGCCGGGGCGTGCACGAGCATCGCCTGGCTGTAGCGTGCCAGGCCGACACCGAGGTCACGGGCCCAGGCGAGGATCGGGGTGAGCGGCACCGCGCCGACGGCACCCGGGTCCGCCACCGCGTCGACCGCGACCTCGGCGACGGCGGCGAGGGCCGCCGGCGTCTTGTGGTCGAAGACCTGGCGCGGCGTGATCCGCAGGCCGGCGGCGCGGGCCCTGGCGACGAGCTGGATGGAGACGATCGAGTCCCCGCCCAGCGCGAAGAAGCCGTCGTCGGGCCCCACCGCGGGGAGCCCGAGCAGGTCGGCGACGAGGTCGCAGAGGATCGCCTCGACCGGGTTCACCGGCCGGCCGGCGGGCGTGGTGGCGGCCGCCGCCGGGGCGGGCAGGGACCGCCGGTCGGTCTTGCCGCTGGTCGTCAGGGGCAGCCCGTCGAGCACCACGACCGCGGCCGGCACCAGGTGGTCCGGCAGCGCCGCGGCCAGCGTGGCCCGAACCCCGTCCGGCGTCAGGTCGGTGCCGGTGACGTAGCCGACGAGCCGGCGTACCCCGGGGGTGTCCTCGCGGACCAGGGCCGCGCTCTGAGCGACGCCCGGTACCGCGGCGAGCGCGGCCTCCACCTCGCCCAGCTCGATCCGGAAACCACGGATCTTCACCTGGTCGTCGGCCCGCCCGGCGAACTCCAGCCCCCCGCCCACCCAGCGCACCACGTCACCGGTGCGGTACATCCGGGCGCCCGGGGAGCCGAACGGGTCGGCGACGAACCGGTCGGCGGTCAGGGCCGGCCGGCCCAGGTAGCCGCGGGCCAGGCCCGAGCCACCCAGATACAGCTCGCCCGGCACCCCGGGCGGGACCGGGCGCAGCCGCCGGTCCAGCACGTACGCCGTGCGGCCGCGGTCCGGTCGCCCGATCGACACCGGGCCGGGGGTGGCGCGCCAGGTCGTCGCGGTGACGGTGGTCTCGGTCGGACCGTAGGCGTTGAACATCGCCCGCCCCGCCGACCAGCGCTCGACCAGCCGCGACGGGGCCGCCTCACCGCCGATGACGACTGTGGTACCGGCCGGAAGCGCGTCGGTGGGCAGCGCGGCGAGCAGGGCCGGGGGCAGGTCGACGTGGGTGAGCCGCCGCGAGGTGACAAAGTCACCGAGGTCCCGCCGCTCGTCCGGGACGATCACCAGGGTGCCGCCGCACAGCAGCGACATGGCCAGCTCGCTGTAGACCACGTCGAAGCCCGGCGACACGAACTGGGAACCGCGGGTGCCGGGGCCGGTGCCGAACGTCTCGGCCACCGAGGCGGCGAGGTCGGCGAGGCCGGCGTGGGTCACCACGACGCCCTTGGGCCGGCCGGTGGAGCCGGACGTGTAGATGACGTACGCCGGGTGGTCCGGGCGCAGCGGCGCGGTCCGCTCGGAGTCGGTCAGGTCGTGCGCCGGGCCGGTGTCGCCGGCGTCGTCGATCAGCAGGGTCGGCGCGGTGACCCGTCCGGCGAGCGTCGCATCCGTCAGCACCAGCACCGGCGCGGCGTCGTCGATCACCTGCTCGATGCGGGCGTCCGGGTACGACGGGTCGAGCGGCAGGTGACCGGCGCCGGCCTTGTGTACGGCGAGCAGCGCGACGGTTGCCGTGACACCGCGTGGCAGCAGCACACCGACCAGCCGTTCCGGACCGGCGCCGTGGCTGATCAGCAGCCGGGCGAGCCGGTTGGCCCGCGCGTTGACCTCGGCGTAGGTCATCACCCGCCGGTCCGGTGCCTCGATCGCTGGTGCGGCCGGGGTGGCGGTGACCTGCCGCTCGAACAGCGCGGCGAGGGTGGCCGGCGGCAGCGCCGGCGGCCCGGCGGCGAGCAGCGCGGCGCGTTCGTCAGCGGTGAGCAGGTCCAGGTCGGCGACCGGCACATCCGGATCGGCGGCGACGGCCTCCAGCAGCCGCACCAGCCGTCCGCCCATCGCCCGCACGGTGTCCGGATCGAACAGCTCGGTCCGGTACTCGATGGTGGCGACGATGTCGTCGCCCCGCTCGGCCAGATCGACGGAGAGGTCGAACTTCGCCGTGCCGGTGTCGACGAACCGCACCGGCCAGTCACCGACGGCGGGCAGCGCGTGCTGGTAGGACACCATCACGTCGAACAGCATCCGGCGGTCCGGGGCGAGGGCGTCCAGCACCTGGTCGAACGGTACGTCGGCGTGGGCCAGCGCGGCCAGGTCGACGCGACGGACCCGGGCCAGCAGCTCGGCGAAGGTCGGATCGCCGGACAGGTCGGTCCGCAGCACCAGCGTGTTGACGAACAGGCCGACGAGGTCGTCCAGGGCCTCGTCGGGCCGTCCGGCGATCGGCGTGCCGAGCGGGATGTCGTCGCCGGCGCCGTGCCGGTGCAGCAGCGCGGCGGTCGCGGCGTGGGTCAGCATGAACATCGTCGTGCCGCTCGTGCGGGCGAGCGTGCGCAGTCGCGCGGGCAGCCCGGCCGGCAGCGTGACGCTCAGGGTGGCCCCGGCGGCGGACGGACTCGCGGATCGCGGCCGGTCGACCGGCAACGGCAGCGGTCCCGGCAGGTCCCGCAGGGTCCGCCGCCACCAGTCGAGCTGGTCGATGACGGGAAGCTCGGCCTGCCAGCGGGCGTAGTCGGCGTACCGCACGGACGGGGCCGGCAGCTCCTGCCCGGCGTACGCCGCCACCAGGTCGGCCAGCAGCGGGGTCAGTGACCACTCGTCGGCGGCGATGTGGTGCACCACCAGCAGCAGGACGTGCTCGTCGCCGTCCGCCCGGTGCAGGTGCGCCCGGATCGGCGGCTCGGTGGCCAGGTCGAAGGGCCGGCGCACCGCCGTGGCCAAGTCGTCCACCCGGGACAGCTCGACCGGCGGTGGCGGGAGCACGACCGGGTAGGGGCGACCGTCCGGGTCGGTCGCGTACACCGTCCGCAGTGGTTCGTGGCGGGCGACGACCGCGGTCACGGCGCGCGACAGCGCGGCGGTGTCCAGCGGGCCGCGCAGGGTCAGCGCCAGCGGCAGGTGGTAGGTGGGGTCGGCGCCGTCGAGCCGGTGCAGGAACCACATCCGGCGCTGCGCGGCGGACAGCGGCGGACGGTCGACCGGCGGGAGCGCGACCAGCGGCGGCCGGTCGGCGGCGCGGCGCAGCCGGGTCGCCAGGGTGGCGACGGTCGGCGCGTCGAAGACGTCCCGGATGGTCAGCTCCGCGCCGAGCAGGGTTCGGCACCGGGCCACCACGCGGGCCGCGAGCAGCGAGTGACCGCCCAGGGCGAAGAAGTCGTCGCGGGGGCCGACCGAGGCCAGCCCGAGCACGTCGGCGACGATGCCGCCGAGGATCTCCTCCTCGGCGGTGCGCGCCCCACCGGCGTCGGCGGCCTCGAAGACCGGGTCGGGCAGCGCGTCGCGGTCGAGCTTGCCGTTGGGCGTGGTGGGCAGCTCGTCGAGCGCCAGCACCGCCGCCGGGACCATGTAGTCGGGCAGCATGCCACCGACGAAGGCCCGCAGCGCCTGCGGGTCGGCGTCGCCGACCACGTAGCCGACGAGACGCCCGTCCCGCAGCACGACCGCCGCCCGGGACACCGCCGGGTGGGCCAGCAGCGTGGCCTCGATCTCGCCCGGCTCGATCCGGAAGCCGCGTAGCTTGACCTGGTGGTCCACCCGGCCGAGCACGTCGAGGGTCCCGTCGGGGCGCCAGGCGGCGAGGTCGCCGGTGCGGTACATGCGCGTGCCGGGCGGTCCGTACGGGTCGGCGACGAAACGGCAGGCGGTCAGTGCCGGGCGGCCGAGGTAGCCCATCGCCACCCCGGCGCCGGCGATGTACAGCTCGCCGGCCACGCCCCGGGGCACCGGGCGCAGCGCGGTGTCGAGCACGTAGACCGAGGTGTTGAGGATCGGCCGGCCGATCGTCGGGGTGCCGTCGGCGGTGATCTCGGCCGCGGTGGACCAGACGGTGGTCTCGGTCGGGCCGTACAGGTTGGTCATCCCGGCGGTGTTCGCCCGCAGCCGGGCCGCCAGCTCGGCGGGCAGCGCCTCGCCGCCGACCAGGGCCCGGACGCCGGGCAGCGGTACGTCGGCGATCTCGCGCCAGAGCGTCGGCGTGGCCTGCAGCACGGTGGCTCCCGACGTGGCGACGAGTTCCCCGAGCACCGTCGCGTCCTGCACGGTCTCCTTGGGCGCGAGCACCACCTGGGCGCCGTGCAGCAGCGGAAGGTAGAGCTCCAGCCCGGAGATGTCGAAGCTGACGGTGGTCACCGAGAGCAGCCGGTCACCGGCGGTGAGCGGCACGACGTCCCGCATGGCGAGCAGGAAGTTCACCAGGTTGCGCTGGGTCACCACCACGCTCTTGGGGCGCCCGGTCGACCCGGAGGTGAACAACACGTAGGCCGGCGCGTCCGGAATCTCGGGCACGTCCGGCACCGGGGCGTCGGCGCGCTCGTCGGGGCGGACCAGCGGCAGGGTCGTGGGCAGCGCCGCGGTGCCGTCGGTGAGCACCAGCACCGGCGCCGCGTCCTCGAGCATGACCGCCAGCCGGTCGGGCGGGAAGTCCGGGTCGAGCGGCAGGTAGGCCGCGCCGGTGCGGCCCACCGCGAGCAGCGCGGCGAGCAGCGTGGTGGAACGGGGCAGGCAGACCGCGACGACCGTGCCGGGTCGCGCGCCGCGCGCGGCCAGCAGCCGGGACAGCTCCGCGGTGGCGGCGTCCAGCTCGGCGTACGTCAGCGACGTGCGGCCGTCGGTCACCGCCGGCCGGTCCGGGGTACGGGCCACCTGCTCGCGGACCAGCGAGGACAGCGTCGCAGTGGGCAGCGCGGCGGCCGGACCGGTCCCGTCGTCGTGCAGCCGTGCCCACTCGTACGCGCCGACCACGTCGAGCGCGCCCACCGCACCGGCCGGATCGGCGGCGGCGAAGTGCCGCAGGAAGTCGGCGAGCCGCCGGGCGTGCTCGCGTACCGCCGGCATCGGGTAGAGGTCCGGGTTGGCGTCCACGGTCAGCGCGAGCCGGCCGTCACCCCGGTCGTCGACGGTGATCGAGAGGTCGTCGACCGGTCCGGCGGCGCGGTACAGGGGCCGGCCGGGGTTGCCGCCGAACGACAGCTCGGCGCCGAACGGCTTGATGTTCACCCACGGGCCGACCAGCCGACGGTCGCCGCCGACCAGCTTGAGGTCGCGGCGGATGTCCTCGCCGCGGTAGCGCTGGTGCCGGCGGATCGCCCTCAGCTCGGCGGCGACCGAGCGGAGCAGTTCACCGACGCTCTGCGCCGGGTCGACCGCGACGCGCAGCGGCAGCACGTTGACGGCGGTGCCCGGAACCCGGGCGGTGGCCGAGCCGAGCCGGCCCATCACCGGCAGGCCGAGCACCACGTCGCGGCCTCCGGTGAGCCGGTGCAGGTAGACGGCGACCGCGGCGAGAAGCGCCTCGACCCAGGTGGCCCGGACCTCCTGGCCGGTGGCGGTCAGCCCGGCCGAGACGGATTCGGCAAGCCGGTGCTCGACGCGGCGGAACCGGTGGGCGGTGGTGGGCGTACCGGGCGCGAGCCCGGTCACCGCCGGGCGGTCGGCGAACCGTTCGGTCCAGAACGCCCGGTCGGTCGCGAACGCCGCCGAGGCCCGGTACGCGGCGTCGGCCTCGATCATGTCGCGCAGCGGCCGGAGCGGGGTGGCGGCCGGTTCCCGGCCGGCCGCCAGCGCCGTGTAGAGCTCAGCGAGACGACCGGTGAGCAGCGCGAACGTGTACGCGTCGAGCGCCAGGTGATGGCAGGTCTGGAACCAGATCTGCCGGTCGTCGCTCAGCCGCAGCAGGGCGTGCCGGAAGATCGGGCCGGTCCGCAGGTCGGTCAGAGTGGCGAGGTCGGTGCTGATCCACGCGTCGGCGGCGGCGTCCGGGTCCAACTCGTTCCGGAGGTCGACGACGGTGAGTTCACCCCGGATCGCGTCGTCGATCACCTGCCGGGGTTCGCCCCCGTCCGGTCCCGCGGCCGGCTCGACGCGGATCCGGAGTACGTCGGCCTCGGTCACCAGCCGCCGGCCGGCCTCGGCGAGCGCGTCGAGGTCGAGCACACCGTCGATGACGACCCCGGCACCGGTGTTGAAGATCGGATTCGTGCCATCGATCTGCTGGGCGTACCAGACGCCGGCCTGTGCGGCGGTGAGGGGCAGCGAAGTGGTCACGGTGTCGATCTCCCGTTGTCTGGGCATGGGTGAAGGACCCGCCGTCGGCATCGACGGCGGGTCGCGCACCGGTGGTTCAGGCGGTCTGCGCGTCCATCGCGCGGATGAGACTGGCCGGCCGCATGTCGGTCCAGCTCTTCTCCACGTATTCGAGGCAGTTCGCGCGGCTGTCCTCGGGGTGCACCACGGCCCAGCCCGGTGGCACGTCGGCGAAGGCCGGCCACAGCGAGTGCTGGTTCTCGTCGTTGGCGAGGACGAGGTATGTGGCGTCGTCGTCCTCGAACGGGTTGATCGTCATCGGGTCGCGTCCTCCTTCTGTGCGGTCATCAACGACCACCAGCCGTTGACGGTGGGGTGGTCGGCCAACTCCACGAAGCCGAGCCGTACGCCGCCGGACCGCCACCGCTCCACCAGTGTCATCAGCCGGATCGAGTCGAGTCCGACGTCGATCAGGTCGTCGTCGGGACCGAAGCCGTCGACCGGCTCGCCGAGCAGTTCGGCGATCTGCGCCTGGAGTTCGGCGGCGGACGAGGGCGCTCCGGCGGTCACGAGCGGGGCCCGGTCGCGAGGAGGGCACGCGTCGCGGCGGCCGGTGCCGGACGGCGCTCGGCGAGCCCGGCGGCGACCGAGGCGACGATCTCCCCCGACCGGACGGCCACGGCCGACAGCAGCGTGGAGGTTATCCCGTGCGCGTGCTCGGTTCCGCCCTGCAGGTAGACACCGGCTCGCAGCGCGGCGTCGGTGACCACCCGGTAGTCGCGGCCGACCCGCAGCAGACCCTCGTCGTCGCGGTGGCAGCGCGGCTCGGTCGCACCGAGCAGCCGGGCCGCGTCGACCGGCCGGTAACCGGTGGCGAACACGACCGCGTCGGCGGCGAGTGGAGTCAGCTCACCGGACGGCAGGTGTTCGATCACCAGGTCGACGCCGTCCGGGCGGGGGCGCAGGTCGGTGACGCGGGAGGCGTTCATCATCCGGAGCCGGTCCCGGCCGAGCACCCGCTCCTGGTAGGCGCGGCGGTAGAGATCGGTGATGAGGTCGCCGTCGACCACCGAGTAGTTGGTGTTGCGGTGGTAGTCGAACAGCATCCGCTTCACGTCCGCCGGTGCGTCGTAGTAGACGTCGACGGCGGCCGGATCGAAGATCCGGTTGGCGAAGTTGCTGTCGTCGGCCGGGCTGTAGCCGTAGCGGAAGAAGACCGAGCACACCTCGGCGCTCGGGTACCGCTCGTGCAGGAACGCGACCGACTCGGCGGCGCTCTGGCCGGCGCCGACCACCACGAACCGCCGCGGCTCGGCCACCTCGAAGGCGGCGGCGCGGTGCAGGATGTCGAGGTTGTGCCAGACCCGCTCGGCGGGGGTCACCTCGGGCGGCAGGCTGGACTCCAGGCCGACGGCGACGACCACGTTGCGGGCGCGGAACACCCGGGTGTCGCCGGCGTGCCGGGCGATCACGTCGAGCGCCCAGGCCTCGCCGTCAGGGCCGGTGACCGGTACGACGTCGGTGACGGTGTGGTCGTACGCGACCCGGTTGCGCATCCGCCCGGCGGCCCAGCTCAGATAGTCGTGGAACTCCGCCCGCAGCGGGTACATCGACTTGTAGTTGATGAAGTCCGCCAGCCGGTCGTGGGCGTGCAGGTAGGACACGAAGCTGAAGTCACTGGCGGGATTCCGCATGGTGACCAGGTCCTTGAGGAATGACACCTGCATCGTGGCGTTGTCGAACAACATCCCGCGATGCCAGCCGAAGTCCGCCTGCTTCTCCAGGAAGAGCGCCTCGACACGGTCCTCGACCCGTTGACACCGGGCGTTGTGCTCGTCGACGGCGATGGCGGTGGCCAGGTTGGACGGTCCGAAGCCGATACCGATGAGATCGTGGACCTGAACGTCCGAGGGGACCAAGACAGTGCCCTTTCCGTGGGCGACGCGGCACAGGTCGTGCACGAGGTTAGGCTACCCTAACTAGGCAGCTGCGGTAAAGACTCGCGCTCGCAGGACATCAGCGTCGCCCGCTTGTGCCCGAGGTCCACCTCGGACATCGGGCTGAATCCGGCGTGCCTGAACATGCGGCGGGCGACCTCGTGCCGGACGTCGGGATCGGCGACGATCCGCCGGCACGCGGGATCGGCGTCGAACAGGGCCTGCGCCAGCGTCCGCACGAGATTCCGGCCGACCCCACGACCGGTCGCCTCGGGCGGCCCGATGGCGATGTGGACGCCCAGGTCGTGGACCTGGGCCGGGTAGTGTCGGCCGACCACGTCGCGCGGCGTGCGGTAGACCTCCAGGTAGGCGAGGTCCAGCCCGCCACGCGCGGCGATCAGCGGCCGGGTGCATTCGCCGTCGAGTTGCCGCCGCAGCACCGCCGCCCAGCGCTCGGCCGGCCACGCCTGCTCCCAGAAGAGGTCCACGTGCGGCCGGGCCATCCAGTCCGCGACGAGATCGGCGTCGCCGCACCGAGGGTCGGCGAGCCGGAACCGCCAGGCCTCCCCGGTGTCGGATCCGGCCGGGCCGGGCAGCGGCGGCGGCCCGGCCGCCAGCACCCTCGGATCGAGGTCGTCGGTGACCTCGCGGAAGGACACCGACGACCAGGCCGCCGCCCCCATCAGGAGGCCGCCGCCGCGGCGACCGTGGGCAGCACGTTGTCGATGAAGTACGGGGTCGACAGCGGGCTGGGGTTGCGCAGCGAGGTGAACTGGACGAGGTTCAGCGGGACGTACCCGCCGCCCTTGACCGCCGTCAGGTTCTTGAACAGCGTGTTGGCCTCCAGCGCCGACTTGAACTGCGGCTCGGTGGCGTACACCATCACCACGTCGGCGTCGATCGTGGCGATCTTCTCCAGGCTGAGCGTGACCGCGAAGTCCTCGCTCTTCAACTCCTTGACCGCGGGGGCGAGTTCCATGCCGAAGGCGTTGAACGACTTGACCCCGGTGTCCTCGGGCGAGCGCAGCACGCCGATCGTGCCGGCCTCGAACGCCTGGGAGAGGCTGAAGGTCTTGCCGACGAGAGCCGGGTACGTGGTGCGGACACCGGCGATCTTCGCCTCGACGTCCTTGATGATCTGCTCGCCCTGCTCGACCTTGCCGACCAGTTTGGCCACCTGGCGCAGAGTGGTCTGCCACGGGTCCTCGAAAGGCCCGGTCTCGTACGCGGTGGTCGGCGCCAGCGGGGAGAGCGCCTTGTACTCCGAGTCGACGTAGTAGTCGCCGCCGGCCAGCACCAGGTCCGGGTTGAGCTTCGCGACCTGTTCCGGGTCGACCCCGTTCTCGCCCGGCTCGAGGACCGTGGGCTGGCCGGTGAGCTTCGGCTTGGCCCAGGGCGTGATGCCGCCCTCGTGCACCGAGGCGCCGACACCGACCGGCTGGATTCCCAACAGCAACAGGGCGTCGAGGTCGGCGTCGGAGAGCGCCACGATGCGCTCGGGCGCCTTCTCCAGCGTCGTGGTGCCCAGCTTGTGGTTGAGGGTCACGGGGTACGCGGCGGCGCCGGAGGAAGCTTCGGTGGCCGGTGCGGACGAATCGTCGTTGCCGCAGGCCGCGACCGTGCCGCCGGCGAGCGTGAGCACGAGCACCGGGACCAGGGCCCGCATATTGATGGACATAGGTATTCACCTTCGCTTGTTAGGTTCGCCTAACCTAAAATATGATCGGCTCCGACCACAAGCCCGGGCCCCTGTGGTGCCGTCGGCCCATGCGGTACAGTCTCGTCGTTAGGGAAGCCTAACCTAATCGAATGAAGGAGCGCCGCACTGATGACACCCGACGGCATCAGCGGCCGCACAGCGCTGGTCACCGGAGCGGCGCGGGGCATCGGTGCCGCGGTGGCATCGGCGCTGGCCGCGCGCGGCGCGCTCGTGGCACTGACTGACGTGGACGGTGAAGCGGTCGGCCGGCGCGCCGCGACACTGCACGGCGCCCGCGCCTATCCGCTCGACGTCGCCGACGGCGCCGCCGTCGAGCGGGCGTTCACCGCCGCCGAGACGGACCTCGGCCCGGTGGAGATCTGCGTGTCGGTCGCGGGAATCCTGCGTCCCGCACGCCTCCTGGCGACGACCGACGCGGACTGGCGCGCCACGTTCGACGTCAACACCACCGGAGTCTTCCACGTGCTGCGGTGCGCCGGACGGCGGATGGCGGCCCGCGGCCGGGGCAGCATCGTCACGGTCAGCTCGAACGCAGCCGGGATTCCCCGCGTCGGGATGGCCGCCTACGCCGCGGCCAAGGCCGCCACCACCATGCTGACCAAGTGCCTCGGCCTGGAACTCGCCGAGCACGGCGTGCGCTGCAACGTGGTCGCCCCGGGCTCCACCGACACCGCGATGCAGCGGGCACTGTGGACCGGTCCCGACGACGCCGCCGCGGTGATCGCGGGTTCCCTGACCGACCACCGCACCGGTATCCCGCTGGGCCGGCTCGCCGACCCCGCCGACATCGCCGACGCCGTCCTCTTCCTCGCCTCCGACCAGGCCCGTCACATCACGATGCACGACCTGTACGTCGACGGCGGCGCGACCTTGCGCGCCTGACCACCGGGAGAACCCCACCGATGACCACCGCACAGTTCGACGCCATGTCCACCGACGCTCTCGCCCTGCTCACCGAGTACCGCCCGGAGACGCCGTTCTTCTTCGCCTCGCCGCGGGGCACGATCGCCACCGAGGGCCGGTACTTCACGGTGCCGGACGACCGGGATCCGGCCGGGGCCGTCCGCGGGGTGCTCGACCTGGCGGCCGGCGACGGGCACGACGCTCCCGTCGTGGTCGGCGCCGTGCCGTTCGACAGCCACGCCGGCCCGAAACTCAGCGTGCCGCGGCGCGTCCACCGCGCCGGACCGCTGCCGGACCGCATCATCGCGCCCGGCACGCCGGTGACCGCCGGTGCCCGCACCGTCGAGGTTCCGGCCAGCGCCGCGTACGTCGACGGGGTGCGGCGGGCGGTGACCCGGCTACGCGCCGGGGAACTGGACAAGGTCGTGCTGGCCCGGGCCCTCGACGTCACCACCGACCGGGCCATCGACATCGGGCTGCTGCTGCGTCACCTGGCTGCCCGGGACCCCGGCGGCTACACCTTCGCCGTCGACCTCGCTCCCGGCACCCTCGTCGGCAACAGTCCCGAGCTGCTCGTCTCCCGGCGGGGCGACCTGGTGACCGCGAACCCGCTCGCCGGCTCGCTGCCGCGAAGCGCCGACCCGATCGAGGATTTCGGGCAGGCCCAGGCGCTGCTCGCGTCCCGCAAGGACCGGCGCGAGCACGCGCTGGTCGCGGAGGCGGTGGGCGAGGCACTCCGCCCGTACTGCACCGACGTCGAGGTGCCGGCAGAACCGTCCCTCCTGCGCACCGCCGCGATGTGGCATCTCTCCAGCGTGGTGCGGGGCCGGGTCGCCGACCCGGCGATCAGCTCGCTGACGCTCGGCATGGCGCTGCACCCGACGCCGGCGGTGTGCGGCACCCCGACCGGTGACGCCCGCGCCGCCATCGCCGAGTACGAAGACTTCGACCGCGGCTTCTACACCGGCATGGTGGGCTGGGAGAACGCCGACGGCGACGGCGAGTGGGTGATCGCCCTGCGGTGCGCCGTCACCCATGGACGCACCGCTCGCCTGTACGCCGGCGCGGGCATCGTCGCGGACAGCGACCCCGACGCCGAACTCGCCGAGACCACTGCAAAGTTCCGCACGATGCTCGCCGGGCTCGGCCTGTGACGGATCTGACCCCCTGGCCCCCGGCCCTCGCCGAGCGCTACCGGGCCGCCGGCCACTGGCGGGGCCAGTCGTTCAGTGCCGCGTTGCGGGACTGGGCCGCGCGCCACGGCCACCGCCTCGCGGTGGTCGACGGCGAGACCCGGCGCACCTACCGGGAACTCGACGAGCGGGCCGACCGGTTCGCCGCCGGGTTCGCCGTCCGAGGCATCCGCACCGGCGACCGGGTGGTGGTGCAGCTGCCCAACACCGCCCACTTCTTCGACATCGTCTTCGGCCTGTTCCGGCTCGGCGCGGTGCCGGTGTTCGCGCTGCCCGCGCACCGCGAGAGCGAACTCGGCTACTTCTGCCGGCACGCCGAGGCGGTCGCCCTCGTGCTGCCCGGCGTCCACGACGGCTTCGACCACCGCACGCTGATCCCTGCGATCCGCGCCGCCGCGCCGAGTGTGCGTCTCGTTCTGGAGGCCGGCGCGGACTTCGGCGCCGACCCGGTCGACCTGCCCGACCCGGCCGCCGACACCCTCGCCTTCCTGCAACTCTCCGGCGGCAGCACCGGCCTGCCCAAGCTCATCCCCCGCACCGCCGACGACTACCTCTACAGCGTGCGGGAGAGCGCGGACATCTGCGGCCTCTCCACCGCCTCGGTCTACCTCTGCGTGTTGCCGGTGGCGCACAACTTCACGCTCAGCTCCCCCGGCGTCCTCGGCGTGCTGCACGCCGGCGGCGTGGTCGTGATGTGTCCCCGGCCGGCACCGGACACGGCGTTCCCCCTGATCGAGCGGGAGCGGGTCACCCTGACCGCCCTGGTACCGCCACTCGCCCTGGTCTGGCTGGCCGCCGCCGAGCACACCGGACACGACCTCTCCAGCCTGGAACTGCTCCAGGTGGGTGGCGCCAAACTCCCCGCCGAGACGGCGCGACGGATCCCGCCGGTGCTCGGCTGCGCCGTGCAGCAGGTCTTCGGCATGGCCGAGGGGCTCGTGAACTACACCCGGCTGGGCGATCCGGCCGACCTCGTCGAGAACACCCAGGGCCGACCCATCTCCGCCGACGACGAACTGCTCGTCGTCGACGACCACGACGTGCCGGTCGCCGCCGGGGATACCGGTCATCTGCTCACCCGTGGCCCGTACACGATCCGCGGCTACTTCCGGGCCGACGAGCACAACGCCGTGGCCTTCACCCCGGACGGCTTCTACCGTACGGGCGATCTGGTCCGGCTCACGCCCGAGGGCTATCTGGTGGTGACCGGCCGGGCCAAGGACCAGATCAACCGGGGCGGCGAGAAGGTCGCCGCCGAGGAGATCGAGAATCACCTGCTCGCCCACCCGGCCGTGCACGACGCCGCCGTGGTCGCCGTGCCCGACCCCTACCTTGGTGAACGCACCTGCGCCTTCGTGACCCTGCGGCCCGGCGACGCCCGGCCGACCGCCGCCCAGCTACGCTCCTTCGTCCGCTCCCGGGGACTGGCCGCGTACAAGGTGCCGGACAAGGTGAGGATCGTCGACGAGTTTCCGGTCACCGGGGTGGGCAAGATCAGTCGTACCGATCTGCGCGCCGCGCTGCGCGCCCAGCTGACCCAGGAGGCGTGAGCCGTGTCGCTGCCCGAGATCCCCGGCTATCCGCTGCCGATCGAGCGGGAACTGCCGGCCAACCGGGTTCAGTGGCGGCCGGATCCGGCACGCGCCGTCCTCCTCGTCCACGACATGCAGCGCTACTTCACCGCGCCCTTTCAGGGTGCCGAGCCGCTCGCCCGGGCGGCGGCGAACATCGCCGACCTGCGCAAGGTCTGCGACGATCTCGGCATTCCCGTCATCTTCACCCGGCAACCCGGTGGGCAGAGCCGCCACGACCGCGGGTTGCTGCTCGACATGTGGGGATGGGGCCCGCCGGCCGACCCGGCGGCCGTTGCGTTCCACGACGAGTTGCGGCCCGCCGAGAGCGACCATGTGGTGGAGAAGCGTCGCTACAGCGCCTTCGTCGACAGCCCGTTCGGCGACCTGCTCGGCGACCGTGACCAACTGCTGATCACCGGCATCTACGCGCACATCGGGGTCGCGGCGACGGCGTGCGACGCCTTCATGCGGGGTATCCAGGCATTCGTGGTCGGTGACGCGGTGGCCGACTTCACCCGCGCCGACCACCTCGCCGCGCTGCGCTACGTGGCGCGGCGGTGCGGGATGGTGCTCAGCCTGGAGCAGGTGCGCGCCTCGCTCGGCTGAGCCAGTGGTCCCGCCCGCGGCGCATCACCACGGCCGGACGCAGGCGCGACGCGGAATCGGCGACGACGCGATGGACCCCGCCCGCGTCGGGAGGTCGCGTGACGCACGGTCTCGCACCACGCGCCGTCGGCCAGTGGAAACCAGGCTGCGAGGCCCCGAATTCCGCGATCTCGCGAATTCAGCTGTCACCCCAGGGCTCCGGCAAGGTAGCGATATGGCCGTTGTGGGCGTTTGGGTGTAGACGCTCCGGATCATGGTGGTATAGAGGCGGGCGCGGCCTTTCGATGATCATCCAGGTGTCGAGTCTGGGAAGATCAAAGAGGACCACGCCCGTTGGGATCATCATCGCTGATTGACGTTGTGACCGTGCACGCGGACCGCCTGGACGAGCCGGTGCCGGTCGGGCGCCGGTCGAGCCTGGTCGGGGCATTGGCGGCAGTGCCGGACCGGCGAGACCCTCGCGGTGTCGTCCATGCGCTGCCCGGAGTCCTGGCCACACTCGTCGCGGCGGTACTGACCGGTGCCCGCTCCGTAACGGCGGTCGCGGAATGGGCCGACGACGCGCCGCAGCAGGTTCTCGCCGAGCTGGGCGTGTTCCGGGATCCGTTCACCGGCCGGTTCCGGGCTCCGGACGAGTCCACGTTCCGGCGGATCCTGGCCGGGATCGACGCCGACGCCCTGGACGACACAGTCGGCCGGTGGATCCTCGCGTCCCGGCCGCCAGCGGGCGGTGGACGGCAGGTGTACAGCGTGAAGTTCCCCCTGCGGACCGGACACCCTGAGCCCAGACAGCGGTCTGGGGAAGGATGTCCTGGTGGCACGTTCATCGAAGTACCCCGAGCAGTTCCGTAGGGACGCTGTTGATCTGGTCCGTTCGTCGGGTCGATCACTGCGTGAGGTCGGTCAAGAACTCGGCGTCAACCACGAGACGCTGCGGAACTGGGTCAACGCCGCGAAGACCGCCGAGACCGCCGCCCGGGTTCGCGGGCGGGCCGGTGACCCGGTCGACGCCGACGAGCGCGAGGAGCTGCGTCGGCTGCGCAAG
>NZ_KB895860.1:0-53650 GCF_000374985.1 Micromonospora sp. CNB394 | reverse complement strand
GCTGCGCAGGTTCTGGTGAAGCTGGGTGCTGATCTGAACCGGGTGCGGCAGCAGGTCATCCAGTTGCTGTCGGGCTATCAGGGTAAGGAGCCGGCTGCTGCTGGTGCTGCCCCGGGTGAGGCCGCGCCGTCGACCAGTCTCGTGTTGGACCAGTTCGGCCGTAACCTGACCCAGGCGGCGCGTGAGGGCAAGCTCGATCCGGTGATCGGGCGTGAGAAGGAGATCGAGCGGGTCATGCAGGTGCTGTCCCGCCGGACCAAGAACAACCCGGTGTTGATCGGTGAGCCTGGTGTCGGTAAGACCGCTGTGGTGGAGGGTCTGTCGCAGAAGATCATCAAGGGTGAGGTGCCCGAGACGCTGAAGGACAAGCAGCTTTACACGCTTGACCTGGGTGCTCTGGTGGCTGGTTCCCGTTACCGTGGTGATTTCGAGGAGCGTCTGAAGAAGGTGCTCAAGGAGATCCGTACTCGTGGTGACATCATTTTGTTCATCGACGAGATCCACACTTTGGTGGGTGCGGGGGCGGCTGAGGGCGCGATCGACGCCGCGAGCATCCTCAAGCCGATGTTGGCCCGTGGTGAGTTGCAGACCATCGGTGCCACCACGCTCGACGAGTACCGTAAGCACTTGGAGAAGGACGCTGCTCTGGAGCGTCGTTTCCAGCCGATCCAGGTGGGTGAGCCGTCTCTGGCTCACACCATCGAGATCCTCAAGGGTCTGCGGGACCGTTACGAGGCGCACCACCGTGTGTCCATCACTGATGCTGCTCTGGTCGCCGCGGCGACGCTCGCCGACCGGTACATCTCGGATCGGTTCCTGCCGGACAAGGCGATCGATCTGATCGATGAGGCGGGTGCCCGGATGCGGATCCGCCGGATGACCGCGCCGCCGGACCTGCGCGACTTCGACGAGCGCATCGCTCAGGTGCGCCGTGACAAGGAGTCCGCGATCGATGCGCAGGACTTCGAGCGGGCTGCGCAGCTGCGCGACACGGAGAAGCAGCTGTTGGGTCAGAAGGCGCAGCGGGAGAAGGAGTGGAAGGCCGGTGATCTGGACGTCGTCAGCGAGGTCGACGACGAGCAGATCGCCGAGGTGCTCGGTAACTGGACCGGTATCCCGGTCTACAAGCTGACCGAGGAGGAGACCTCGCGTCTGCTGCGTATGGAAGACGAGCTGCACAAGCGCGTCATCGGCCAGGAGGACGCGGTCAAGGCGGTGTCGAAGGCGATCCGGCGTACCCGGGCCGGCCTGAAGGACCCGAAGCGTCCCTCCGGCTCGTTCATCTTCGCCGGCCCGTCCGGCGTCGGTAAGACCGAGCTGTCCAAGGCGCTCGCCGAGTTCCTGTTCGGCAGCGAGGACGCCCTCATCCAGCTCGACATGTCGGAGTTCCACGACCGGTACACGGTGTCCCGGCTCGTCGGTGCCCCTCCGGGCTACGTCGGCTACGACGAGGGTGGGCAGCTGACCGAGAAGGTGCGGCGCCGGCCGTTCTCGGTGGTCCTGTTCGACGAGATCGAGAAGGCCCACCCGGACGTGTTCAACACGCTCCTGCAGATCCTGGAGGACGGGCGTCTGACCGACGGTCAGGGCCGGATCGTGGACTTCAAGAACACGGTCATCATCCTGACCACCAACCTCGGTACGCGTGACGTCGCCAAGGCGGTGTCGCTGGGCTTCCAGGCATCTGAGGACTCCGAGTCGAACTACGACCGGATGAAGCAGAAGGTCAACGACGAACTCAAGCAGCACTTCCGGCCCGAGTTCCTCAACCGCATCGACGACACCATCGTCTTCCACCAGCTGCGCGAGAACGAGATCCTCTCGATCGTGGACATCATGATCCAGCGGATCGAGACGCAGCTACGCAACAAGGACATGGGTCTGGAGCTGACCGACAACGCCAAGAAGTACCTGGCGAAGAAGGGCTTCGACCCGGTACTGGGCGCACGGCCGCTACGCCGCACGATCCAGCGCGACATCGAGGACAACCTGTCCGAGCGGATCCTCTTCAACGAACTGACCCCGGGCCAGATCGTGGTGGTGGACTGCGAGGGCGACCCGGAAAACATCGACAAGTCCAAGCTCGTCTTCCGGGGCGCGGACCGGCCGGACGCTGTGCCGGACGCGGTCCCGGCGGACCTCGGCGGCACCGCCGCCACCGGCGCGGACGACGCCGCATAACCAGAGCACCAAGGGCGACGGCCCCGGTAGGCGAAAGCCACCGGGGCCGTCGCCTTCTTCTGCCCACCGCACCGCCCACCCCGCCCTGCCGCCCCCGCCCGCACGTGTCGATCATGAAGTTGACGGCGACAAATCGGACGGAAGTTGCGGTCAACTTCATGATCAACCGGGCCGGGCCGGGGCGCGGTGGGTGGGTGCGGGATTAGGGGAGGGGGACGGCGGGGCCGTCGCCGGCCAGGCGGAATGACTCCTCGCCCACCGGTTCCACCAGGCCGTCCGTGACCAGCCCGGCCAGCGCTCGCGCCCGCTGGACGTCGTCGTGCCACACCTGGTCCAGCCGCTGGTGCGGCACCGGACCGGTGGACTCCCGCAGCACCGCGAGCAGCAGTCCGCGCACCTGCCGGTCGGTGCCGGCGTAGCGCTGCGGCCGGCGGGTCGGACCCGTGGGCGCAGCCTGCCCGGAGGCCCGCCAGGCGCAGCTCGACTCGACCGGGCAGACCGCGCAGCGCGGCGCACGGGCGGTGCAGACGACGGCCCCGAGTTCCATGAACGCGGCACTGGCCAGCGCGGCGGCGGCCGGCTCGACCGGCAGCAGTTCCTCGGTGGCGACCAGGTCGGCCGGGCGGGTGGTGGGGCCGGCGTCGGGTTCACCGGCGATCGCCCGGCACACCACGCGCCGGACGTTTGTGTCCACCACCGGGTGTCGCTGCCCGTACGCGAACGCGGCGACCGCGCGGGCCGTGTACGTGCCGACGCCCGGCAGTGCCAGCAACTGGTCGAGCCGGTCGGGCACCACGCCGCCGTACCGCTCGACGATCGCCACCGCGCACTCGCGCAGGCGTACCGCCCGGCGGGGGTAGCCGAGCCGCCCCCACATCCGGATCGCCTCGGCCGGGGTGTCCTCGGCGAGCGCGCGCGGCTCGGGCCAGCGGGCCAGCCACGCCTGGAAGGCGGGCACCACCCGGACCACAGGGGTCTGCTGGAGCATGACCTCGCTGACCAGGATCGCCCAGGCGCCGATGCCGGGCTTGCGCCACGGCAGGTCGCGGGCGTTGCGCTCGTACCACCGGCTGACCTGGGTGGCGAATGTGGGATCGGACATCGCGCCGTCGATCATGTCACGGCGGTCTTTCCCGCAGGTTGGGCGGGCCGGGTGGCCGGGCGCGATCGATCATGGGCGTCGGGGCAGAATGTCCGAATGAACGAGCTCGCGATCACCGTCATCGGCCGGGACCGGCCGGGCATCGTGGCCGACGTCGCGGAGGTCCTCGCCCGGCTCGGCGCGAACCTCACCGACTCGACGATGACCCGGCTGCGTGGACACTTCGCGATGACGCTGATCTGCGTGGGCCCGGCCGCCGCCGACGTCGAGGCCGCGCTGGCTCCGCTCGCCGCCGACGGGCGCCTGCTGGCGACCGTACGTGCTGTCACGCCCGACGGTGGCAGTGAGCCCACGGGTGAGCCGTACGTGCTGGCGGTGCACGGCGCCGACCGGATGGGCATCGTCGCGGCCATGACCCGGGTGCTTACCGACGCGGGCGGAAACGTGACCGACCTGAGCACCCGGCTGACCGGTTCGCTGTACGTGGTGGTCGCCGAGGTCGACTTGCCGCCCGGTGTGTCCGACGAGGTGGCCGGTCGGCTCACCCGGGTCGCCGCGGAGCTGGGCGTGGGGGTCAGCCTCCGCCCGGCGGACACGGATCTGCTGTGACCGGCCCGGAGTACGCGGGCCTGGGCGGCTGGACACCGGAGAAGCTCGGCGTTCCCGGTGCGGTACGCCCGGTGGTCACCGCGCCGGAGCCGGTGCTGAGCCGGCCCGGGCCGGAGGTCGACCCCACATCCGCCGAGGTGGTGCGCCTCGCCGCGGACCTGGTGGCCACGATGCGCGTCTCGCCCGGTTGTGTGGGACTGGCGGCGCCGCAGGTCGGGGTCAGCGCGCAGGTGTTCGCGGTGGACGTCACGGGGCACCCGAAGGCGGTCACCGTGCACGGCACGTTCGTGCTCTGCAACGCGCGCGTGGTGGAGGCGTCCCGGTGGAAGGCCGGGCGGGAGGGCTGCATGTCGGTGCCGGACCTGACCGGCGACGTGAAGCGGGCCAGCCGTCTGGTGGTCGAGGGCGCGCTTCCCGGCAGCGGCGAGCCGGTCCGGCTGGTGACGGACGGCTTCGAGGCGCGGGCGCTCCAGCACGAGATCGACCACTGCGCCGGGCTGCTCTTCCTCGACCGGGTGGCCGGCGCGCACGCGATCTACCAGCGCAAGGACTACCTCTGACGGTGGCCGTCGCGATCCAGTGTGGACGAAAGCGGCCGTACGGCGGCGGGTTACCGGCGCGTCGGACCGGCGAGCCGTGCGCCGCGCGGCTACGGTAGGCGCATCATGCGTCTGACGGTCGGCCCCCTGCCCCCTGCTGTGTACTGGCGGCGTCGTGCCGTCGTGCTCGGAGCCGGGCTGCTCTTCCTGATTGTCCTGCTCTATTCCTGCACCGTTTCGGACCGCAACACCGGCGCGCCGGGCACCGACCCGTCCCCGACCGGTTCCGCCGGGCCCGACCCGTCGGACTCGGTGCTGACCCCGCAGTCGGGCAGCCCGTCACCGACACCGGGCGACTCCGGTGACGGTGGGGCGAACACCGGTGGCGGGAACACCGGTGGCGGGAACACCGGTGGTGGGGACGACGGCGGCGGCGCGAACAACGGGGGCGGCACCGGCAACGGTGGCGCTACCGGTCAGCCGGTCTCCGACGACGGCACCTGCACCGACTCCGAGCTGCTGGTGACGCCGGTTGCGGTGCCGCAGACCGCCCAGCGGGGCGCAGTTGTCACGCTGCGCCTCAAGGTCAAGAACGTGTCGAACCGTACGTGCAGCCGAGACGTCGGGGCCGACCTCCAGGAGCTGTACATCAAGGCGGGCGCGGAGAAGATCTGGTCGTCGGACACGTGCGGCACCGGCACGGGCTCGGACCCGCAGTCGTTCACGCCGAACTTCGAGCGCTCCTACGCGCTGGGCTGGAACGGCAAGCGGGACAACAAGTGCGCGAGCGGGCTGGCAAACGGTGAGTTCGCCGCGATCGGCGAGTACCAGGTGTTCGCCCGCGTCGGCACCAAGATCAGCGAGCCGGTGAAGCTGACGATCACCGGCTGAGCGGCCGGTCAGACGTACCGTTCGAGGATGCTGGCCTCGGCGAGCCGGGACAGGCCCTCGCGGACGCCACGGGCGCGGGCGTCGCCCACGCCCTCGACCGCCTGGAGGTCTTCCACGGTCGCGCCGAGCAGCCGCTGGAGGCTGCCGAAGTGCACCACCAGCCGGTCGACCACGGCGACCGGCAGCCGGGGCACCTTCGCCAGCAGGCGGAACCCGCGCGGGCTGACCGCCGCGTCGAGCGCGTCCGAGGCGGACGGATAGCCGATCGCCTTCGCCACCGCCACGAGGTCGATGAGTTCGGTGGCGCTGAGCAGGTCGAGCTCGACGAGCGCCTCGTCGAGCGTGCGCGACTTTCGGCCGGTCGGCAGGTAGTCGCGGATGACCAGGGTGCGGTCGGCGTCCACACCGGCCATCAGCTCGTCGAGCTGGAGCGCCAGCAGGCGGCCGTCGGTGCCCAGTTCCACTACGTAGCCGGCGATCTCGTCGGCGATCCGCCGGACCATCTCCAGCCGCTGCACCACCGCCACCGCGTCGCGGACGGTGACCAGATCCTCGATCTCCAACGCGGAGAGCGTGCCGGAGACCTCGTCCAGCCGGAGCTTGTAGCGCTCCAGCGTGGCGAGTGCCTGGTTGGCGCGGGACAGGATGGCCGCCGAGTCGTCGAGCACGTGCCGCTGGCCGTTTACGTAGAGGCTGATGATCCGCATCGACTGGCTGACCGAGATGACCGGGTAGCCGGTCTGCCGGGCCACCCGCTCGGCGGTCCGGTGCCGGGTGCCGGACTCCTCGGTGGGGATGGACGGGTCGGGCATCAGGTGCGCGCCGGCCTGCACGATCCGGGTGCCGTCGCTGGAGAGCACCACAGCGCCGTCCATCTTGCACAGCTCACGGACCCGGGTGGCGGAGAACTCCACGTCCATCGGGAAGCCGCCGGTGCAGATCTGCTCGACCACCTTGTCGTAGCCGAGGACGATCAGCGCGCCGGTGCGGCCGCGCAGGATCCGCTCCAGACCGTCCCGCAGGGCGGTGCCGGGAGCCATCAGGGCGAGGTTGGCGCGCAGCGGATCAGCGCCGGCCCCGCCGCCGACGCTTCCGTTGACGCTCACGCTGATGGCACGGGCGGGGTTGCCGCTCACGGCGCTGGTACGGGCGTGCGGCGTCGCCGTAGCGGGCTTGGTGGCATCGCGGTCGATCGGCACGGGCACAGTCTACGGACTGCCATGCGGTGGGTGCTCTCGTGGTTACTGTGATGTGTCACGATGCCCGGGTCGGGCGAATCGGTGCGGCCTGCGTGGCCTGCCCGGAAACGCCCCGTGGATCCCACCCTGTCACTCCGCCGACGCGCGTGCGGCCGCTTGGAGGGCGGCCCGCACGTCAGTGACCTCGATCACCCGCATGTTCTCCGGCCCGGCGCCGCTGCTCTCTGGCCCGCACCCGGGCGGCACGAGGGCCAGCCGGAAGCCGAGCCGGGCCGCCTCGGCCAGCCGGCGGGGTACCGCGCCGACGCGGCGGACCTCGCCGGTGAGTCCCACCTCGCCGATGGCCACCAGGTGCGGGTTGAGTGCCAGGTTGAGCCCGCCGGAGGCGACCGCGAGCGCCACGGCCAGGTCGGCCGCCGGCTCGACCACCCGGATGCCGCCGACGGTGGCGGCGAAGACCTCCCGGTCGTGCAGCGTCAGCCGTTCGGTGCGGCGCTGGAGCACCGCGAGGACCATGGCGAGCCGGGCGCTGTCGAGGCCGGAAACGGTACGCCGGGGGGAGCCGGCCACCGTGGCCCCGATCAGCGCCTGCACCTCGGTGACCAGTGCCCGGCGCCCCTCCATCGCCACCGTCACGCAGGTGCCCGGCACCGGTTCGGAGTAGCGGGTCAGGAACAGGCCGGACGGGTCGGCCAGGCTGCTGATGCCGCCCTCGTGCATCTCGAAGCAGCCCACCTCGTCGGCCGCGCCGAACCGGTTCTTCACGCCGCGCACCATGCGCAGCGAGGAGTGCTTGTCGCCCTCGAAGTGCAGCACCACGTCGACCAGGTGCTCCAGCACGCGGGGACCGGCCACCTGGCCGTCCTTGGTGACGTGCCCGACGAGCACGGTGGCGATGCCGCGCTCCTTGGCCACCGCGACCAGGGCGGCGGTGACGGCGCGGACCTGGGTGACGCCGCCGGGCACACCCTCGGTGCCGGTGGTGGAGATGGTCTGCACCGAGTCGAGCACCAGGAGCCCCGGCTTCACCGCGTCGAGGTGGCCGAGCACCGCCGACAGGTCGCTCTCGGCGGCCAGGTAGAGCTGATCGTGCAGGGTGCCCATCCGCTCGGCGCGCAGCCGCACCTGGCTGACCGACTCCTCACCGCTGACCACGAGCGACGGGCTGCCGGATCCGGCCGCCCACTGCTGTGCCACGTCGAGCAGCAGCGTCGACTTGCCCACGCCGGGCTCACCGGCGAGCAGCACCACCGCACCGGGGACCAGCCCGCCGCCGAGCACCCGGTCGAGTTCGCTGACGCCGGTGGGACGGGCCCGGGCGGGCGCGGCGCTGATGGTGGCGATCGGCCGGGCCGGCTCGGCCGGCATCCGCGAGCTGACCACCCGGCCGGAGACCGTCGGGCCGGTGACGGTGCACTCGACCACCGAACCCCACTCGCCGCACTCGGGGCACCGGCCCACCCACTTCGGGGGCTGGTGGCCGCAGGCGTCGCACTCGTAGGCCGGGCGGGGTTCACGGGTGGCGGCGCGACCGCGGCCGGCGCCGGCACGGGTCGATCGGGGCGTGGTCACCACCGGACGCTAACCGGCCCGTACGACGAAAGCCCACCCGCAACGGCGACACCGCCGACGTGGCGTTGGCCACGGCGGCGGTGCCGGCGGAAAGGGTACGGAGGTCAGTGGCCGCCCTCGGCGCCGCCGTCCTCACCGACGTGCTCACGCGGGTTCACGATCTTCGACGGCGTGGCCGCCGGGGTCAGCGGGACGCCGATCGGCGCCGGGGTCGTGATGACCTTGCCGTCACCGAAGTCGAAGGTCAGGTTGACCTGCTGGCCGACGAGCAGCTCCTGGTTGAGGCCGATGAGCTGCAGGAAGCGCGGGTTGCCGGCGTTGAGCTGGGCGTAGCTGAGCGCCGGGATCTCGATCCGGGCCGGCTGACCGGCGGGCGCGGACTCGCTCGGTGACGGGCTGGCCGACGGCGACGCGGGCACCTCCAGCGACTGGCTCGGCGACGCGCTCGGGTCGGTGGCGGTCGGCGAGGCGGTGGCCGGCTCGGTGGGCGACCCGGTCGGGGTGGCCGCGCCGCTCTCGCCCGCGCCGGAACCGGTGAGCACGATGTCGCGCGCGCTGTCGGTGGTGACGGTGACGGTGACCGGCTTCTTGCTGTCGTTGTAGATCACCACGTTGACCGGCGCGTTCGACCCGGCCTCGTAGCCCGTCGGGCCCGGGAACTGCACGTAGAGCCCGCGCACCTTGTAGAGGTCGTCGGAGGTCTGGACGTTGACGCCCTGGACCGACGGGATCTTGTTGGCGGTCTCGGAAATCTGCCCGGCGCCGCACCCGGACAGCAGCAGGCTCGCCGCCGCCGTGCCGGCCAGCAGCAGGGCCGGCCCCCGGGAACCCCTGATCGAGCGCGTCACGTCGGTCCTCCTCGTCACGATCCCCGCCCGGTCGACCGCCGGGCACGGGGTGGCCATACCCGCGCAGACCGCGCTCCAGGGTAGTTGGAGCTGATCGAGGCCCGCACGCGGACCCGGCAATGCCACCTTCGGCGGGGACTCCTCAGACCACCCGGCCGCTCGTCACCAGCAGCACCACATCGATGAGCGCCACCACCAGCACCGCCCGGAAGGCGGTCGCCGAGCGTCCGGCGGTCGCGCGTCCCGCGTACCAGCCGACCGCCGGCACGGCGACGGCGGCCGCGACCGCCGACAGGCCGGTCCACGACGGCGGCCCGGGCGGACCGAGGACCAGCGCGACGGTGGCCGCGAGCAGCAGCCCGGCGGCGGCCAGCCGGCTGCCCACCGGCCCGAGCCGGTGCGGCAGGCCGCGCACCCCGGTCCGGGCGTCGTCGGCCAGGTCGGGCAGCACGTTGGCGAAGTGCGCCCCGGCGCCCAGCAGCGCGGCGGCGGCCACCAGCCAGGCCGGGGGCACCGGCGAGCCGGGCAGCGCGAGCACCACGAACGCGGGCAGCGCGCCGAACGAGACCGCGTAGGGCAGCACCGACACCGGCGTCGACTTCAGCGGCCGGTTGTAGAGCAGCGCGGAGACCAGGCCCAGCGTCGCGCAGGCCGCCGCGGCCGGACCGCCGGCCAGCGCCAGCACGGGCACTGCGACGGCGGCCACCGCGGTGGCCCGGGCCAGCGTCGGCCGGGCGACCTCGCCGGTGGTCACCGGCTTGTCGGTACGCCCCACCGCCGCGTCCCGATCGGCGTCGATGAGGTCGTTGCTCCACCCCACGGCGAGCTGGCTGGCCAGCACCGTCAGCGCCACCGCCGCCACGCCCGCCGCGGAGTGCCCGACGCCGGCGGCGAGCAGCGCGGCGACCACCGTGACCGCCGCAGCGGGCTCCGGATGGCTCGCCCTGACCAGCCCTAACACCCGTGTCGACATAAGAGAAGTCTGGTCGTTACCGGGCAGTCGTGCCACGCTCGACGCATGCCCGACGCGTCGCCGGTGTCCACTCCGTACCGGGTGCTGCCGCCGAACGACCCCCGGCAGTACGACGACCTGGCCGGCGAGTGGTGGCGGCCGGACGGGGCGTTCGCGATGCTGCACTGGCTGGCCCGGGCCCGGGCGGCGCTGGTACCAGCGGCGGCCAAGCCGGACGACCTTCTCGTCGACCTGGGCTGTGGCGCCGGGCTGCTGGCGCCGCACCTGGCCGGCAAGGGCTACCGCCACGTCGGGGTCGACCTGACGCGCTCCGCGCTCGACCAGGCTGCCGCGCACGGCGTGACGGTAATCCAGGCCGACGCGACAGCCGTGCCGCTCGCCGACGGCTGCGCGGCGGTGGTCTCCGCCGGGGAACTGCTGGAGCACGTACCGGACTGGCGGCGGGCGGTCGCCGAGGCGTGCCGGCTGCTGCGCCCGGGCGGCCTGCTGGTGCTGGACACGCTCAACGACACGCTGCTGGCCCGGCTGGTCGCGGTGGAACTGGGCGAACGGCTGCCCACGGTGCCGCGCGGCATCCACGACCCACGGTTGTTCGTCGACGCCCGCGAGCTGGTCGCCGAGTGCGCCCGGCGCGGCGTGCCACTGGCGGTACGCGGGGTCCGGCCGGAGCTGGGCGGCACGCTGACCTGGCTGCTGCGTCGCATGCGCGGCGGTGCCGACCGTCCGGACCGGACCGAGCCGCGCATCGTGCCGACCCGGTCGACGGCGGTGCTGTACCAGGGCTGGGGGCGCCGGGGCGGGTAGCCGGGGCCGCCCGGGGTAAAGGACGCGAGAAGGGGGCGACATGACTGTGTACGCGCTGGAGGCGGCCCGCCGGTTGGCACCGCGACTGGCCGCCCGCGCGGGCGAGCACGACCGGGACGGTTCGTTCCCCGTGGACGACTTCGCGGACCTGCGGGCGGCCGGGCTGTTCGGCCTGATGGTGCCGCCCGAACTGGGCGGTACGGGTGCGACTTTCGCCGAGTACGCCGCGGTCGCCACCGAACTGGCCCGGGGCAACGGCGCGACCGCGCTGGTGTTCAACATGCACGCCTCGGTCACCGGCGCGCTGGGCGCGGTCACCGAGGAACTGGCCGAGGCGCTCGGCGTACCGGACGAGGCGCTGGCGGCGCGGGACCGGCTGCTGCGCGCGGCGGCCGACGGCGCCTGGTACGCGGTCGCGATGAGCGAACGTGGTGCCGGCGCCCGGCTGTCCCAGCTCAGCACCGTCTACGAGCCGGTCGAGGGCGGCTGGCACATCAAGGGCAGCAAGACGTTCTGCTCCGGCGCCGGCCATCCGGACGGCTACCTGGTCGCCGCCCGCAGCGCCGCCGACCAGTCGGTGGTGTCGCAGTTCCTGGTGCCGGCCGGCGACGGGATCACGGTCGAGCCCACCTGGGACTCGCTCGGCATGCGGGCCACCTCCTCGCACGACGTGCACCTGGACGTGACGGTCCCGGCCGACCGGCTGCTCGGCGGCGTCGAGGGGCTGGCCCTGGTCGTCGCCCAACTCATGCCGCACTGGCTGGTGGCGAGTTACGCGGCGGTCTACGTCGGCGTGGCCCGGGCGGCTGTCGACGCCGCGGCCGAGCACCTCAACGCGCGTAATCTCGCCGGTCTGCCCGCCGTGCGGGCCCGCCTGGGCCGGGCCGACGCGGCCACCGCCGCCGCCGAGCTGGTGGTCGCCGAGGCGGCCCGGCGGGTCGACGAGGCAACCGGCGACGCCGAGACGAACCGCTGGGTGTGGCGGGCCAAGCTGCTCGCCGGCACCACCGCCGCCGAGGTGGCGGCCTCCATGCTGGAGGCGGCGGGCACGTCGGCGACCCGGCGTGGGCATCCGCTGGAGCGGCTCTACCGGGACGCCCGCTGCGGCTCGCTGCATCCGGCCACGTCCGACGTGTGCGCCGACTGGCTCGGCATCGCCGCGCTCGGCGGCGACCCGGACCGGGACAGCGCGCTCCCTCGTTGGTGAGCGCGAAGGGTGAGCCGGTGTTGCGAGCCCCGCAGTCGCGAACGAAAAGCGGCACGGTGAGCAGGAGTCGGTGCGAGAGATGAGGGATGGGTGGGGGACGTGGGCATGCCGGTGATCGCGGGTCTGGGTACGGCACAACCGCCGGCCGCACGGCAGGACGAACTGTGGACGGGCTTCTTCGCGGGGCACTTCCAGGGGAACACCCGGGCGCTGGCCGAGCGGATCTTCGCGAACTCGGGCGTGACCCGGCGGCAGGCGGCGGTGAATCCGCTGTTGGAGGACGTCTCGGAGTGGCCGACCGAGCGCCGGATGCGCCGCTACCAGGTCGAGGCGCTGCCGCTGGGCAAGGAGGCGGTCAGCCGGGCACTCACCGCCGCCGGCCTGGACGCCGCCGACGTCGGCCTGTTCATCGTCTGCTCGTGCACCGGGTACGCCACCCCGGGGCTGGACATCCTGCTCGCCCGGGATCTGGGCATGTCCCCGAGCACCCAGCGCATGTTCGTCGGGCACATGGGTTGCTACGCGGCCCTGCCCGGGCTCGGTGCGGCGAGCGACTTCGTCACCGCTCGCGGGCGGCCCGCGCTGCTGCTCTGCGCGGAGCTGACCAGCCTGCACATCCAGCCACCGGGTGCCCGGGTGGACACCCAGCAGATCGTCTCCCACGCGCTGTTCTCGGACGCCGCGGTCGCCGCCGTGGTCGTCCCCGGCGGCCGGGGGTACGCGCTGCGCGAGGTCACCTCGGTCACCGACACCTCCACGGCCGACCACATGACCTGGGACGTCACCGACACCGGGTTCCGGATGGGGCTGTCGCCGAAGGTGCCGCAGGTGCTCTCCCGGCACGTACGGACGCTGATCGACGACCTGCTGGCGCGGCACGGCTGTGAGCGTTCCGACGTGGACGGCTGGGCGGTGCATCCGGGCGGGCCGCGGATCCTCAACGTGGTGGAGCGCGAGCTGGCCCTGCCACCGGACGGCCTCGCCGCCTCCCGGGGCACGCTCGCCGAGCACGGCAACTGCTCGTCCCCGACGGTGCTGCTGATCCTGGACCGGCTGTGGCGTACGGAGCCGTCGCCGCCGCGCTGGGTGGTGATGGTCGCGTTCGGGCCGGGACTGACGCTCTACGCGGTACTGCTGGAACGGGTGGGCTGACCGCTCGCCCCGATCGGGCCGCGTGGATACGCTGCCGTCATGGCCTCTGACGAGCGTGACGGGCGGGTACCGCTGGCCGTCCTGACCGTTCTGGCGCTGGTGGCCGGCGCGGCCTGGTGGCGGGCGGCGGCACCGGAGCCGGGTTCGGCCACGGCAGCTCCCGCGACCGCCGAGCCGATCTCCCGTACCTGGCGGGTCGACCCGTCGACCGGTGACGCCTGGCCCGCACGCCCGGGTGGCGATCCGACGCTCCGGGCGCGCCGTGGGCCGGCCGCCGAGCCGGACCGGTCGGTGGTGGTCCGGGTGGAGGCGAACGGCGCGGCACGCGTGCTGCAGGTGTCGCACGTGGTGTGGCGGGAGACGTCCCGGCTGGTGCCGGGCGGGCCGCCCGTCGTGCGGCAGGTGAGTCCCTCGCAGGGCGACGACTACCGGCTGTCGGTGAGCTGCTCCGGTGACGGGTCGATCGCCGTGCAGCTGTCCGGCGCAGGGACCGGCGACGCACGGCGGGTGCTGCGGTGCGGCGGGCGACTGGACGTCCCCGTGCTGGGCGGAACCGGCGCGCCGGTGCTGGTGCGGTTCAGTGGGGTGAGCGGCCGGGCCGAGCTGAACGCCCGGCTCGAAGCGCTCTACTGACAGCGGTCCCGCACCCGGCGCCTCAGCCGCCCAGCCGGGCCAGGTCGGCGCCGTAGTCCGACAGCGGGCCCAGCTCCGGTACCACCCGGACCAGCGAGCCCTGCCGGTCCACGAGCACTGCGGCGGCGGTGCCCGGGTGGGCGGACAGGTGCAGGTAGGAGCGCAGGCCGCCGGCCGGGTCGCCGAGCGGGCGTACTCCCGGGACGCTCGCGGGCCCGGCGCTGCGGCCCTCGGTCACGGTGACCACGGTGACGCCGGCCGGGGCGGCGCGCGCCGCGGTGCCGACCTGCTCGCCGCAGGCGCAGGCGTCGACCAGGATGATCATGGCGGGCAGCAGGCTGCGCAGCGGCACCGGCGTGTCGTCCGCGCCGACCAGGTCCAGCGCGGGCAGCGGGCCGACCGGTTGCGGCGCGGTGGTGGAGCGGGGGAGCACCGTCGGCGCGCCGGGCCGGGTGGCGGCACGCGGCCAGGTCACGGCGGCCAGCCCGGCGAGCGTGACAAGCACCGACACGAGCAGGATCAGCGCCGGCAGCCCGAGGCGGGCCGGAACGGTACGCCGGCCGGAGCCCTGCCGTGCGCGGCGCAGCTCCCGGCGGACCTGCCGGGCCTCGTCGGCGAGTGCCGAGGCGTCGCTCGGGACGACCACCCGGCCCCACTCCGAAGGCAGGCCGGGCAGACCGTCCGGCGGCCCCTGGCCGTCAGCGTCAGGCACGCCCATCGGACCCCCAGGAACGTCTCGGTGAGCGGACGTCACGTCCCTCACCAGCGTCCCGCACCGGCCGCCGTAACGCCACACCTGGGCGCGGACGGAGTTACGCAGCTACCATGGGAGGAGCGCATAGCCCTAGATCTGACGCTCCCGTGCGCCCTTACCGGGTTGTCACGTGTTCCTCACGGAGCGTGTCTAAACCATCGGTTTGACCGCCTGTCAAGCTGAAGAAATACCTCTCACAGGGCCCCTGAGCTGCGCCAACGGTCAGGACGGCGGTGAGACATCGGTGCCTGAGCGTGTTACCCTAGACACAGCGAAAGGGGTTTCGAACCTATGGTTTTCAGTGTCGGCGAGACCGTTGTTTACCCCCACCACGGGGCCGCACTCATCGAGGCAATCGAGACTCGGGTCATCAAGGGCGAGCCCAAGCAATACCTCGTCCTGAGGGTCGCACAGGGTGACCTGACGGTCCGGGTTCCCGCCGAGAACGCCGAGATCGTGGGTGTGCGCGAAGTGGTTGGCGAAGAGGGCCTGGGCAAGGTCTTCGACGTGCTCCGTGCACCGCACACCGAGGAGCCGACCAACTGGTCGCGGCGTTACAAGGCGAATCTGGAGAAGCTGGCCTCCGGTAACCCGCTGAAGGTGGCCGAGGTCGTCCGCGACCTGTGGCGCCGGGAGCGGGAGCGGGGCCTGTCGGCGGGCGAGAAGCGGATGCTCGCCAAGGCTCGTGACATCCTCGTCGGCGAGGTCGCGCTGGCGGAGAAGAGCACCAAGGACGAGGCCGAGACGCTGCTCGACAAGGTGCTGACCGAGGCCTGATCCACGCGTCTGCCTCTACCCACCCCGCAGCGAACGAATCCGAGGACCGCGACGTGACCGCGCAGCTCGATCCGCGCGGTGACGTCGCGGTCCTCGTTCCTGCGGCCGGTGCCGGGGTACGCCTCGGCCCCGGTGCCCCGAAGGCGCTCCGGTTGCTCGCCGGTGAGCCGCTGCTGGTGCACGCGGTCCGCCGGATCGCCGCCGCGCCGTCGGTGCACACGATCGTGGTGGCCGCGCCGGCGACCGAGGTCGAGGCGGTACGCGCGATGCTCGCCCCCGCGGCCCCGGTGACAGTGGTGCCCGGTGGCGCCGAACGCCAGGCGTCGGTGGCGGCGGCCCTCGCGGCCGTACCCGCCGGTCCGGAGATCGTCCTGGTGCACGACGCGGCCCGCGCGCTCACCCCGCCCCATCTGGTCGAGTCGGTGGCCGCGGCGGTCCGCGACGGGCACGACGCGGTGATCCCGGTGCTGCCGGTGGTCGACACGATCAAGGAGGTCGACGCGACCGAACGGGTGCTCGGCACCGTCGACCGGTCCGCGTTGCGCTCGGTGCAGACACCGCAGGGTTTCCGCCGGTCGGTGCTGGTCGCGGCGCACCGGTCGGCAGGTGACGCGCTGACCGACGACGCGGGCCTGGTCGAGAAGCAGGGGATCGCGGTGACCTGCGTACCCGGCTCCGAGCTGGCCCTGAAGATCACCCGACCGTTCGACCTGGCCCTCGCCGAACACCTGCTGACCACGGGCGCCTGACGCGCGCCGCCCGCCGCTCGCGGGTGGCGGCCTGTTCCGGATTTTCAACGCGTGCCGGTCAGAGCGACGCTCCACTCGTACAGCCCGGGCCGCCGCCGAGGCGCGACGCGTACCCTCTGGTCATGATCGTTCCTCGGGTGGCTGTCGGCACCGACGTGCACGCGTTCGCGGCCGGGCGGCCCTGCTGGGTCGCGGGCCTGCACTGGCCGGACCAGGACGGCCTGGCCGGTCACTCCGACGCCGACGTGGCGGCGCACGCCGCCTGCAACGCCGTGCTCTCCGCCGCCGGTCTCGGTGACCTGGGCGCGAACTTCGGGGTGGGCCAGCCCGAGTGGGCGGGCGCCTCCGGCGTGGCGCTGCTGACCGAGAGCGCACGCCGGGTACGGGCGGCGGGCTTCCGGATCGGCAACGTGTCGGTGCAGGTCGTCGGCAACCGGCCCAAGATCGGGCCGCGCCGGGAGGAGGCGCAGCGGGTGCTCTCCGAGGCGGTGGGCGCGCCGGTGACCGTCTCCGCCGCCACCACCGACGGCCTCGGCTTCACCGGGCGCGGGGAAGGGCTGGCCGGGATCGCGGTGGCCCTGGTCTACGAGGCCCCGGCCGACTGACGCGGTGGCCGGGAACGGCGGCTGGGGCGGGGCGGATACGCTCGCCGGGATGCCGAGTGACGCCGCTCCCGACCAGTCCGCCGCCGACGGCTACCTGCAACGCGCCCACCTGCTCGCCGAGCTGGGGCGCTACGACGAGGGGATCGGCGAACTCACCGCGCTGCTCGCGGCCGAGCCCGGGCACGTACCCGCGTTGACCATGCTGGCCCGGATGCACCTGGCCGCCGACCGGCCCGCCGAGGCGCTCGCCGCCGCCGACACGGCAGGGATCGTCGTGCCGGCGCTCGTGACGCGCGGGTTCGCGCTGCTCGACCTGGAGCGCTGGAAGGAGGCCGCGGCGACCGCCGACGAGATCCTGACGCGTGCGCCAGGTGACGCGTACGCGCAGCGCAGCGCCGCCGCCATCCTCTCCGCGTCACGCAACGGGCAGGCGGCGCTGGACGCGGCGTGGCGCGCGGTGGAGCTGTCGCCGGACGAGCCGGAGGCGCACCTGGTGCTCGGCCTGGTCGCGGTGCGGCTGCAACTGTTCGACCTGGCCGAGCGGGCCTACCGGGAGGCGCTGCGGCTGGACCCGGAGCTGGGTGAGGCGGGGCAGGACGTGGGCGTGGCCCGGCTGGAACGGCGCCGGTACGCCGAGACGCTGGAACACCTGACCGCGATGGCCGACCTGCCGGTGGCTCGTCCCGACCCGGCGCGGACCGTGGACGCCGGCATCCGGCGTCTCCTGCTGTCGGTGGCCGGGTTGTCCCTGGTCGCGAGCGTGCTGGTCGGCGCCCTGGCCCCGGCCTCGCCGGGCGCGTCCCGGCTGTTCGCGGTGCTGGCGGTGGTCGCGGTGGCGGTGCTGCTGCGACGCCCGGCGACGTGGTGGCCCGGCCTGCGGGAGGCGATGTCGCGCGGCCTGGTCGTGCCGGTCTACGCGGCCGCCGCCGCGGTGGTGCTGCTGCTCGGGTACGCGCTGGTCGGCGGCCCGTGGCCGTTGGTCGGGGCGATCACCGCGTCGGTGGTGGCCGGATTCACCGCGTTCGCTCGCCGGTGAGAGGGACCTGCGCCGGCATCACCACGTACCCGCCGTCAGGACTTGCGCGCCCAGGTCCAGGCGTAGCCGTCGTCCTCGCAGGCGGCGGCCGCGTCGCAGAGGTCGAGCGGGCGGAACGTGTCCACCATGACCGCCAGCTCGTCGAAGAACTCCGCCCCGATCGAGCGTTCGGCGGCGCCCGGCTGCGGGCCGTGGGTGAAGCCGGACGGGTGCAGCGAGATCGAGCCCTGCTCGATGCCGGAGCCACGCCGGGCCTCGTAGTTGCCGCCGGTGTAGAACAGCATCTCGTCGGAGTCGACGTTGTGGTGGTTGTACGGCACCGGGATGGCGGCCGGGTGGTAGTCCACCTTGCGCGGCACGAACGAGCAGATCACGAAGTTCGGGCCCTGGAACGTCTGGTGGACCGGCGGCGGCTGGTGGATCCGCCCGGTGATCGGCTCGAAGTCGTGGATGGAGAACGCCCACGGGTACATGTGCCCGTCCCAGCCGACCACGTCGAACGGGTGGTTCGCATAGACGTGACGCGTCCAGGCTGTGCCGCTGCCACCCGGGCCTGCGGCCCGAGACCTGTGCCTGACGAGCACCTCCACCTCCTCGCCGTCGACCAGCAGCGGGGTGTCCGGTCCGCGGACGTCGCGCTCGCAGTAGGGCGCGTGCTCCAGGAACTGCCCGCGTACGGAGAGGTAGCGCTTGGGCGGCCCGATGTGGCCGGACGCCTCGACGGCGAGCAGCCGGGTCGGCTCGTCGCCGGTGGGTACCAGGCGGTGGATGGTCGAGGTGGGGATGACGACGTAGTCACCCGCGACCGCGTCGAGCACGCCGAACGGCGACTCGACCCGCAGGGTGCCCGACTCCAGGTAGAGGCAGTGGTCGCCGGTGGCGTCGCGGAACAGCGGCGACGGCCGGTCGGCGAGCACGTACGCGATGCGTACGTCGTCGTTGGCGAGCAGGTACTGCCGGCCGAGCACCGGGTCCGCGCCGGTGCCGTCGAGCTTGTGCGTGCGCAGGTGGCGCGGCTTGAGCGGCAGGTTCGGCACGCGGGTGACGGTGGGCGGGGCGTACTCCTGCGCGGCGAGGATCGCGGTCGGCGCGTGCCGGTGGTAGAGCAGCGACGAGTCGGAGGAGAAGCCCTCCTGGCCGACCAGTTCTTCGGCGTAGAGCGTGCCGTCGGGCTGGCGGAACTGGGTGTGGCGTTTGCGCGGCACGTCGCCGACGCTGCGGTAGTACGGCATCTCGCCTCCCGATATGTCCCGTTCTCCGGCCGGTGGCGTCCGATAATCGGACGCTGTTGTCCGTTCCTCGTAGCGTCCCGTACATTCTTGTCTCGTGTCAACGCAGGTGCCCCGCCTCCTCTCCGGCCTGGTGGACGACGCGGCGGTCTTCCCGCCCGGCAACGCCGCGCTGCCCGACGCGGTGACCGCGCACCGCACCCACCGCGCCGCCTGGTACACCGGCCTGGTCGGCCCGCTGCTGCTGCCCGCCTCGGAGATCCAGCGCGGGTCGCTCAACGGCCTGGTGGACCCGGCCGAGGGCCTGGTGATCGGGCTGATCGGCGACACCGGTCTGGACCAGCTCCCGCAGGCGCTGGACGCGCTCGCGCCCGACGGGGTGACCGCCCGGCAGATCGAGGCGCCGGTGGCCAAGCGCGGCGAGGACCCGCAACCCGGGCTGTCCGAGCTGATGACGCTCGCCGGCCGGCTCGACGGCACCGCCGTGTACGCGGAGATCCCGCTGACCCTCGGGCTGATGGGCGCGCTCGACACGCTCGCCGAGGCGCGCGCCGGCGGGCTGCCGGTGGCCGCCAAGTTCCGTACCGGCGGGCTCGCCGCCGAGCTGTTCCCCACCCCGGTGGAGCTGGCCGCGGTGATCTGCGCCTGCCGGGACCGGAAGCTGCCGTTCAAGCTCACCGCCGGGCTGCACCACGCGATCCGGCACCGCGACCCGGAGACCGGCTTCAACCACCACGGTTTCGTCAACGTCCTGGGTGCCTCGCTCGCCGCCGTCGGGGGCGCCGAGGTGGACGGCGTGGCCGAGCTGCTCGCCGCCACCGACCCGGTACGCGTGGTCGAGCCCGCCCGGGCGCACCGCGACGCCGAGCGCCCGCTGTGGGCCGGGTACGGCTCGTGCAGCGTCTCCGAACCACTTACCGATCTGATCCGGCTGGGGCTGGTGAACGGAGGCTACGAGGCATGAGCGAACGCACCGAGCGGAGCGAGGGCCGTGAGGGCATGCCCGGTCGGCACGGCATGACCTGGGTACCAGGGGCGGCGGGCTCGCCGTACGGGGTGACGAACCTGCCGTACGGGGTGTTCCGGCACGGCGAGGACGAGCCGCGCGTCGGCGTCCGCATCGGTGACTTCGCGCTGGACCTGGCCGGCGCGGAGGCCGCCGGTCTGGTGCTGGCCGGCGGCGCGCTGGGCCAGCCGACACTCAACGCCTTCATGGCGCTCGGCCGCCCGCAGTGGACGGCGGTCCGGCAGCGGGTCGTCGAGCTGCTCACCGAGGCGGAGCACCGGGCGGCGGTCGAGCCGCTGCTGGTGCCGCTGCGCGAGGTCGAGATGGCGCTGCCGTTCGAGGTGGCCGACTACGTCGACTTCTACTCCTCCGAGCATCACGCCTCGAACGTCGGGCAGATCTTCCGGCCGGGGCAGCCGCCGCTGCTGCCGAACTGGAAGCACGTGCCGATCGGCTACCACGGCCGGGCCGGCACGGTGGTCGTCTCCGGCACCCCGGTGACCCGCCCGACCGGTCAGCGGGCCAGCGCGCAGGGCCCGACCACCGGCGCCTCGGTCCGGCTGGACATAGAGGCCGAGGTGGGCTTCGTGGTGGGAGTGCCGAGCTGGCTCGGCGAGCGGGTGCCGGTGGCCGACTTCGCCGACCACGTCTTCGGCGTGGTGCTGGTGAACGACTGGTCGGCCCGGGACATCCAGGCGTGGGAGTACCAGCCGCTCGGACCGTTCCTCGGCAAGTCGTTCGCCACCTCCGTCTCGGCGTGGGTGACCCCGCTGGAGGCGCTGGCCGACGCGTTCGTGCCCGCGCCCGACCAGGATCCGCCGGTGCAGGACTACCTGCGCGACACCCCGCGCCTCGGGCTGGACCTGACGCTGTCGGTCGAGTGGAACGGCGAGCGGGTCGCCGAGCCGCCGTTCGCCGGCATGTACTGGACTCCGGCGCAGCAGCTCGCGCACCTCACCGTCAACGGCGCGTCGCTGCGGACCGGCGACCTCTACGCCTCCGGCACCGTCTCCGGTCCCCAGCGCGGTCAGGTCGGGTCGTTCCTGGAGTTGACCTGGGGCGGATCCGAGCCGGTCAAGTTCGCCGACGGCAGCGAGCGGACGTTCCTGGAGGACGGCGACACGGTGACGATCACCGCCACCGCGCCCGGGCCGGACGGCACCACAGTCGCGCTGGGCGAGGTCACCGGGGCGATCCTGCCGGCCCGCTGACATCCGACCTTCCGAACCGGCCCCGGTCGCACCCGATGTGCGACCGGGGCCGGTTCCTTCGGCGTTGATCGCTCCGGATCACGTACGCCCCGGACGGCGGCTCCCGGTCGAACCGGAGCCGCCGGTGGTGCCGGGTCGGGGGGCGTACCCGCGGAAGCCGGAACAGGAAGGACCGAGCATGACCGAGTTGACCGGTGCCGTCTGGCGCACCAGCAGCCGCTCGAACGACCAGGGCCTCTGCGTCGAGGTGGCGACGAACGTGGTCGCCGCGCACGGCGTGGTGGGTGTACGCGACTCCAAGGACCCGGACGGTCCGGCGCTCGCGGTGAGCCCGCCGGGCTGGGCCGCGTTCGTCACCGCGCTGCGGGGCGGCGCGCTCCGCGGCTGACCGTCTGCGCCACACCGGTGCCCCCGCCGGGGCACCGGTGATGGAAATGTCACCGGGAGGCTCCCCGTTTCCGGTCACGGCCCGTACCGTGTACGACACGGGAGGTGCCATGTCGACGGTGACGGTTTCCGCATCCATCGAAGCGCAGGACGCCGACCTGTGGCGGCTGCTCACCGACCTCCCGGCCCGCGCCGACTGGCTCTCGGCGGTGGACGCGGTCGAGGTTCTCGCCGCCGGTGGGTTCGGGCCGGGCACCGTGTGGCGGGAGACCCGCATCCGGCCGGACGGCGGCACCGAGCCGGAGGAGTTCGAGGTGCTCGAGGCGGTCGCGCCCGGCCGCCTCGTGCTCGGGTCGCGCGGCGCCGGTGCCGACTACCGGATCACCTGGACGCTGCGCACCGTCGAGCGGCGACGGCGCGGCTGCACCGAGGTCACAGTCGAGCAGGAGGCGGTGCCGACCCGGGCGTACGGGCGGGTGCTGGCCCTGATCCTCGGCGGCCTGGCGGCCCGCGCGGTCGAGGGCGCGCTCCGGCGTGACCTGGCCGACCTGGCGCTGGCCGCCGGTCCCGCCCAATCCACCGAGGCCGCCTGAGCCGACCCGGCCGCTCCCCGCACCCGGCCCGCGTGCGGCCGGTAGGGTGCCGGGGCGGAGGTGGCGGATGGCGAAGGCCGCGAGGCAGCGGGTCGTGGTGGCGCTGGTGGCGGTGCTCGCCGTCGCGGCGTCGGTCGCCGTGGTCGTCCGGGTGCTGGCGCCCGCCGAGGTCGACACCGCAGCCCGGGAGCCCTACCCGGCGGCGCCCGCGCCGACCGCGGGGGTGCTCGCGCGGCTGCCGGTGGCGCCGCTCGTCGTGGACGGCCGCCTCCGCGTCTACGCGGGCGCCCGTCAGGTGTACGCGGACCAGCCGGTCACCGGCCGGCACCGGGTCACCCCGTTCTGGTCCTTCCGCCGCTGGCCGGCGAAGCTGGTCGGAGTGCTCGCCGAGGGGACCACTGTGGTCAGCCGCTGGTCCGACGGGAAGCTGGTGGCGCTCGACGCGCGTACCGGACGGGTGGCCTGGCGGGCGGACGGCCCGCAGCCGGGGTCCGTGCCGGAGCCGCGACGCACTTTCGCCGCCACGGTCTGGGATCCGGCCGGTCTGCACGTGGCACGTACGGCCGACGGGCGGACGGTGCTGCTCGCGACCGGTCCGGGCGGCATGGGCGGGTACGACCTCACCGACGGTCGCCGGCTCTGGCGTGCGGACGTGAGCCGGGATTGCCGGTCCGACGTGGGTACGACCGCCAGCGGGCAGCTGGTCGGCGTGGACCGCTGCGAGGGCCCCGCCACGGTCGAACTGCGGGACGCGGCGACCGGTGCCGTACGGACCCGCTGGCGGCCGCCGGACGCGCCGGAGCGGCTCGTCGTCACGCCGGTCGGCTGCCGCGACGGTCACTCCGGTTGTCGCGGACTGCGTACCGCCGGGCCGGACGGCGCGGGCAGTCGGGGCTGGCTGGTGACCGACCCGGGCGAGCCGGCCGCCGCGCCGGGCCTGGACCATCCGGACACGGTGCTCGACGGCGAGCGGGCGGTGGACACGTCGGGCCCGGTGGTGGTCGGGCGGTCGGCGCGTACCGGCGAGGAGCTGTGGCGCCGGCCGGACATCCATCCGGCCCGGGTGCTCGCGACCGAGCCGGGACGGGTGCACCTGCTGACGGACCGGCGGGAACTGGTCACCGTCGACCCGTTAACCGGTACGACCCGGTCGACTTTCGTGCTCGACCTGGGCCGGGACGGGATCGGCTGGCGGCCGGGCCGGGCGTACGCGGTGGACGGCTACGTCGCGGTGGAGCGGCTGCGGGAGAGCGCCGCTCCGGAGGACGACGACCAGGGCTACTTCCTGATGGCGGAACCGGTGCTGTTCGCCGTGACCTGATCCGGCGAGTCAACGTCAAAAACGGACAAAAGCCTCTATAGTGCTCTTGTTGGATCGGTTGGACGAAGACGCCCGGCGCCGGTCCGTAGGGGGTTGACGGACCGGCGCCGGGCGCGCCCGGTCAGGCCAGCGCGGCCTCGGCTGCGGCCAGGAACGCGTCGTTCTCGGCCGGGGTGCCGATGGTGACCCGGACGCCGTCGCCCGGGAACGGGCGGACGATCACGCCGCGCGCCTCGCACGCCCGGCCGAACTCCACCGCCCGCTCGCCCAGCGGCAGCCAGACGAAGTTGGCCTGACTGTCCGGCACGTCCGGGACGAACTTGCGCAGTGCCTCGGTGACCCGGTCCCGCTCGGCCACGACCAGCGCGCAGCGCCGCTCCACCTCGTCGGCCTGCGCCAGCGCGGCCAGCGCGCCCGCCTGGGCGGCCATGCTGGTGGAGAACGGGGTGACCACCTTGCGCACCGCGGCGGCCACCTCCGGCGCCGCTACCAGCCAGCCGATCCGCAGACCGGCCAGGCCCCACGCCTTGGACAGCGTGCGCAGCACCGCCACGTTCGGCCGGTCCAGGTAGGTCAGGCCGTCCGGCACCTCGGGGTCGGTGACGAACTCCCGGTACGCCTCGTCGATCACCACGAGCACGTCGTCCGGCATCGCGTCGAGGAAGCGGTCCAGCTCGGCCCGGCGCACCGCCGTACCGGTGGGGTTGTTCGGGTTGCAGACCAGGACCATCCGGGTCCGGTCGGTCACCGCCGCCGCCATCGCGGAAAGGTCGTGCCCGTGGCCGGCGTCGTTCGGCACCCGCACGCTGGTCGCGCCGCTGGTCGCCGCGATGATCGGGTACGCCTCGAACGAGCGCCACGAGTAGAGCAGTTCGTCACCGGGCAGGCAGGTGGCGCGGACCAGGTGCTCGGCCAGCGCCACCGAGCCGCAGCCGGTGGCGATCCGGTCGGCGTCCACGCCGTACCGCTCGGCGAGCGCCTGGCGCAGCGCCACCACGCCCATGTCCGGGTAGCGGTGCGAACCGGCGACGGCCTCGGCGACCGCCTCCACCACGCCCGGCAGCGGGCCGTACGGCACCTCGTTGCTGGCCAGCTTGATCGCCTCGGCCAGGCCCAGCTCCCGGGCCAGGTCGGCCGGGCTGCGGCCGGGCACGTAGTTGGGCAGCGCGTCCAGGTCGGCGCGGGTCAGCCGCAGCGCGGGCTGGTGGCGTCCGGTCTCGGTCATGGGGTGTCTCCCGGGGTGTCGGCGCTCTCGGGCGGGGCGGTACTGGTGTCACGCTTGCGGGGGAGCTGGACCACCACCGTCTGCGCCCGCTTGTCGTGCAGGGCCTGGCGCAGCGGTTGGTCGAACAGGGGCGAGATCGCGTCGATGAGCTGGAGCAGCAGGCCCAGCCCGCAGCAGTACCAGAGCAGCGTCGGCAGGCCGAGCGTGCTCCAGCGCCGGGTGGCCCGGCCGAAGCCGAGCGGCTGGTCCGCCTCGACCGGCAGCGCGCGGACGCCCATCACCCGCTTGCCGAAGGTCTGCCCGCGCGCCGCCATCGACGGCACCTCGTACGCGTACCAGAGCGCGGTGGCGATCACCAGGATGGCGATCTGGAGGCCGCCGGCCTGGTCGTCGATCTGGGGCAACCCCTCGGTGGACGTGTCACCGTTGAGCGCCTGGCGCACCGATGCACGCAGGTACGGGGAGATGGCCTCGACGTAGCGCCAGACGAACCAGCCGTTGACCACGGCGTTGAGCAGGAACACGATGCCCAGGTCGATCAGGCGCGCGACCAGCCGGACGCCGTACGACGCCAGCGGCAGTCCGTGCGGACGCGGGATCGGCTGCGCGCCCGGCCAGTGCGGGTACGGCCAGCCCGGAGGCGGTCCCTGCATGCCCGGCCCGGCCCGACCCGGCTGTCCCGCGTGTCCCGCCTGACCCGGCTGTCCCGCCTGACCCGGCTGTCCGGGCCACGGGTTCGCCGGGCCCGGCTGGCCCGGCCACGGGCTCGGCGCGCCCGGCGTGCCGGACGCCGGGGTCGCGTCGGGGCGGCCGGGACCGGAGGCCGGCCTGTCGGCGGCGGGCGCCGGGGTGGCCGGCGCGGGCTCCGGTTCGGCGGGCGGCGGACCGTCGGGCGGGGTGACGTCGACCGGGATCGGCGCACCGATCCAGCCCTCGCCGTCCCACCACCTGCGGGTCGCCGTGTCGGCGGGGTCGACGTACCAGCCGGGTTCCAAACTCACGATGCCGTCCTAGCTTGCGACTGCGGGGCTCGCAAAACCGGCTCACTCCTCGCGCTCACGATGCCGTCCTCGTTCGCGACTGCGGGGCTCGCAGGCCCGGCTCACTCCTCGCGCTCACGGGGCAACCTTAACGACGACCGTTCCGGCGAACTTGTCGTGGAGGCACTGCTGCCAGGGCTTGTCCCACAGCTGCCAGAAACCGTCGAGGTAGCTGAGGAACGGCACGAACATCCCGCCGGCGAACTCGACGAGCCAGCGCTTGCCGAGCACGCCCCGGGTCAGCGCGGCGCCCGGCTGCACCGGTACGATCCGCAGCTTCATCACCTTCTTGCCGAACGTCTGCCCGGTCCGGCGGGCGTATTCGACGTGGTGGACCCAGTAGAAGGCGAGCATCAGCAGCAGGACCCCGAACTCGGCGGCGAGCAGCGGCAGGAAGACGTCCGTCCAGAACGTCGCCGGGTCCGGTCCCGCCGGGCCGGCCTGCTCGACCTCGTCGATCATCCGGAAGAAGATCAGGAAGACGACCGGCGCGAACAGCACCAGCGCCACCGCAGTGGCGACGGCGGTGTCGATCAGGTACGCGAGCAGCCGGTCGCCGAAGCTCGCCAGCGGCTGCCCGTTCGGCGCCACCGGGGGCGGGACGGGCGCCGGGGCGTACCCGGGCGGGGCGTACCCGGGCGGCAGGTAGCCGGGCGGGCCGCCGTACCCCGGAGGAACGTGCTGTGCGGGCACCGCCGGTCCGCCGGGCGGCGCGAAGCCGCCGCCCGCGGGTGGAGGACCGGCGGGCGGCGGCATCGGGTTCGGAGGAGGCTGGGTCACGCGGACAGTGTTACAGGTTTCCGCGCTTCTCCTGCTCGCGCTCGATCGCTTCGAACAGGGCCTTGAAGTTGCCCTTGCCGAAGCCGAGCGAGCCGTGCCGCTCGATCAGCTCGAAGAAGACGGTGGGGCGGTCCTGCACCGGCTTGGTGAAGATCTGGAGCAGGTAGCCGTCCTCGTCCCGGTCGACCAGGATCTTGCGGGACTGAAGCTCCTCGATCGGCACCCGGACCTCGCCGATGCGGGCCCGCAGCTCCGGGTCCTCGTAGTACGAGTCCGGGGTCTCCAGGAAGTCGACACCCGCGGCGCGCATGGCGTCCACGCTGGCCAGGATGTCGTTGGTGGCCACCGCGATGTGCTGGGCGCCGGGGCCCTGGTAGAACTCCAGGTACTCGTCGATCTGCGACTTCTTGCGGGCCACGGCCGGCTCGTTGAGCGGGAACTTCACCTTGCGGGTGCCGTTGGCGACGACCTTGCTCATCAGCGCCGAGTAGTCGGTGGCGATGTCGTCGCCGATGAACTCGGCCATGTTCGAGAAGCCCATGACGCGCTTGTAGAACTCGACCCACTCGTCCATCCGGCCCAGCTCCACGTTGCCGACGACGTGGTCGACCGCCTGGAAGAACCGCTTCGGCTGGATGCCGGCGTCGATCATCGGCTGCCGGTTCACGATCGGGCCGCGGGCCACGAACCCGGGCAGGAACGGCCCGGTGTAGCGGGACCGGTCGATCAGGCTGTGCCGGGTGTCGCCGTACGCGGCGATGGACGCCATCCGCACGGTGCCGTGCTCGTCGCTGACGTCGTGCGGCTCGACCAGGCCGGTCGCGCCCTGAGCCACGGCGTGCGCGTACGCGGCGTCGACGTCCGGCACCTCCAGCGCGATGTCGGAGACGCCGTCGCTGTGCTTCGCCACGTGCTCGGCGCCGTCGGCGTCCGGGCGTACCGCGCCGGTCAGCAGGAAGCGGGCCGAACCGCTGGTCAGCACGTACTGCGCGTGGTCCCGGTAGCCCTGCTCCGGCCCCCGGTACGCCACGCAGGTCATGCCGAACGCGGTGGAGTAGTAGTGCGCGGCCTGCTTGGCGTTGCCCACCAGGAAGTGGACGTGGTCCATGCCCTTGACCGGGAACGGGTCGCGGGTGATGTCGTGGTCGACTGCGCCGACGAGAGCGTCGACGTCGACCTCCTCGGTCGACTGGGGTCGGTCGATCGCCTGGGTCATGGTGGCCTCCCTCGCGTACCGGCCGGCCTCGTGGGCCGCCGTGAATGTGCTCTTCCGGCGAGGATCCACGGACCGCGGCGAGTTGGGCAACAGTCGACGTTATTCCTGGTCAGGTTGTGCATTCGGTACGGTAGGGCACCATGAACACTGGTCAGGATGTACAGCTCGACGAGCTGGACGCCCGCTTGATCGAACTGCTGGCGGAGGAGCCCCGGATCGGCGTGCTGGAGTGCTCCCGCCGCCTCGGTGTGGCCCGGGGAACGGTGCAGGCCCGGCTCGACAAGCTCGTCGGCCGGGGCGTCGTCACCGGGTTCGGGCCGGACATCACCCCCGCCGCGATCGGCTTCGGGGTGACCAGCTTCGTCACGCTGGAGATCAGCCAGCGGCACGGCCACGACCAGGTCACCGCGCACCTGGCGGCGATCCCCGAGGTGCTGGAGGCACACACCATCACCGGTTCCAGCGACCTGCTCTGCCGGATCGTCGCCCGGTCGAACACCGACCTCCAGCGGGTCATCGACCAGATCGTCGCTTCGGAGGGCATCCGCCGGGCGTCCACCATCATCGCGCTGGCCGAGCAGATCCCGTACCGGACGCTGCCGCTCGTCCGCTCCGCCGCCCGCGGGTAAGGAAGGGCCCCCTATTAACGCCTCAGGAGGTGGAAGGGCCCCGTATTAACACCTGCCGGGGCAAGAAGCGCCGCGACACGCCCCGCACGCGGACCCGGGGGACCGGTGATCGTCGCTACCGTGTGCGGTGTGAAGGGCCTAGGGATACGCGGCTGGTTGCTGCTCGGGCTCGTCACCGTGGTCGTCCTCGCCGCGACCGGCGTCTGGAACCCGTTCCCGGCGCTGTGGGACTGGGTCGACCGCAGCAAGCCGATCAGCGAGCCGGACGTGGCCTGGCAGCAGCGCGTCGGCGGCACGCCGCGCAGCGTCACCATCGCCGGCGACACCGTGATCGTCGAGCAGCGTACCCGGATCGAGGCGCGCAACCTCGCCGACGGCGGCCAGCTGTGGGAGCGCAAGGCCGACTGGTCGGCGGTCGCGGGCAGCGGCCGCGAGTCGGTCGTCGCCGTGGGCAAGCTGCTCGACAGGGGGTACGAGGTGCTCGACCCGGTGACCGGCGTGACCCGCCGCCGCGACGACCGCGCGATAGCCGTCTGGACCTACCGCAACCTGCTGCTGGACGCGTACTGCGTGCAGGCCACCGACTGCACGCTGCGCGCCTGGGATCCGCGTGGCACCGCTCCGCTGTGGACCGCGTTCCTGCCCGGCGTGCACAGCGGCGTGCTCGCCGACAACCCGGAACTCCTCGGCACCCGGCGTCTCGGCGCCACCCGGATCGACGGCGGGGTGGCCGGGCCGGAGTCCGTCCCGCCGCTGCTCGGCTTCCCGGTCGACGGACGGGTGCACGTGGTGGACACCGCCACCGGCCGGGTGCTCCAGAACGTCCAGCCCGGCCGGGAGGAGCGGCTCGCCGTGGTCGGCGGCCGGCTGCTGCGGATCGCGGCCACCTCCCGCGACGGGAGCTGCTACTACGCGGTGACCGCCGTCGACCCGGCGACCGGTCAGCAGGTGTGGCGGCGTACCGGGATCAACCTGCGCACCGCCGACTACGCCGGCTGCGTGCAGCGGGAGGACCCGCAGGGCGGGCGCAACGTGATCATCGGGGTCGCCCCGGACGGGCGTGAGACGGTGCTCGACGGGTACGACGGCCGGCTGCTCCAGGTCGGCGCGGACGGCGAGAAGCTGCTCGCCGTGGACGACCGGTACGCCGTGGTGCGCAGCGCCGACAAGGGCTCGCTGCTGGGCCGGGAACTGTCGGCCGACCGGACCCGCTGGACCCGGCCGGCGGGCGGCAAGAGCGGTGCGGCGCTCACCCCGTACGCGGCGGTGATCAGCGAGGAGAAGCCGTCCCGGCTGATCGCGGTCGAGCCGCGGGAGGGCCGGGTGCTGGTCGAGCTGCGTACCTCGGCGAACGCGCTGGCGGTCGGCCCGAACGGCATGATCATCGGCGAGGGGCGGGAGATCGGGTACGTCCGCTGGGGCGCCGGCACGGGCGACGCGCCGGGGCCGGGCCAGGACGGCGCGCCGGTGGCGCCGGACCCGGGTGGCAGCTGGCGCCCGCCCGACGACCAGGGCAGTTGCGGGCCGAAACGGGAACTCTGCGCCGACGGCAAGTGACAGTGGGTGAGAGCGTCGTCCCACGACCCACCTGCGGGTGTCACCGATCGACGGCTCTGCCCTAGGCTTTTCGGTCATGAGCAGTGCCGCCGCCTTCTCGTACGCACCCCTGCTGCCGACCGGTCCCGACCTGACCGAATACCGCCTGGTCACCGACGAGGGCGTGGACGTCGTCAACGGCCCGGGAGGCCGCCGGTTCCTCACCGTGGATCCGGGCGCGCTGACCGCGCTGACGGCGGAGGCGATGCACGACATCGCCCATTTCCTGCGCCCGGCCCACCTCGCTCAGCTCCGCTCGATCATCGATGATCCGGCGGCTTCGCCGAACGACCGTTTCGTCGCGCTCGACCTGCTGCGCAACGCGAACATCGCGGCCGGCGGCGTGTTGCCGATGTGCCAGGACACCGGCACCGCGATCGTGATGGGCAAGCGCGGCCGGCACGTGCTCACCGACGGCACCGACGCGGAGGCGATCTCGCGCGGCGTCTACCAGGCGTACACCCGGCTCAACCTGCGCTACTCCCAGCTCGCCCCGCTGACCATGTGGGACGAGCGGAACACCGGCAGCAACCTGCCCGCCCAGGTGGAGCTGTACGCCGAGGACCCGGACGGCCACGCCGACGCGTACAAGTTCCTGTTCATGGCCAAGGGCGGCGGTTCGGCCAACAAGTCCTACCTCTACCAGGAGACCAAGGCGCTGCTCAACCCGACGCGGATGATGCAGTTCCTGGAGGAGAAGCTGCGGCTCATCGGCACCGCGGCCTGCCCGCCGTACCACCTGGCCGTCGTCATCGGCGGCACCTCCGCGGAGTACGCGCTGAAGACCGCGAAGTACGCCTCCGCGAAATACCTGGACGCGCTGCCCACCCAGGGCTCGATGAGCGCGCACGGCTTCCGTGACCTGGAGCTGGAGGCCGAGGTGCTGGAGCTGACCCGCAACTTCGGCATCGGCGCGCAGTTCGGCGGGCGCTACTTCTGCCACGACGTACGGGTGGTCCGGCTGCCCCGGCACGGCGCCTCGTGCCCGGTGGCGATCGCGGTCTCCTGCTCGGCCGACCGGCAGGCGGTGGCGAAGATCACCCCGTCGGGCGTCTGGCTGGAGCGACTCGAAACCGATCCGGCGCGTTACCTGCCCGACGTGACCGACGAGACGCTGGAGACCGAGGAGGTCGTCCGCGTCGACCTGAACCGGCCGATGGGCGAGATCCGGGCCGAGCTGTCGAAGTATCCGGTGAAGACCCGGCTGTCCCTGACCGGTCCGCTGGTCGTCGCGCGGGACATCGCGCACGCGAAGATCGCCGAGCGGCTGGACGCGGGCGAGCCGATGCCGCAGTACCTCCGCGACCACGCGGTCTACTACGCCGGCCCGGCGAAGACCCCCGAGGGCTACGCCTCCGGCTCGTTCGGTCCCACCACGGCCGGCCGGATGGACGCGTACGTGGAGAAGTTCCAGGCGGCCGGCGGCTCGATGGTGATGCTGGCGAAGGGCAACCGGTCCACCCAGGTCACCCGCTCCTGCCAGGCCCACGGCGGCTTCTACCTCGGCTCGATCGGCGGCCCGGCCGCCCGCCTGGCGCAGGACTGCATCAAGCACGTCGAGGTGCTCGAATACGCCGAGCTGGGCATGGAAGCGGTCTGGAAGATCGAGGTGGAGGACTTCCCCGCCTTCATCGTCGTCGACGACAAGGGCAACGACTTCTTCGCCGAGGTCACCAAGCCGGTGCTCACCGTCGGCCGGCGGTGACCGCAGACGTACGCGAGGGGTGCCCGGGAACGTTCCCGGGCAGTGGCGAAGCCACCGTCACCGCGGGCCGGGATCGCACCGTGGTCGCCATGCTGTTGCTGCGTCCCGGCCGGGTGGTGCCGGTGGAGAACTGGTCGACGCCGTCAGGGATGAGCGTCCACCGGCGACCGTACGGACCCAGCTCCAGATCTGCGTGTCGCGGCAGCGGTTCGCGGCGCTCGGGCCGCCGGCCGACACGCCATCCTGGACCAGGGTGACGTCGCCAGCGCGCTGGACCTGCGCCGGCGGGTGCTGACCGACGCCACCCGGCTCGGCGCCCGCCACGAGCAGAGGTCGCTGGCCGGGCTGGGCTGCGGACCGCGCCACTTTCCCTGCACACCGACCGGCGGCGCGGCAGGATGGTACGCGTGACGACTCCAGAGGCGACCGGCTACCGGATCGAACGCGACTCGATGGGCGAGGTGGAGGTGCCCGCCGAGGCGCTGTGGCGGGCGCAGACCCAGCGTGCGGTGCAGAACTTCCCGATCTCGGGGCGCGGCCTGGAACCGGCCCAGATCAAGGCATTGGCCCAGATCAAGGGCGCGGCGGCCCTGGTCAACGGTGAGCTGGGCGTGATCGACACGGACGTGGCGCAGGCGATCGCCACCGCCGCCGCGCACGTGGCCGAGGGCGGCTACGACGACCAGTTCCCGGTGGACGTGTTCCAGACCGGCTCCGGCACCTCGTCCAACATGAACACCAACGAGGTGATCGCCACGCTGGCGAGCCGCGAGCTGGGCCGGGACGTGCACCCGAACGACCACGTCAACGCGTCGCAGTCCAGCAACGACGTGTTCCCCACGTCGATCCACCTGGCCGCCACCCAGTTCGTGGTGGAGGACCTGATCCCGTCGCTGAAGCAGCTCGCGGGCGCGCTTGAGGAGAAGGCGGCCGAGTTCGAGACGGTGGTCAAGGCCGGGCGGACCCACCTGATGGACGCCACTCCGGTCACGCTCGGGCAGGAGTTCGGCGGCTACGCCGCGCAGGTGCGCTACGGCGTCGAGCGGCTGGAGGCGGCGCTGCCCCGCCTGGCCGAGCTGCCGCTGGGCGGCACCGCTGTGGGTACCGGCATCAACACGCCGCTGGGCTTCGCCGACCGGGTGATCGGCAAGCTGCGGGAGTCGACCGGGCTGCCGTTGACCGAGGCGCGGAACCACTTCGAGGCGCAGGGCGCCCGCGACGCGCTGGTGGAGACGTCCGGCCAGCTCCGTACCGTCGCGGTCGGCCTCTACAAGATCGCCAACGACGTGCGGTGGATGGGCTCCGGCCCGCGCGCCGGGCTGCGTGAGCTGCGCATCCCGGACCTCCAGCCGGGGTCGTCGATCATGCCGGGCAAGGTGAACCCGGTGGTGGCCGAGGCGATGCGGCAGGTCTGCGCCCAGGTGATCGGCAACGACGCGGCGGTGGCCTTCGCCGGCTCGCAGGGCGACTTCGAGCTGAACGTGATGCTCCCGGTGATGGGCCGCAACCTGCTGGAGTCGATCAAGCTGATCGCCGCGTCGAGCCGCCTGTTCACCGAGCGCCTGGTGGCCGGCCTGGTCGCCGACGCCGAGGTCTGCCTGGCGTACGCGGAGGGCTCGCCGTCGATCGTCACCCCGCTCAACCGCCACCTGGGGTACGACGAGGCCGCCTCGATCGCCAAGGAGGCGCTGGCCAAGCAGGTGTCCATCCGCGAGGTGGTGATCGCCCGGGGGCACGTCGACTCCGGCAAGCTCACCGAGACCCAGCTGGACGAGGCCCTGGACCTGCTCCGGATGACCCACCCCTGAGCCGGTGCCGGTAATTGCCTCGACCCGTCACGGTGGGCGCGGAATGATCCGACCGTGCGTGACGACGGCGGCGTGTTGCTGGAGACCGCGCGGCTGACGCTGCGCCGGTTCACGATGGACGACGTGGACCGGCTGGTGGCGCTGGACGCCGACCCGGAGGTCATGCGCTTCCTGACCGGCGGTGCGCCGACCTCGGCCCGGACGTTCCGGGACGAGGTCCTGCCCCGGATGCTCGCGCAGTACGCCCGGCACCCCGGGCTCGGCCGCTGGGCGACGCTCGACCGGTTCACCGGCGAGTTCCTCGGCTGGCACTCGCTCGACCCGTCCGGCGACGGCGTCGAGGCGGAACTGGGCTACCGGCTGCGCCGCGCCACGTGGGGACACGGGCTGGCCACCGAGGGCGCGCGGGCGCTGGTGCGGCACGCGTTCGACACGGTCGGCGTCCGCCGGGTGTGGGCTCAGACGATGGCGGTCAACGACCGCTCCCGCGCGGTCATGGCCCGCGCCGGGTTGCGCTACGTCCGCACCTTCCACCTGACCTTCGACGACCCGATTGCGGGTACGGAGCACGGCGAGGTGGAGTGCGAGCTGCGCCGCGACGCCTGGCCCGCGACCCGTCAGGAGTGGGACGCGGCGGCCCTGCGGGCCCGGTAGGCGCTCACCGCGGCCCGGTTGCCGCAGCCGGCGTCGCAGAACCGGCGGGACCGGTTCCGGGACAGGTCGACGAGCACGTTGTTGCAGTCGGGGTGGTCGCAGTGCCGCAGCCGGCTCAGCTCGCCCATCCGGACCAGGTCGGCCATCGCCATCGCGGCCTCGACCGCCATCCGGGTCGCCAGCGGCGCGTCCCGCGGCACGGCGTGCACGTGGTACGGCTCGTCGTCGTGCCGGACGAGTTGCGGCAGGGCGTGTGACTCGCGCAGCAGGCCGTTGACGATCGCCACCACCTCGTCGGTGTCGGCGTACCAGATGCGGCGCAGCCGGGGCCGCAGCGCGCGGACCTGGCGCAGTTCGACGTCGGTGTGCTCGTGCCGGCCGCTCCACCCGTGGGTGGTGAAGAAGGCGTCCAGTGCGGGAACGTCGGGCAGTCCGTCCCGGCCGCCGGCGGTGTTCACCAGCGCGGCGGCGGCGACCAGCGCGCATTCGGTGTCATGAGCGAAAAGCAACTTGACTCCTGTCGGAGGCGACGCCTAGCGTCATCAGCATAACTTCCCTTGACTCATGACCAGGAGATGCCGGTGCGTGAACGGTCAAGCGTCGGGCTCGGCCTGGCACTGCTTTCCGCGATCACGTTCGCCACCTCGGGCACCTTCGCCCGCCCGCTGATCACCGGCGAGTGGTCGGCGGTCGCGGTGGTAATCGCCCGGGTCGGCATCGCCGCCCTGGTGCTCGCCGTCCCCGCCCTGCTGGCGCTGCGCGGTAGGTGGGCGGTGCTGCGCCGCAACGCGGGAAGCGTGGTGCTGTTCGGGCTGCTCGGCGTGGCCACGGCGCAGGCGTGCTTCTTCAACGCGGTCCGCTACCTCCCGGTCGGCGTGGCGCTCCTGCTGGAATACCTCGGCATCGTGCTCGTGGTCGGATGGATGTGGCTGGTCCACGGGCAGCGCCCCCGACTGCTCACAGTGGCCGGCTCGGTCACCGCCCTGTGCGGGCTCGGGCTCGTCCTCGACCTCACCGGCGCCGGTCGGCTCGACCCGGTGGGCGTGCTCTGGGGCCTCGGCGCGGGCGTCGGACTGGCCGGATACTTCGTCATCGCCGGCCGGATCGACGCGGGCCTGCCTTCGGTGGTGATGGCCAGCGGCGGCATGGCCGTCGGCGCGCTGGCGCTGCTGCTGCTCGGCGGCATCGGAGCGCTGCCGCTCGCCGCCGGCACCGCCGACGTCACCTTCGGCGGGCACCGGGTGAGCTGGCTGGTGCCGATCGCCGGGCTGTCGCTGATCGCCGCCGTGGTCGCGTACCTCGCCGGGGTCGCCGGCACCCGGCTGCTCGGGGCACGGCTGTCCTCCTTCGTAGGGCTCACCGAGGTGATGTTCGCGGTGCTGATCGCCTGGCTGGTGCTCGACGAACTGCCCAGCCTGATCCAGCTGGCCGGTGGCGCGCTCATCCTCGGCGGCGTCGCCCTGGTCCGGGCGGACGAACTGCGGGGCACACCGTCGGCGCCGGCGACTGCCCCGGCCGAGCCGGTGCTGACCGGCGAGCGATGAGCGGGCCACGTGGCGCCGTCGTCTTCGACGCCGACGAGACACTCGTCGACCTGCGCCCGGCGGTCACCGGCGCGCTCGTCGCCGTACTCGAGGAGATGCGGCGGCGGACCCCGGCGGCGGCTGGGGTGGTGCTCGCGGACCTGGAGGAGGACTGGGGTGCGGTCTTCGGCGCGCTCAGCGCCGTCCCGGTGCAGGAGATCCGGCGGATCGCCCTGACCCGTTCGCTGGCCCGGGCCGGGCTGGAGGCGGACCTGGACGAGTTCGCGGCGCTGTTCTTCGCCCGCCGGTACGAGCTGAGCCGCCCCTTCCCGGACGTACTGCCCGCGCTGGCGGCGCTGCGCCCGCACCACCTGCTGGGCTTCGCCACCAACGGCAACAGCCGCGCCGAACGCTGCGGCCTCGCCGGGCAGTTCGCCTTCGAGCTGTACGCGCACGAGGGCGGCCTGCCCAAGAAGCCGGCGCCGGAGTTCTTCGCGGCGGTGGTGGCGGCGACCGGGCTGCCGGCGTCGCGGATCGTCCACGTCGGTGACTCGCCGGAGCACGACGTGGTGGCCGCTCAGCGGGCCGGGCTGCGTGCCGTCTGGCTCAACCGGGCCGGACTGCCCCGCCCTCGCGGCCTCGAACCGGACGCCGAGGTGTCCACGCTGGCCGAACTACCGGCGGCCCTGATCACCGTGACGAACGCGAATGCCTAGTTGCGGCCGATAACGGACTTCGATCTGGCGGAACCCGCTCCCGTGATGTGGGATGGCACCACGTCCCTCAACGAGAGGATCTGATGTGGTGAGCAAGCGCTTCACCGTCGGCGCGGTCGCGGCTGCGGCCTCGCTGGCACTCACGGTGACCGGTCTGAGCGTTCCGGCGAACGCCGCGCTGTCGGAGAACCGGACCTTCACCGTGCTGGCCGAGAGCGGTGTCTCCGGCGACGCCGCGGTCGCCGCGATCACCGCCGCTGGCGGCAAGGTCGTCGCCCGCACCGACGAGGTCGGTCTGTTCCAGGTCACCAGCGACCGCGCGGACTTCGCCAGCCGGGCGACCGCGGCCGCCGCGCTGGTCGGCGCGGCCGAGGAGAAGGCGATCGGCCGCAAGCCGAAGCTGGACCGGGTCGAGCAGGAGCACCTGCTGGCCGCCGCGGCGACCAAGGGCAAGGCCGCCAGGAACAACGGCAAGAAGATGGACGCGCTCGACGACAAGCTCTGGGGTCTGGACATGATCCGGGCCGACAAGGCCCGCAAGGTCGAGCCGGGCGACCGCCGGGTCACCGTCGGTGTCCTGGACACCGGCGTCGACGCCAGCCAGCCCGACCTGGCGCCGAACTTCAACTGGGCGCTGTCGCGCAACTTCGCCCCGGACATCCCCGAGGTCGACGGCCCGTGCGAGGTGGCGAGTTGCCTCGACCCGGTCGGTACCGACGACGGCGGGCACGGCACGCACGTGGCCGGCACCATCGGCGCCGCCGCGAACGGCTTCGGCCTCTCCGGCGTCGCCCCGAACGTCTCCCTGGTCGATCTGAAGGGTGGCCAGGACAGCGGCTACTTCTTCCTCAACCCGGTGGTCAACGCCCTGGTGCACGCTGGTCGCTCCGGGCTGGACGTGGTCAACATGTCCTTCTACGTCGACCCGTGGCTCTACAACTGCACCGCCAACCCGGTCGACTCGCCGGAGGCGCAGGCCGAGCAGCGCACCATCATCGAGGCCATGAAGCGGGCGCTGAACTTCGCCCACCGCAAGGGCGTCACCCTCGTCGGCTCGCTCGGCAACAACCACGAGGACCTGGGCGCGCCGCGCACCGACGTGAGCAGCCCGGACTACGGCGCCGACCCGTACCCGCGCCCGATCGACAACGCGACCTGCTGGGATCTGCCGGTCGAGGGCCCGCACGTGATCGGCGTGTCGGCGGTCGGCCCGTCCGGCAAGAAGTCCGACTACTCGAACTACGGCACCGAGCAGATCTCGGTGGCGGCGCCGGGTGGCTGGTTCCGGGACGGCTTCGGCACCGACACGTACCGCACCGACGCCAACATGATCCTCTCCACGTACCCCAAGAAGGTGCTCCAGGAGGAGGGGGCGGTCGACGAGGACGGCAACATCGTCGCCGGCTTCGAGGACTCGGTGTTCAAGCAGTGCACCGCCAAGGGTGAGTGTGGCTACTACACCTACCTCCAGGGCACCTCGATGGCGTCCCCGCACGTCTCGGGCGTGGCGGCGCTGATCGTCAGCAAGCACGGCAAGAAGGAGGGGCGCAACGGCTACGGCATGGCCCCGGACCTGGTCGAGCAGCACCTCTACCGGACGGCGGCCGAGCACGCCTGCCCGGAGCCGCGGCTGCAGAGCTACACCGACGAGGGCCGGGACGCCGAGTTCGACGCGTACTGCGCGGGCTCGCTGAACTTCAACGGCTTTTACGGCTACGGCATCGTCGACGCCTACGCCGCGGTGAAGACCCCGGTCAAGCCGAACGTCCGACCGTAACGACTCTTTCCCCCGAGGTGGCGGTGTCCGGAGCTCCGGACACCGCCACCTCGGCGTTCCGGGGTCCGCACGGCGGCGGACCGCGTCTCGGCGGTTGGTGGCGCGGCGGGGTGGTGGGGCGGCGGCGGGTGGGGCGGCGGGCGGTGTCACGGGCGCCACCCTCGGGCCACCAGCGCGGCGCGGATCTCCCGCACCAGGGCGGGAAAATCCTTGTGCAGACGGCGGCCGGTCGCATGCAGCACGAGCCAGCCGGCCTCGACGAGCTGGTTGAGCCGCGGCCGGTCGAGGTGCATCCGGTCCGCGTCGGAGTGCCACAGACCGTCGTACTCGACGGCGACCCGGAACTCCGGCCAGGCCAGATCGGGGTGCAGGATCAGGCCGGTCGACACGCGCACCGGATGCTGGGCCACCGGACGCGGCAGGCCGGCGAAGACGAGGCGTACCCGCAGGTGCGACTCGGGCGGGGACTGGGCCAGCCCGTCCGACAGGCCGAAGACCCACGACGCCCGCCGCCCACCGGGACGACAGGCGTTGCGGGCCGCCTCGCTCGCCAGCGCCGACCGGTTCACCGAGCCGGCGCGCAGCAGCCCGTCGATGATGCCGACCGCCTTCACGGGATCGGCCCAGACCGCGGTCTCCCAGGCGCAGGCGGCCGGCTCGGTCCGTGGCGGCGGCCCGGTCATGATCATCGTCGGGCCGAGGGTCGTGGGTGCGAACGGGTTCGATGCCGCGGCTGAGGGTGGGGTGGTTGGACCGGGCGGCCCGGGGCGGTTGCGGGGGTCGGCCGGGTGCGGCGATCTGGTCCGGCCCGGTGGGCGGTCGACCGCCGTCGGTGCTGCGCCGGGTGGGCTCGTGCCCGCGGGTGGGCTCGTTCGCGCGGGTGCGTCGGCGCCGACGGGGACCAGGAGGCCGCTGCGGGTGCTCGACATCGGGGCGTGGTGCACCCGGACACCCGGCTGGGAGTCGGCCCGGACCGTGGCCGGCAGCAGGACGTGCACGTCGTCGTCGAAGCCGGCGGCGTGCTCGACCCCGTGCAGGTAGGCCGCCGAAGGGCCGGCGATCGTCGCGCCGGGTGGCATGCGCAGCAGCGCCGCGCGGCAGGCCAGCGCGTGGTCGCGGGCGAGCCGCGCGTCGGCGTAGACGTCCTGCCGGAGCCGGATCCAGGACGCGCCCCGCAGATGGTGCCGGGACAGCAGCCCGCGCCGGATCGCTTCCGAGCCCCGGAAGACCTGCCAGGCCAACTCCGGTGGGCGATGAGGATGAGGTGGCATGTGACGAGCGTGGCGGCGCGCGGGTCGAGATCGGTACCCCTGTGGACAGCCGTGGCCGTGCCGCCTGCCGCGCCCTGTGGACAACCCCCGACCGGTTCTGTCCGTGTGCTATGGCCCTCGACCTGCACATGATCCACAGACGTACGAAGGTCAGGAGAGAGCGGCGGCCACCGCCCCGGCGGCTGCCGTCACCTGGGCGCCGACCTCGGCCACGTCGAGCGGGGTCAGCGACACCACCCCGACGCTGCCCTCCAGACCGGGCACGCCGAGCACCGGTGCCGCCACCCCGAACGCGCCTGACTGAAGCTCACCGCTGGTGCTCACCGGCCCCGGATCGCCGGCCCGCCCGGCCAGTACCGCCCGACCGGCGGCGCCCCGCTCCAGCGGATGCCGGGTGCCGGTCCGGTACGCCACGTGGAACGACGTCCAGCTCGGTTCGACCACCGCGAGCGCGACCCCCTCGCCGCCCTCGACCACTGTCAGGTGGGCGGTCGCCCCGCTCCCCTCGGCGAGCCGGCGCAGCGCCGGCAGCGCCCCCTCGGCCAGCAGCGGCTGGGCGCGGCGCGCCAGGTGCAGCACGCCCACACCGATGCGCAGGCGGCCCTCGCCGTCGCGCCGGAGCATCCCGTGGCCGGTCAACGCGCCGACCAGCCGGTAGACGGCCGCGCGGCCGATGCCCAGCCGGTGCGCCGCCTCGGTGACGGTGAGCCCGCCCGGCGCGTCCGCGACCAGGTGCAGCAGCCGCAGGCCCCGGTCCAGGGTCTGTGCCGTCTCTCCCGTGCGCGCCGCCGTGTCCACAGCACGCAGCGTACGACCCGGCTCCGGCCAACCCGGAAATGTGCGGACGGCTACCCTTGTGAGGTGACGCTACGCCTGTATGACACCGCCACCCGATCGGTGCGGGACTTCGTCCCGCGGGAAGCCGGCAAGGTGGGGGTCTACCTGTGTGGTCTCACGCTCCAGGCCCCGCCGCACATCGGCCACCTTCGCTCCGGCGTCAACTACGACGTGCTGCGCCGCTGGCTGCTGAGCAAGGGCTTCGAGGTCACGTTCATCCGCAACCTGACCGACATCGACGACAAGGTCCTGGCCAAGGCGATGGAGCACGGCCGGCCGTTCTGGTCGATCGCGTACGCCAACGAGCAGATCCTCACCGCCTCCTACCGGGCGCTCAACGTGCTCCCGCCGACGTACGAGCCGCGGGCCACCGGGCACGTCCCGGAGATGCACGAGCTGATCGCCCGGCTGATCGAGACCGGCCACGCCTACCCGGCGACCGACGGTTCCGGCGACGTCTACTTCGACGTGGCGTCCTGGCCCGCGTACGGCTCGCTGTCCGGCCAGACCCCGGCGGACATGCAGCCCGCCGGCGACAGCCCCGACCGGGGCAAGCGGGATCCGCGTGACTTCGCGCTCTGGAAGGGTGCCAAGCCGGGCGAACCGGCCGACGCCTACTGGCCGTCGCCGTGGGGTCGCGGGCGACCCGGCTGGCACATCGAGTGCTCGGCCATGTGCTGGCGCTACCTGGGCCCCGAGTTCGACATCCACGGCGGCGGGCTCGACCTGACGTTCCCGCACCACGAGAACGAGATCGCCCAGTCGCAGGCCGCCGACCTGCCGTTCGCCCGCTACTGGGTGCACCACGGCCTGCTCGGCATCGGCGGCACCAAGATGGGCAAGTCGCTCGGCAACACGCTCGACCTCGACTACGTGGCCTCGCTCGGCGTGCGCCCGGTCGAGCTGCGCTACTACTACGTCGCGGCGCACTACCGGTCCCGCATCGACTACTCCGAGGACGCGCTGCGGGAGGCCGCCGTCGCGTACCGGCGGATCGAGGGCTTCGTGCAGCGGGCGGCCGAGCGGGTCGGCCCGGGCCGACCCGGCGACCTGCTGGGCGGTTTCGTGGCCGCGATGGACGACGACCTCAACACGTCGGCGGCACTGGCGGCGCTGCACGAGGTGGTCCGCGACGGCAACACCGCACTCACCGCCGGTGACTATGTGACCGTCCGCACGACGCTGTCCGCCACCCGGGCGATGCTGGATATCCTCGGCGTCGACCCCCTGGACCCGGCCTGGACCGGCGGCGGCCGCACGGACGACCTGCGCGGCGTGGTGGACTCTCTGATCGCGCTGGCTCTGGAGCAGCGCGCGCAGGCCCGCAGCCGCAAGGACTGGGCTGCCGCCGACGCCGTACGCGACCAGCTCAAGCAGGCAGGCGTGGTTGTCGAGGACACCCCCCAGGGCCCGCGTTGGACTATTGGAGAGCAGGACTGATGGCCGGCAACTCGCAGCGCCGTGGCCGGCGACTGACGCCGAAGGCGGGCGCCCCCAAGGGCACCGGTGGCAAGAACAAGGACTCCCTGGCCGGGCGGGGCCGCACGCTGCCCGCCGACGAGCGGCCCTGGCACAAGGCGTACTCGGGCACCGAGAAGCTGCCCCAGCGCACCGCCTGGAAGCAGGACAAGGAACGCCGCGCGGCCGCCGAGGAGGGCCGCGCGCCGAAGATCGGTCAGCCCGGCACCAAGGACACCACCTGGGGCAAGGGCAGCCGGGCCGGTGTGCCACTCAAGGGCGGCAAGGGCAAGCCCGCCGGCCGGGGCGGTCCCCGGGTCGCGCCGGGCCGCAAGGCCAACCCGGCGAAGGACAGCCCCGAACTGCTGGTCGGGCGCAACCCGGTGCTGGAGTCGCTGCGCACCCAGGTGCCCGCGACCGCGCTCTACACCGCCCAGGGCATCGACATCGACGACCGGGTCAAGGAGATCGTCCGCACCGCCGCGGACCGCGGCATCGCGATCCTCGAGGTCAGCCGCGCCGAGCTGGACCGGATGACCGGCGGCGTGCTACACCAGGGCGTCGGCCTCCAGGTGCCGCCGTTCGCCTACGAGCCGTTCGACGATCTGGTCGCCACCGCGCTGGAGCAGGCCGCCCCGCTGCTGGTCGCGCTGGACGGCGTCACCGACCCGCGCAACCTCGGCGCGGTCATCCGCTCTGCCGCCGCGTTCGGCGCGCAGGGTGTGTTCGTACCCGAACGGCGTGCCGCCGGGATCACCGCGACCGCCTGGCGGACCAGCGCGGGCGCGGCCGCGCGCGTGCCGGTCGCGCAGGTGACCAACCTGACCCGGTCGCTCAAGGCGTGCAAGGAGGCCGGCTTCGTCGTGGTCGGCCTGGACGCCGACGGACAGACCGACCTGTACGACCTGGAGGCCGCCGTCGGCCCGCTCGTCGTGGTGGTCGGCTCGGAGGGGCGCGGGCTGTCCCGCCTGGTCGGGGAGACCTGCGACCTCACCGTCAGCATCCCGATGGTCTCCGACGTGGAGTCGCTCAACGCCAGCGTCGCCGCCGCGGTCACGCTCGCCGAGGTCGCCCGTCGCCGGTCCGTCGAGGTCTGACCCGGGAACAACAGAAAGGGGCGGTCCGCCGTGGCGGGCCGCCCCTTTCTCGCGTACGTCAGATCCGCTGGCCGCTGGCAGCGTGGAAGACGTGGCTGCGGCCGGTACGCGGCTTGACGAACACGGTGTCACCCATGTTCGGCATGCTGCGCCGGTCGGTACGGACCACGAACCGCTCGTTGTGGCCCTCGAGCGCGGCGTGGCCGTAGATGTTGGCGTCCGAGCCCAGGTCCTCGACCAGCTCGACCACGACCGGCATGCCACCCTCGGACGGGCTGACCAGGTCGCAGTCCTCCGGACGGAAACCGACTGTGACCTTGCCGTCGCCGCCCTCGGCGCGGGCCGCCTGGACCTGCTCGCGGGTCAGCGGCACGATCATCTCGGCGAAGGCGCCGCCCTGGTCGGTCAGCTTCACCGTCTTGATGTTCATGGCGGGAGAGCCCATGAAGCCGGCGACGAAGACGTTGGCCGGGGTGTCGTAGAGCGCCCGCGGGGTGTCCACCTGCTGGAGCACGCCGTCGAGCATGACCGCCACCCGGTGACCCATGGTCATGGCCTCGACCTGGTCGTGGGTGACGTAGACGGTGGTGACACCCAGCTTCGCCTGGAGCGAGGCGATCTGGGTGCGGGTCTGCACGCGCAGCTTGGCGTCGAGGTTCGACAGCGGCTCGTCCATGAGGAAGACCTGCGGCTCGCGGACGATCGCCCGGCCCATGGCGACACGCTGGCGCTGACCGCCGGAGAGCGCCTTCGGCTTGCGGCTGAGGAACTCCTCCAACTGGAGCAGCCCGGCCGCCTCCTTGACCCGCCGGTCGATCTCCGACTTCGAGGTCTTGCGCAGCTTGAGGGCGAACGCCATGTTCTCGTACACCGTCATGTGCGGGTAGAGAGCGTAGTTCTGGAAGACCATCGCGATGTCGCGGGCCTTCGGCGGGAGGTGGGTGACGTCCCGGTCGTCGATGTAGATCGCGCCGTCGTCGACGTCCTCCAGGCCGGCGAGCATCCGGAGGCTGGTGGACTTACCGCAGCCGGACGGACCGACCAGGACGAGGAACTCCCCGTCACCGATCTGGAGGTCGAGCTGGTTGACGGCGGGGCGCTCGGTGCCCGGATAGATCCGGGACGCCTTCGCGTAGGTGACCGTAGCCATGATGGAGCGCTTCCTTTCACCGGCAGGAACGTGCCGGACGATCCGAGTGAAGGAGCGACCGGCGCCCAAGGCACCGGCCAACGGGGTCGCCGCTCAGGCGGCCGAGGCCGGCCGGAGTGTCGTCCGTGTCACTGCACGGTAAACGGCTTTCGCGATCGTGCCAAGGCGTGGCACGTGGGATGGGACGGATCGCATACGCATATCGGTCAGGAAGGCACTGCGAGGCATCAATCTCCCCACCCGTGAGCGCGGCGGGGCGATGTTCCATCGGTCGTGCCGGTCGGGATGCCGACGTTTTCCGTGCTCGGGAGCCCTGCGAGGCGGGATTTCCGGGGCTCAGTCGCTATGCTGAGCGCGACGCACGCGCCCCTGTAGCTCAGCTGGCCAGAGCACTCGCCTTGTAAGCGAGATGTCGCCGGTTCGATCCCGGCCGGGGGCTCCAATTCCACAAAGGCGTTCCGGGGCCGATGCCGCCGCGGGACGCCCGGCTCCGTCAGCAGCGCCACGACGGCACCCCGCGCGAGGGTCAGGCGGGCCCACGGGCGTCGGCCCCGGCCGGCTCCCAGAGCTGGACCATGTTGCCCTCCGGATCTCTGAGGCTCGCGAACCTGCCGTTCGGGTACTCCTCGGGGTCCACCTCGACGTCGATACCCGCGTCGCGTAGCTGGCCGACCATCGCGTCCAGGTCGTCGACGCGGAAGTTGAGCGACCAGGAATACTCGGGGCCGCCGAAGTGCTCGGAGTCCGCCGGCATGGCTGCCAGGACGGTAGGACCGGGCTTCTGCCACCAGGAGGACACGTCGTAGGACTCCGGTGCCAGTTCGACGCCGAGATGGGTGGCGTACCAGTGGTTGATCCGGTCCGGGTCGTGGGCGCGGAAGAAGACGCCGCCGATGCCCGTCACGCGTTCCACGATGTCTTCTCCCCGCCGGGCGATTTTCCGTGCCCTCTCGGACCTGGCTGAGCCTGCCGGCTTCAGGCTAGACCCGATCCGGGCGGGATTCGACTGCGCTGGGTCGTAACGGTCGCCGGATACCGCGAAGCTGGCGGCGACGAACCCGGGTGCCAGGAACGGGGTGACCATGCCGGCTTCATGCGCTGGCTCACCGTCGACGTGCCGGGCGACCCGGGCCGGGAGATCCTGCTGGAGAAGCCGGCCCGCCGGCCCTGGACCCGAAGACCGCCGAGCAGGTCCGGGAGCAGCTGACCAAGGACGCCGCGGGCGGGTTGCTGTTCTTCACCACCGACGACGCGCACGAGACGTACGCGGACCTGGTCGCGAAGGGCGTGGGCTAGTCTCGCGGTCCCCGACCGTGGAGGTGCCGATGCCCAGCCGCCTGCTCTACCTGGTCCGTCACGGCGAGCAGGACCGGCCGGAGGAGGAGGCGGACACCGGACTGTCCGAGCGGGGCCGGCGGCAGGCGACGCTGCTGGGCGAGCGGCTGCGCGGGGCCGGGCTCACCGCCGTACACCATGGGCCGGCCCGCCGGGCCGCGGAGACCGCCGCGCTGGTCGCGGCGTCGCTACCAGGTGTCCCGGTACGCGCGGACGAGCGCGCCGGCGACCACATGCCGCACGACACCGACCCGGCCGGTCTGCCGGAGTCGTACGCGGAGTTCCTGGCCGGCTTCACCGAGCGGGAGCGGCGCGACGGGCCGCGCGTCACCGCGGAGGCGGTGGCCCGGTTCGCCACCGCCCCCACCGAGGGGGACGTACGCGAACTGGTCGTCACCCACAACTTCCTGGTGGCCTGGCTGGTGCTGAACGCGTTGGACGCGCCGGAGCGCCGGTGGATCGGGCTCAACCAGCAGAACTGCGGGCTCACCGTGATCCGCTACGGCTCGGGCGGACCGCCGGCGCTCATCGCGTTCAACGACGTCGCCCACCTGCCGCCCGAGCTGCGCGCCACCGGCCTGCCCGACGACTACCGAATCTGACTCAGGCGCGTAGCTTCACCACGGCGTCGGCCACGGCGCGGGCGGACTGCGGGTTCTGGCCGGTCACCAGGCGCCCGTCGACCACCACGTGTTCGGTGAAGTCCGGTGCCGGTACGTGCTGCGCGCCCGCTTCGCCGAGCTTGTCGGCGAGCAGGAACGGCACCTCGTCGGTGAGGCCGACGGCCGCCTCCTCGCTGTTGGTGAACCCGGCCACCCGCTTGCCGGCGACGAGCCGGGAGCCGTCGGAGAGGGTGAGGTTCACCAGCGCCGCCGGGCCGTGGCAGACGGCGGCCACCACGCCGCCGCGCTCGTAGACCGAGCGGGCGATCCGGGCCAGGTCGGGGTCGTCGGGGAAGTCCCACATGGTGCCGTGACCACCGGCGAAGAGGATCACGTCGTACCGCTCCGGGTCGACGTCGGCGGCCTTCGGGGTGTCGGTGACGCCGGCGGTGGCGAGGAAGTCGTTCTGGGTGCTGTCGTTCTCGTCCCGCCCGTCGACTGGCGGTTCCCCGCCGGCCACCGACGCCAGGTCGACGTCGTACCCGGCGGCCCGGAACACCTCCCACGGCTCGGCGGCCTCGCCGACGTAGTAGCCGGTCGAGCGGCCGGTGCGGCCCAGCTCGGAGTGACTGGTCAGGGCGATGAGTGCGCGAGTCATGCCGTCCATGCTGGCGTGGCCGCCGTCCGCCGGCCATAGGCCGATGTCACAGCGGCAGGGGGTTTGAGAGCCGGATCAGCCGGTGGCGCGGGTGAGCAGTTCGACCACCTCGGCGGTGACGGCCGGCTGCCGGGCGACGGGCCCGCAGTCCACGTACCCGCTCTCGGCCGGGCCGACGGTGAGCCGGTAGGTGAACCCGTCGGCGCAGTTGTCCGGGTTCGCGTCGGTCAGCCTCCACGCCCCGCTGACCCTGAGCACCACCGCCAAGGTCGGCGCGGACGCGGCCAAGGCCAGCGCCCGCAAGACGTTCTCCGGCTCCCTCACCTCGGTCGGCGCGCCGGAGCTGTTCGTCGACGCGAGCAGCGGCAAGGGCCGGCTCGCCTGGGAGACCGTCGCGACGGGCTGGAAGGCGGACAAGCAGACGCCGTCCAAGCTGCACGTCCTCACCGACGCCACCACCGGCAAGGTGATCGGCTCGTACGACGAGATCGAGACGGTGGCCGGCACCGGCCAGGGCGTCTACACCGGCTCGGTCACCATCGACACGACGCAGTCCGGCAGCTTGTACCAGATGATCGACCCGGTGCGCGGCAACGGCCGTACCTGCGACATGAACAACGGGACCTCCACCTGCACCACGTTCACCGACGCGGACAACACCTGGGGCAACGGCGCGACCTCGAACCGGCAGTCGGCCGCCGTGGACGCCCACTTCGGCGCCGCCAAGACGTTCGACTACTTCAAGAACGTGCACGGCCGCAACGGCATCTTCGGCGACGGCCAGGGCGTGCCGAGCCGGGTGCACTACGGCAACAACTACGTCAACGCCTTCTGGGACGGTTCCCAGATGACCTACGGCGACGGCTCGGGCAACTCCCGCCCGCTGGTCTCGCTGGACGTCGCCGGACACGAGATGAGCCACGGCGTCACCGAGGCGCTGGCCGGGCTGGTCTACTCCGGTGAGTCCGGCGGCCTCAACGAGGCCACCAGCGACATCTTCGGCAACATGGTGGAGTTCTACGCCGCCGCGCCGAGCGACCCGGGCGACTACCAGGTCGGCGAGAAGATCAACATCAACGGCAACGGTACGCCGCTGCGCTACATGTACAACCCGTCGCTGGACGGCTCGTCCGACTCCTGCTGGTCCACCAGCACGAAGAACAAGGACGTGCACTACTCCTCCGGCGTCGGCAACCACTTCTTCTTCAACCTCGCCGAGGGCACCGGCGCCACCGCGTACGGCACCTCGCCGGTCTGCGGCTCGGCCCCGGCGGTGACCGGCATCGGCCGCGCCAAGGCGGAGAAGATCTGGTACCGGGCGCTCGACGTGTACTTCACCTCGAACACCCAGTACGTCAGCACCAGCAACCCGGCCAACACCGCCCGCGCGTACACCCTGCGGGCCGCGACCGACCTGTACGGGAACTGCTCCACCGAGTACAAGACCGTGCAGGCCGCGTGGACCGCGGTGAACGTCGCCGGCAACGACGCGCCCTGCAGCTCGACCGGCAACAAGAACGTGCAGGTGCTCAACGCGTCCGGCTCGGTGCTCGCCACGCTGGCGACCTACTCGAACCTGAACAAGGCCAGCGGCTACAGCCAGAAGTCGTTCTCCCTGGCGGCGTACGCCGGGCAGACCGTCACGCTGAAGTTCACCGGCACCGAGGACAGCTCGCTGCAGACCTCGTTCGTGCTCGACGACACCGCTGTCAACGTCTCCTGACCTGACGGCCCGGTCCCGGGGCCCGGCGGCCACCCCACGCGGGTGGTCGCCGGGCCCCGCCCGTTACGGTCGGACCCATGTCCGACGCGGAACTGACCGTCACCCTGGACGGCCCGGTGGCCACTGTCGTCATCCACAACCCGGCCCGGCGCAACGCCATGACCCCGGCCATGTGGCGGCAGCTTCCCGTGCTGCTCGACGGCCTGGAAACCGACCCGGCGGTCCGGGTCCTGGTGCTCACCGGCGCGGGCGGCACGTTCTGCGCGGGCGCCGACCTGGGCGACCTGGACGAGCTGCTGGCCGCCGGTGACGGCAGCATCGCGGTGGCCGCCGAGGAACGGCTCGCCGCGTTCGGCCGCCCCACCGTCGCCGCGATCGAGGGCGCCTGCGTGGGCGGCGGCTGCCAGCTCGCCGTCGCCTGCGACCTGCGCCTGGCCTCGACGGAAGCCCGATTCGGCGTACCCCCGGCCCGGCTCGGCCTGGTCTACCCGGCGCCGACCACGCGGCGGCTGGCCGCGCTGGTCGGGCCGTCCGCGGCCAAGCACCTGCTGTTCACCAGCGAGCTGGTCGACGCCGAGCGGGCGCTGCGGATCGGCCTGGTGGACGAGGTGCTGCCGGACGGGGAGCTGGCCGGGCGGGTGGCGGCGCTGACCGCCGCCATCGCCGAGCGGTCCCGGCTCACGGTGACCGCCGCCAAGGAGATCGTTGACGGGCGTGCCGACGCCGACCGGCTCGCCTGGTGGCACGCCCAGGTGCGGGACAGCGGCGAGGCCCGCGAAGGGGTGGCGGCGATCAACGAGCGCCGGCCGCCGCGCTTCGGCTGGACCCCGCCCGCCTAGCGCGGACCGCCGTTTGACCGCCTCCCGCATCGGGTATGTCGATGCCTGCGGAGACGGGGGTCTGGGATGGACGATCAGGCACACCTGATCCGGCGAGGGACTCGCCGGTTTCTGGCGCTGGCTCTCGCGGCGCCGTTGCTGGGCGGGGTGATCGGTGCGTTGATCGTCGGCCAGGTGGCCGACGAGGGCTGGGCGACCCGGTCGGCGGGGCAGTCGCCGGAGTGGGCAAGAATCACCGGGATCGTGCTCATCGTGGTCGGCGTACTGGTCGAGTTGGGCGCCCTCGTGTGGGCCGCCCGGCGAGGGCGGCTCCGGTCCAGTCGACGGTCCCCGCTCTGGGCGATGAGCATGCGGAAGCGGTCCCGGCTGGTGAAGCAGGTGCGGCGCGGCGGGACCGCACCCGACGCCGACCTGCCGACGCTCACGGTCGTCGCCCGCCAGATGGTGGACGGCGGCTGGTGGGCTGTTCTCGCGGCCGGGCTCGTGGTGTTCAACCTCGGTCAGGTGCTCGCATGGTTCACCTCCGGCGTGGCGCTGGCGATCTTCGGTCTGGCGGCGGCGCTGTTCGCGTTGACGGGCTGGCGGGTCCACCGGGACGCCCGCCGGGCGGAGGCGTTCCTCCGGCACCGCGCGTCCGAGCCGACTGCGGTCTGAGAGAGACCGTCGGGTAACACGGCGCCGTCCGAGATCTTGGAGGACTTCGGCCCCGATGAGGGCCGTCCCCTTCCCAAGGTCTGGATCGGTGGGGGTGGGACCGGCGGGCGCGGCGCCGGGACGTACTCCCGACACCGCCCCCTGTGCCCGCCGGCCGTCCGTCACCGCGCCAGTGCGGCCCAGCTCGGCGTCACCGGCTCCCGCCGCAGCGGCATGCCCGCCTCGGCCGGGGTCCGGTCGCCCTTACGCTGGTTGCACGCGTAGCAGGCGGCGGTGGTGTTCCCCCAGGTGTTCCGGCCACCGCGCGAGCGGGGCAGGATGTGGTCGATCGTGCTCGCCGCACCGTCGCAGTAGGTGCACCGCCGCCGGTCCCGCGCCAGCACCCCGGCCCGGGACCAGGCCGGGCCGGCGCTGAACCGCCAGCGGGTCACCACGTACCGGACGAGGCGGACCACCCGCGGCAGCGGGAAGACGCCGATCACCCGGTCGGGCTCGGCCTCGTGGATCTCGGCGACCCTGCGGCAGAGCATCCGGATCGCGTGTTTGACGGTGACCCGGTGCAGCGGGCCGAGGTCGGCGTTGATGACGAGGACGGCGTCCACCGGGCTCTCCCTTCACGATCGGCGGTACGGCGACGAAAAAGCCGCCCGGTCCACGGGACCGGGCGGCGACGACGGGTACGCGCGATGCGCGTCAGTCGTGCCCCCCGGGCCAGGGACCATGTTCCCGGCAGCCGTCGCCGAGCAGCCACGACGGCATCGTGGTGGCGGATCGCAGCGACATCGACGGCTCCCGGAACGGTGGTTGACCTTGCGCGCTCACGGTAGATCGATGCGGGAATCGCCGGCAACGTATTTCGATCCGTGGTCGGCGGGCCGCCGTTGCCGTCCGGCGCGGCCGGCCCGCCGCGCGGCGGCGAGCGGCCGGTCGATCCGGGCGGTCATCTGCACCACCAGCTCGCTGTCCAGCAGCGGGCGGTTCACCTCGGCCGCCACCGTCAGCGTGGGCGTGGAGATCGACCGCCAGATCGCGGTGAGCCCGGCGCCGAGGCCGACGAGCGCCACCGCCGCCCGGGTGGTGGGCGAGCCGGCCGCGGCGGCGGCGCTGACCCCGACCACCGCCAGCAGCACCACCAGCAGGGGCGCCAGCACCGGCCAGAAGATGCCCCGGGCCGCCTGTGCCACGAGCTTCCGGTCCCGGATGACGACGTTGCGGGCGATCACCGCCCAGTTCTCCTCGTCCAGCAGGTCGCGCGGGTGCAGGCCGCCGGTCAGCACGTCCTGCCACAGGTCGCCCTGGTTGCGCAGCTCGCGGGCAAGCTCGGCGGGCCCGGCCTCGCCCGGGTCGCCCACCGTGGCGCGACCGACCGCCGCGGCCCAAGCGGCGAGCGAACGGCGCACCACGGCGGCCGAGTACGGCGGCAGCACGCTCGCCAGCTCGTCCAGCCACCTGCTGATCTGGAGGTGCCGGCCGCCGAAGCGCGCGGCGAGCTGGTCGGCGTCGCCGCGTCGCACGGTGTCGGCGAGCGAGCGCCCGAGCCGGTACGCCACCCCCACCCGGTGGTTCGTGGCCATCGTCCAGCGCAGCACGTCGATGTTGAGGTCGTCGAGCGCGCGCAGCAGCGGTTCCCGGCCGGACCCGGTGGCGCCCCGGGCGGCGGCGGTGGACGGCACGGTACGGCCGTCCGTGGTGAGCGGCGCGATCTGGGCCAGCGCGACGTCCACGCCGTCGAGGTACATGCCGAGCCGGTGGCGTCCGGCCAGCTCGGTCAGGTTCGACAGCTTCGGCGGCGCGGGCGACTGCCGGTGCCCGTCCCCGGTCAGGTCGGCGGTCTGCGCGTGGTGGTAGGCGTCCGCCATGGACCAGCCGAGCCGCAGCGCGGTGACCACCGCGGTCCGTTCGTCCCGTGGCGTTCCGTGCTCCTCGTCGCGCCGATCCCGCGTCGCGGTGCTCACCGCCCGACCTCCCGTGTCACCGGATCAGTCGAGCGTAAAGCGGTTTTTATGCGCCTACGACCTTTTCGCGCCGACAGTGCCCGCCAGCAGGCCGCGCGGCCGGATCGACCGGACCGGCTCGGCCGCCGCACCCTCGGCCCGCAGGATGTGGTTCGCGGCGATGATGCCGGTGGCCGCCGACCGTTCCATCAGGGCGCTCGGGAACTCGGTGCGGATGCCGTCCCCGGCCAGGTAAAGGCCCGGCGCGTCGGTACGTACCCCCGGACGCCAGGCGTGGCTGCCCGGCGTGAACGCCGGGGCCTGCGCCTCGACGCGGGCCCGCAGCTCGCGAACCCGCAGCTCGGCGACCTCCGGCCAGAGCGCGGTCAACTCCCTCAGCATGCGCGCCGCCAGCTCGTCGGCCGGCACGTCCGGCTCGCAGGCGTACGCGTGCAGCTCCATCACCGAGCCGCCGGTCCGCTCGGCCCAGCGGCGGGGTTCGTCCTCCAGCCGGTGGTAGAGCGTCACCGAGTCCAGCGTCGGCTGCCGGGAGACGCCGCTGAACACCGCACGATCCGCCCGGACGTCCCCGTCCATCCAGTAGCGCGCCACCGCGTACGGCGGGCCGGGCGTACCGAACGCGGGCATCCGCGCCGCCAGCTCGGGCGCCGCCGCGGCCAGGCCGGGGGAGGCGTCGACGAGCGCGGCGAGCGCCGGCGGGTCCACCGCGAGCACCACGTGCGGCGCCTCCCAGACGTCGCCGTCGGTGCCGGTCACCCGCCACCCCGCCGGGGTACGGTCCATCCGGGCCGCCGCCGCGCCGGTCAGCACCCGGCCGCCGTGCTTCTCCACGTACCCGGTCAGCGGCTCCCAGATCGCCGTGCCGTAGTCCCGGTCCGGGCAGTCGAAGGCCAGCCCTTCCGGGTTGCCGAGCAGATAGAAGTGGAACTGCGCGATCATCTCCGCGGCCGACATCTCCGCCTCGTGGTTGAAGAACGAGTGCGAGAAGACCTCGAACAGCATGGCCCGCGCCCGGTCCGGCAGCCGCAGCGAGGTGAGCAGCTCGTCCGCGGTGCGCTCGTCGAACTCCTCGTACGTTCGTACCGGGTCGTAGGTGAGCAGCGGCAGCGCCGCGTCCCGGTCCATCGTGCGCAAATCGGCCAGGCGCAGGCTGGGGCTGCGCAGCAGCAGCGCCAGCAGGTTCGCCGGCGGCGCGGGCGGAAGCTTGCCGAACTCCTCGGTCGGCCACTGCTCGGACAGGATCGGGTAGCCCGGGATCGGCTTGAGGAAGCCCAGCGCCGGGTCGACCCGGCGCAGGATCGACCGCCAGTTCCAGTACTGCCGGAAGAACGCGTGGAAGCCGTGCTCGTTGCGCTGGACGCCGTCGGGTAACTCCTCCGGCCAGGCGCCGAGCCGTCCGCCGAGGTGCGGCGCCGCCTCCAGCACCGTCACCGCCACCCCGCGCTCGGCCAGCACCACCGCCGCCGACATGCCCGCAATGCCGCCGCCGACCACGAGCGCCGGGACCGGTCGCGGCACGCGGTCGGTGCCACCGCCGCCCGGGTCCACGACGTGCTCGCGTACGCCGATCAGGCGGCCTACCACTTGCGACAGACTCACGGGGACATCCTCCAGTCGGCGGTCCCCCCAGTCTGCCCGAGGTGTAAGGAAGGGACCCCTTTTAACGCATACGGATGTGCGGGGCCCCTTCTTAACGCCGGGGGGCCCGCGCTGCGTGCGCCACGGGGCGCGGGTGGGTCAGGTGTTATTGAGGGGTAGGGCAAATGTGCCGTGGTTATTCTGCGGCGTAGCGGACTTCGGGCTTGCCGAAGAAGGCTTTCACCGTGGCTGGCTGGTTCTGCCGGCGGCGTAGGTGCCGGCTGGCTGCGGTGGCCAGATCTGTAGGGCTGGCCGGGCGGGCTTGTGCGACATGGTGTTTGACGTCGTGGTTGAGCAGTTCCACGGGGTTGAGTTCAGGGGCGTAGCCGGGCAGGAAGTGCATCTCGATGTCGTCGGTGCGCTCGGTGAGCCAGTCGCGGATCATG
>NZ_KB895859.1:0-55761 GCF_000374985.1 Micromonospora sp. CNB394 | reverse complement strand
CACCTTCTTGGCCCGCGGCGTGAACGGGATATGCCCGCTCGGCGCCTGCTGACCCTGACCGATGATCTCCTCAACCTGCTGACGCACGCCCTCCAAAGAGATACCAAGACTCTCCAGGGCCTTAGCCGCAACACCCTCACCCTCATGGATCAGGCCCAGCAAGATGTGTTCCGTACCGATGTAGTTGTGGTTGAGCATCCGGGCCTCTTCCTGGGCCAGGACGACAACCCGTCGCGCTCGGTCGGTGAACCGCTCGAACATGCCCTCGTGCTCCTCGTTTGAGTCGTCTGACCACAGGAATACTAAGATTTCATATAGCGCCTTGTCTATCGTGGGGGTGGATTGGTCGTCCAGGCGACGGCATCACCAGCACAGCCCGCAACTTCCATCAATAGGTTCGCCATATGAAAAAGAACTCTCTGGTCGTCGACCCTCCGGTCGGCGGCCTTCGGTGCACGTCGGGGTGCCGATCAGGCTGCTCAGGCGGGTGACGCTGAATGGTCCGGCGAGTTGCGGGCGTGATAGCTGACTGTGGCAAAGCGGTAACCGGATGTGTCAGTCTCGGGCTCACGCTGAGCCTGGGGGATAGATGACGGACACTCGCGCCTGCTACCGGGTGGATCTGCTGGGGCCGTTGCACGTGCAGCGGAAGGGACATCGGTTGGAGCCCGGCCCGGCCAAGCAGCGGGCGATCCTCTCCCTGCTGGCGTTGCGGCTCGGCGACAGCGTTCCGGTGGGCGAGGTCGAGGAGGCGGTCTGGGGTGGCGCGGTCCCACCCAGCGCCCGCTCGCTCGTGCACACGTATGTGGCCCGGCTGCGTCAGGTCCTGGAGCCGGGGCATCCGCCGCGGCGGCGTGTGCGGGTCATCGCGTCGACCGTGTCCGGTTACTCGTTGCGCGCGGAAACCGTCGAGACGGACGTCGCCCGGTTCCGCCGGTACGTCGCCCGGGCCGAGAAATGGATCGGTGAGGGCGGTCGCGAGGAGGCGTTCGACCTGCTCGGGAAGGCGCTGGACCTGTGGCGCAGCCCGACCCTCGGTGAGCTGCGCTCGCTGCTGCACGACAACATCGAGGTGGAGGCGCTGGGCGCCGCGTGGGTGGCGACCGCGCACAGCTACGTCGGTCTGGGCCTGCGGCTGGGCCGCGCCGCCGCGGTGCTCGACACCGCCACCCGGCTGGCCCGGCTGGAGCCGCTGCACGAGGTGATCCAGGCCGACTACCTGGCGGTGCTCGGCAGCAGCGGGCACCGGAGCGTGGCGCTTCGCCGGTACGCGGACATCACCGAGCGACTCCGTACCGAACTGGGCGTCGACCCGGGGGAGGAGCTGCGGGCGGTGCACCGGGCGCTGGTACGCCCGCCCGGGCGGCCGCCGGTGCCCCGCCCGGCACCCGCGGTTCCCGCCGCACGGCGGCGGCCCGACTGCGGGCCGATCTCCGGGCCGCTGCACTGGCGGGCCGGGGACATCGCCGACCTGGCGGCCCTGCTGACGAAGTACCGCGCGGTGACCGTCACCGGCGCACCCGGCTGCGGCAAGTCGGCGGTCACCCTGCGCACCGCGCACCAGGCCGCCCACGTCTTCACCGGCGGAGTCCTGACCGTGGACACGCTCGACCTGAGCGACCGGCGGCAACTGGAGCGGCGGCTCGCCCGGATGCTCGGGGGCAACGGCGCCGAGGATCCGGTAGACCTGCTGCGCGACCAGCCCACGCTGGTGGTGCTGGACAATGCCGAGCACCTGGTCGACGCGTGCGCGGTGGTCGCCGACCGGCTCTTGCTCGCCGGCCCGAACGTGGCGGTGCTGACCAGTTCGTGCCAGCCGCTCGGGCTGCCGTACGAGCGGGTCCAGCGCCTGCATCCGCTCCCGGTGCCGCAGCTGGGTGAATGGCCCTCGGTCCTGTCCAACCCGGCCGTCGCGCTGCTCGCCGAACGGGCGGCCCAGGCCCGTCCAGGGTTTCACCTGGACCGGCGGGACGCGGATGTCGCCGTGGAGATCTGCCGCCGACTCGACGGGCTGCCGCTCGCGTTGCAGATGGCGGCGGCCTGCCTGTCCACCGACAGCCTGGACGGGGTTCTGCGCAAGCTGGAGGGGCCACTGGAGGGACTGCGCCCACCCGCGGCCGGCCCGGGGCCACGCCACACGTCGTTGCGCGCGATGCTCGACCGCAGCGTCGCGCGCCTCGACGTCGTCGAGCGGTGTCTCTTCCATCGCATCGCGTTGCTGCCGGGGGTGTTCGACCTGGCTGCCGCCCGGCGGTTCTGGCGGCCCCATCCGTCCGGCCCCACCGACGTCGGGGTGGTGCTCGCCGCCCTCGTGGACAAGTCCCTGGTAATGCCGGTCGGGACCAGCGGCGGGCGGTACCGGATGCTCGGCCTGCTGCGGAGGCTGGCGCTGGAGGTGGGCCCCGGTGGAGCCGCGACGGGGCCCGCCGCGGAGCTGCCCCTGCCGTTCACCCGCCCGCTGCTGCCGGCCTGGGCCGGGCCGGACTGACCGTTGGTCGCGACGACGGCCCGTTCCCCGCCGGGGAGCGGGCCGTCGTGTTCCGGAGATCCGGTGACACCTGACGATGTCTCAGGCATTGACAGTATGCTTTAAAAACACATAGCTTGAAGTTCGGCGGGACCGGTCGGGTCCGGTCCACCAGCGGCCCTCAGACCGCCGCTGACCCCTGCCGACAGACATTGGAGGTGTCTGGCTTGAGCTCCACCAGAGAGACCTACGAGTCCCTGAACCTCGAACCCAAGCCAATCCGCCCGCACATCCTCGCCGCGGCCACCGTGGTCTTCGGCGAGGACTACTACTCGGGCCGCCGCGAGACGATCAACCTGTCCGGCTTCGTGCAGCTCAACAAGTGGCCCATGCCGGGCTTCGAGCACAAGGTCGACGAGAACGGCTACGCGCAGTTCGGCACCGAGCTGATCAGTGCGCCCGAGGTGGGCATCAAGGGGTTCAGCTACGAGTTGGACGACCGGATCCAGGTTCTGTCCAACCCGTTCCTGCCCAACAGCGGGCACGTGCGGCAGATCGTGCCGGGCAAGAACTTCCCGGCCGAGTTCTACATCCGCCGCTTCGGCATCCTGGAGTCGAGCACGCTGCGGCTCGCCCACCGCAACGTGATCGACATCTACGGCGTGGTCGACAGCGTCCCGCCGTTCAAGAAGCCGCTGACCGGCCCCTACCTGGGCAAGCCGCGCGGTGACGGTCCCTTCGACGTGATGGCCGCGCCGAACGTCGTCAAGGGCACCACGCTGCCGGAGGCGTGGTACCCGGCCAACGACGAGAACCAGCCGGTCGGCATCACGCCGAACCTGTTCTTCGCGCCCAGCGCCGGCCCGTGCATGTCCATGCTGGTGGACCCGTCCATGATCATGCAGACCTCGCTGGAGGGGCAGATCGAGGTCGAGGTCAACGGCAGGACGGTGCGGATCGACCTGGCCGGGGACTACCGCAAGGCGGCCGGCGCCGAGGTGCTGCTCTTCGGCCCGGACAAGCACGACGAGGGTCCGGGCGTGCTCGCCCAGCTGGCTCGCGTCGCGGTCGTCGGGCACAGCCCGGAGCTGGGTGGCCGGGTCATGCTGCGGGCCAGCTGGCCGCGGGTCTCCGGCGGCACGCTGGGCGAGGGCAACGAGGACAGCCTGAGCCGGCTCAAGTTCCCCGGCGACCTGCACATCGACGCCGAGTTCGAGCTGGTCACGCCGCACGAGACGCTCTACGCCGCCAACTCCGTGCACGTCAACGGCAAGATGCGCGGCATGGAGGCCACGGGTACCGAGCTCAAGCTGGACGGCTCGGACACCGCCCTGGTGACCGTGGACGAGCAGCCGAAGGCCCGCCTCACCGGCGTCAACCTGGTGATGCGGGACGCGCTGGTCGGCGAGCACGCCGCGGTGAACGCCTGACCGACGGGTCCGCTTGACGGGCCTGCTGGCTGAGGGTTCTACTGGTAAAACCAATAGCAACGTACCGTCACGATGTCCCTCCCGGCCGCTACGGCGGTCGGGAGGGACGCGCGCTCAGGGGGTACCGCGTGGACCAGCGACTGCTGCTCATGCACCAGATGATGCTCGGCGACGCGCCTCGGCTGCGGGCGTACGACAGGGCGCTGGAGTCGGCCGTCACCCCCGGCGACGTGGTGGTCGACGTGGGTGCGGGGCTGCTCGTGCTCTCCCTGCTGGCGCTGCGGCACGGCGCCGAGCACGTGTACGCGATCGAGGCCGACCCGGCCACCGCCGCGGCGGCGGCCCGCATCATCGAGGCCAACGACCTCAAGGGACAGCTCACCCTGGTCACCGGCGACGCCCGCACGGTCCGGCTGCCGCGCCAGGCGGACGTGCTGGTCTCGGAGATGATGGGCAACCTCGGTCCGGAGGAGGAGATGGCCGAGGTGCTGCACGTGCTCGCCCGTCGGCACCTGCGCCCCGGCGGCCGGGTGGTGCCCCGGCGGCTGCGGACCTGGCTGGCGGCCGCCGAGTTCGCCGCCGAGGGTTGGGGGATGTGGGGCACCGACTTCTTCGGCTACCGTCTCGACCCGGTGCAGGAGCTGGTGGCCCCCGCGGCCCAGCTGCACTTCTTCCAGCGACCTCCGACGCTGCTGACCGAGCCCACAGTGGTGCTCGACCAGCCGCTCGACGGCCGGTCGCCGTCCCGGCAGACGCTGCGGCAGCGGCTGCCGGTCACCGCGCCGGGGCGGCTGCATGCCGTGCTCGGCTTCTTCACCGCCGACTTCACCGACGACGTCACGCTGACGAACTTTCCGTCGTACCCCGGTTGCAACTGGGCGGTCTGGGTGTGGCCCCTGCGGCACACCGGCGTGGCCGAGGGTGACGAGCTGTCCGTCGCCCTGCGACGCCCGGCCCGGCGCGACGTCCGCGCCGTGACCGGTTGGCGGCTGGAGTGCGGCCTGTCCCGGCAGAGGAGGTCCTGATGCCCTTCGCAGTGGGTACCGTCCGCGACATTCCCGTCCGTGGCGCGCTCAAGCTCTGCGGCCTGACCTGGTCCGCGGAGTGCCTCTGGTTCTCCGAGGCGGTCTCCAGCCAGATCGCCTCGCTGGACCCGATCAGCGGCAAGGTGGTCCGCCGGCTCGACTGCCCCGGCGTGCGCACCGACCTGACCACCATCGGCGGGCGGCTGCTCCAGGTCGCGGGCGACGACCGCGTGCTGCGGCTGGTCGATCCCGAGGACGGCGAGCTGCTCGGCGAGTTCGGCAACCCGCGCCCCGGCAACGTGCTGTGCGGGCTGGAGGCGACCCGGCACGGGCTCTGGCTGGGCTACGAGGATCTGCGCCAGGTCGACCTGCGCGACCCGGACGGCTTCGGGCTGATCGACACCTTCCCGGTCCGGCAGCCGATCGCCGGCCTGACCGTCTCCGACAGCTACCTCGTCTACGCCGACCACCACGCGGCCACCATCAACCTGTACGACGTCGCGGCCCGCCGGGAGGTGGCCGCCTATTCGGTGGCGGGCAACCCGACCGGCATCACCTGGGACGGCCGCCGCATCTGGTACTGCGACTTCACCACCCTGCAACTCCGGGCGATCGAGGTGCCGGGCATCACGAAGGGTTGACGCCGATGGCGACGACACGCGCGCTACTGGCCCGTTCGACCCGGATCGGCCTGGTCGGCGCGGCACACCTGCTGCCGGTGCTGCCACCCGCGCTGGTGAAGGCTGCGCGGGGCGACCGCCCGGCGGCCCGCCGACTGCTGTACCGCCGCCTCACCACCCTGCTGATGCGGCTCGGCCCGGCGTTCGTCAAGGCCGGGCAGGTGCTCGGCACCCGGCGCGATGTGCTCCCGTCCGCGCTCTGTGACGAGCTGTCGGTGCTCCAGGAGCGGGTCGACCCGATGACGCCCGAGCAGACCAGCCGGGCGCTCGCCGACGCGTACGGCAGCGGGACGCCCGCCGAGTTCGCGGAGGTCGACCTGACGCCGGTGGCCAGCGGCAGCGTGGCCTGCGTCTACCGCGGCCGGATGCCCGACGGCGCCGATGTGGCGCTCAAGCTGCGCCGCCCCGGCATCGAGTCGACGATGGCGCTCGACCTCGCTCTGATGCGGCGTGGCGCCCGGGTGATGGCCCGGCTGTCCGTGTTCCGCGGTGTCCCGCTGCGGGAGGTGGTCGAGAACATGTGCGACGCCGTGTTCGGCCAGCTCGACTTCGCCCGGGAGGCGGAGAACCTTCGCCGGTTGAGGGAGAATCTGGCGGTGGTGCCCCGGGTCCGGGTGCCCGCTGTCCGCGACGACGCCTGCCGGCCGCGCTGCCTGGTCATGGAGTTCGTGCCCGACCTCGACGTGGACGTAGCGCGCTCGATGTCGGCGGCCGTGCGCAAGCGGTTCGCCGCCTCCGCGATGACCACGATCTACCACATGCTCTTCGTTGACGGGTTCGTCCACTGCGACATGCACCCGGGCAACCTCTACTTCACCCGGGGCGCCCAGGTGGTGGTGCTCGACGCCGGATTCAGCGTGCAGCTCACCGAGGAGTTGCGCCGGCTCTTCGCCGAGTTCTTCATGAACATGTCGATCGGACGCGGCCGGTACTGTGCCGAGATCGTGGTCCGTAGCGGCACCGGTCTGGGCCCGGACGCCGACGTGGACACCTTCCTGGACAGAATGGCCGACCTGGTGGAGCGCAGCCACGGGCTGCCGGCCCGGGAGTTCAGCCTGATCGCGTTCGCCGCCGAGATGTTCGACCTGCAACGCCGATACGGCGTGCACGCCGCGCCGGAGCTCATCTTCCCGCTGCTCTCGCTGCTCGTGATCGAGGGGACGGTGCGCGAGCTGGACCCGGATCTCGACTTCCAGGAGCTGGCCAAGCCGGTGCTGATGCGCGGGCTCTTCGGCCGCCGGGCCGCCGCGTGACACCCGTCCGAACGGTCGGCCGGGCCTGGCCGGTCGCCTCGACCGTGTGCCCCCACCTGCGCAAACAGGCGACTTAAATATACGATAGCGGGATGGCACAGACTGGCCTTGCTGGCAAGCGCTCCTATCACCAGTACTGCGGGCTCGCGTCCGCGCTCGACGTGCTGGGTGAGCGTTGGACGCTGCTGATCGTCCGTGAGCTGCTGATGGGTCCCCGGCGTTACAGCGAGTTGCTGGCCGACCTGCCCGGCATCGGCACGAACCTGCTCGCCGACCGGCTCAAGTTCCTCGTCGACTCCGGCGTGCTGCGGCAGGTCGACGTGCACGGCACCGGCGGCCGGCTCTCCTACGAGCTGACCCCGACCGGGCAGGCGCTGCGACCGATGGTGCTCGGCCTGGCGCACTGGGGCCTGGAGTTCGTCGGCGACCTGAACGCCGAGGACACGGTCCGCCCGCATTGGGGGTTCCTCGCCGTGGAGGCGATGTTCCGGTGGGACAGGGTCTCCCCGGTCGACGAGAGCTACCAGTTCCAGGTGGACGACGAGGTCTTCCGCATCGATGTCGCCGGCGGGGTGCCGTGCGTGGCGAAGGGGCCGTCCGAAGACCCGGCGATGGTGGCGACCACCGACGCCGCCACGTTCGTCCGTATCGGCGCGGGTCGGGTCACGCCGCTGATGGCGATGGTCGGCGGCCAGCTCAAGCTGGAGGGCGACATCGACGCCGTGCTGCGCTGCTGCGAGCTGCTCGGCCTGGACGCCGGTGCGGCATCCCAGGCGGCCTCCGGTCACTGACCCGCGCCAGGGGGTGACGGGACTCGATCGCTATATTATTCTGAACTAGCCTCGGCGTTCGTCGGGGCCCGTCGTCGTCCGGCACGCCGCGCCCGTGCGGCACCTTCCGAGCACTGTGGTCCCACGGGGACTACCGGTCCGCTCCTCCGTCGCCAGAGCGCCGGTCGCGCCCGTGCGCGTCGTGGGGCGACCCCGCGCGGCGCGTGCGCCGGCACCGACGACCGGCCGTCAAGCGACAGGAGCCGGCATGACGGACACGGTGCGACATCGCCCGGAGGCGCTGCCCAAGGCGGTACGAGAAGACTTCCCACTGCTGGCCCGCCGGGCCGGTGACCTCGTCGCCTACCTGGACAACGCCGCCACCACGCAGAAGCCTCGCGTCGTGCTGGACGCGATCACCGACTACTACACCGGGGCCAACAGCAACGTCGGGCGCGGCTACCACCGGCTCGGGCTCGCGTCCACCGAGCGGTACGAGCAGGCCCGCGAGCGCGTCGGGCGGGCGATCGGCGCGGCGCACCCGGAAGAGGTGCTCTTCACGGCCGGCACCACCTCCGCGGTGAACCTCGTCGCCGACACCGCCGGCCCGCGCGTCGCCGGGCCGGGCCGGCAGGTGGTGGTGACCGGCATGGAGCACAACAGCAACCTGCTGCCCTGGCGCCGGCTGTGCGACCGGACGGGCGCCACGCTGACAGTGGTGCCCGCCGGACCCGACGGCCGGGTCTCCGCCGCCCGGTTCGCCGACGCTCTCGGCCCGGACACCGTCCTGGTCGCGGTCAGCCACGTGTCGAACGTGCTCGGCACCGTCAACCCGGTCCGGGAGATGACCGCCGCCGCCCGCCGGGTCGGGGCGCTCGTGCTGGTCGACGGCGCTCAGGCCGTGCCGCACCGTCCGGTCGACGTGCGCGAGATCGACGCCGACTTCTACTGCTTCTCCGGGCACAAGGCGTACGGGCCGATGGGCGTCGGCGTGCTGCACGGCCGCCGGGACCGGCTCGCCGGGCTGCCCCCATACCAGGTGGGCGGCGGCACCGTGAAGGGCGTCGCGGCCGACCAGCCGGTCCGCTACCTCGACGGGCCGGCGCGGTGGGAGGCCGGTACGCCGCACGTGGCCGGCGCGGTCGGCCTGGCCGCCGCCCTGGACTACCTGCGCGATCTCGGCCGGGACGCGATCCGCCGGCACGACCGGGCACTGGTCGGGCACGCCGTCGACGTGCTCACGGCTGTCGACCGGGTGCATGTGGTCGGTGACCCGGTCGCGGACCCCAGCGGGATCGTCTCGTTCGTGGTCGAGGGCATCCACCCGTACGACGTCGGGGCGCACCTGGACCGGCACGGCGTGGCGGTGCGCTGCGGCGTGCACTGCGCCAGCACGTTCCTCGACGAGCTGGGGCTGCTCGGCACGGTCCGGCTCTCCTTCGGCGTCTACAACACCACCGCCGAGATCGACCTCGTCGGCGAACTGCTCACCGGCGTGAAGCCCGGACCCTGGACCACCGACCACCCCGACGTCCGGTTCCTCTGAGCAGCGCCCGGAGGGGAGCGTCATGAGGTTCGACACCCGGCTGGTGCACGTCGGCCAGCAACCCGTCCCCGGCACCGGCGCCGTCGTGCCGCCCATCCACCTCAGCACCACATACGACCGCACCGCCCAGGACCCGCCGCGCTACTTCTACGCCCGGGGCGAGCAGCCCAACCGGGAGGCGCTGGAGGAGTGCCTCGCCGCGCTGGAGGACGCCCGCCACGCCACCGTCTACACCAGCGGCCAGGCCGCCGCGACGTCGGCGTTGTCGGTGGTGCCCGCGGGCCGGCTCGTGCTCGCCTCCGACGACGTGTACGGCGGCACCCACCAGCTGCTCGCCGCCGCCGCGGAACGCGGTGTGACGGTACGGCAGGTGGATCTCGCCGACCCGGCCGAACGGGACCGGGCACTCGCCGGGTGCGGCCGGGAACTGGCCATGGTGTGGCTGGAGACGCCCACGAACCCGCTGCTCAAGGTCGCCGACATCGCCGCGGTGGCCGACCTCGCGCACCGGCACGGCGCCCTCGTCGTAGTGGACAACACGCTCGCCGGGCCGGTGCTGCAACGACCGCTGGCGCACGGTGCCGACATCACGCTCTACAGCACCACCAAGTCCGTCGCCGGGCATCTCGACGTGCTCGGCGGCGCGCTGGTCTACCAGGACGAGGAGCTGCACCGGCGGTTCCTGGCGTACCGCACGGTGGCCGGCAACGCGCCCGGCGGGTTCGACTGCTACCTCACCCACCGGGGCCTGAAGACGCTGTCGTTGCGCACCGCCCGGCAGGTCGAGAACACCCGGGCGGTCGTGGCGGTGCTGCTGGCCGAGCCGAGCGTCGACCGGGTCAGCTATCCAGGCCTGCCCGCGCATCCGCAGCACGCGGTCGCGGCCCGGCAGATGACAGCGCCCGGCGCGCTCGCCGCCTTCGAGTACCGCGGCGACCCGGCCAAGCTGCTCGACCGGGTGCGCCTGTTCACCGCGGCGGTCAGCCTCGGCGGGGTCCGGTCCCTGATCGAGTGCCCGGCGCTGATGACCCACCGCCCGGTGCCGCCCGAGGTGCGCCGGCGGCTCGGGCTGACCGACCGGCTGATCCGTATCTCACCCGGCATCGAGGATCCGGCCGACCTCGTCGAGGACCTGGTCACCGCGCTGCGCGACGGTGCCTGACCCGCTGACGGCCGTTCCCGCCCCGCGAAGGAGGAGACATGTCCGCATTCACGATCGGCGGCGCCCCGGTGGTGCTCGACGGAGGGCTCGCCACCGAGTTGCAGCGCGCCGAGCTGCCGTACCAGGCCCCGTGGTGGGGCACCGCGGCGCTGCTGGCGGACAGCCGGCGGCGCGTGCTGCGTGACGTTCACGAGCGGTTCCTGACCGCCGGGGCGCAGGTGCTCACCGCGAACACGTTGCGCTGCAACCTGCGGGCGCTGCGCCGCGCCGGCCTGGAGGACGCCGGGCTCGGCTGGATGGTGCACGCCGCCGTCGGCGTCGCGCTCGCCGCCCGCAACGCGGCCGGCGCACCAGGTACCCGGATCGCCGCCTCGATGGCCCCGGTTGAGGACTGCTACCGGCCGGACCTGGTGCCGGCCGACGACGAACTGCGCGAGGAGCACCGCTGGCTGGCCGTGGAGCTGGTCCGGGCCGGGGTGGAGCTGGTGCTCGTGGAGACCATGAACACCGCCCGCGAGGCGCGGATCGCGGTGGAGCAGGTGCGCGAGGTGGGCGCCCGGGCCTGGGTCGGCTTCGTCTGCGACGACCGGGCCCGGCTGCTGTCCGGCGACTCCCTGGTGGACGCCGCCCGCGCGGTGCGCGCCGCCGGGGCCGAGCTGGTGCTGGTGAACTGCACCGCCCCGGAGGCGACCGAGCGCTGCCTGCGGGCGCTGTGCGACGCCGACGACGGCCCGTTCGGCGCGTACCCGAACCTGGAGGACCGCCGCGACGGCGTGCCCGGCCCGCGACCGCTGCTCGACCCGGAGGAGTTCGGCGACCTGGTCGCCCGGTGGGCGGTGGAGTACCGGCTCGCCGTGACGGGTGGGTGCTGCGGCGCGTCGCCGGAGCACATCGCCGCGCTGGCGGCCCGGTTGAACGCCTCGGTGGCGGCCGTCGACTGACCGCCGCCAGCACGTCCGCCGGCCCGGCGCGGGCCGGGTCGGCAAGACGAAGGGAGAACGAGACGGTGAGCGGCTCGACGATCGCACCGCCGGTCGAGGTGGTGCGCAGCCTGCCCGGCCCGGCCGGCTACATGTGCGGCCTGACCTGGGACGGCACCTGGCTCTGGCACTCCGACCAGGATGCCGCGCGGATCTTCGCGATCGACCCGGCGGACGGCTCGGTGCGCCGGTCCTTCGCGTACCCGGACGTACGGGCCGATCTGGGGTACGCGGACGGGAAACTGTGCCAGATCGGCGGCCGCCCGAAGCGGATCCTGCTGATCGACCCGGTCACCGGCCGGACCGTCGGGTCGAAGCCGGTGCGGCCCTCCAACGGCCGGGTCACCGGCATGGAGACCGGGCCGGAGGGCGTGTGGCTGTGCCTGCGTGCGCCCGCGGTGATCCAGCTGCGGGACTTCGAGACCATGACTGTGCAGCGGGAACACCAGGTGGTGGGGTCGCCCTCTGGCCTCACGTACGCCGAGGGGCACGTGCTCTACGCCGAGTTCGAGGACGGCCTGCTGCACGCGGTGGACGCCGGGTCGGGCCGGATGCTCTCCACGGTCCGGCTGCCGGGGCATCCGACCGGGCTGGCCTGGGACAGCGAGCTGGTCTGGTACTGCGACTTCGCCGACCGGCGGTTCAAGGCGGTACGGCTGCCGGACGTGCTCGGCGGTTGACCGTTCCGGTGGGGGCGGTACCGGCCGCCCCCACCCGCCCGGCGTCAGGGCACCCGGTCCCGGGCGTCGAACTGGTCCTGCCTGCGGTCCCGGTCACCACGGGTGTCGGGCGCCGGTGGCCGGCAGCGGTCGGCGCAGCCGCACGAGCAGCCGGACGCGGCGGACCGTTCCGTTCGGTGTGGGGCCTCGGTGTCCGGCCAACCGCCGGTGTGGCACGCGTTCATCGCTTCTCCCTGCTCTGCGGAGGTGACGCGCCGGGAAGCCCGGCGCGGTCGGACGGGCGGGCAGCAGGACAGCTCTTTACTTGAGAATCATATGGTAAGTTCGCTGGCGGGTGCCAGCTCCTGACAGGAGGGACGCCATGCGCGTCAGCGTGACCGACGACCCCGCGACCACGACGACCTCCCGCACCGGCGGACCGCCCGCACCGGCCGACCCGCTGCGCACCGCCTCCTTCGCGGAGCTGCGGTCGCTGTTCGCGATGGAGCCCGACGCGGTCCACCTCAACACCGGCACCATCGGCGTGATGCCGTACGAGGTGCTGGACGTCAACGACCGGGTGACCCGGGAGTGGAACGGCGGGCTGCGCAACGTCTACCCGCCCGGCATGTATCCCGAGCACCGCGCCGCCATCGGCCGGGCGTTCGGCGTCGACCAGGACGAGATGGTGATCTGCCACAACGCCACCGAGGGCGTGGCCCGGGTCATCAACGGGCTCGACCTGCACGAGGGCGACGAGGTCGTCACCACCAGCCACGAGTGTTACTCGGTGCTGTCCAACTTCAACCTGCTGCGCAACCGGCACCGGATCACACTCACCGTGCTCACCCCGCCGGTCGGCCCGGACGTGACCGCCGAGGAGATCGTCGACCTGTTCGCCCGGGCGATCACGCCGCGGACGAAGGTGCTGGCGTTCGCCGCGGTCACGCTGTTCACCGGCACCCGGATGCCGGTACGCCAGCTCTGCGACCTGGCCCAGCGGCATGGCCTGACCACCGTGGTCGACGGCGCGCTGCTGCCCGGCCTGTTCGACACCGACCTGCGGGCGCTCGGACCGGACTTCGTCACCTGCTCCGGCTCCAAGTTCCAGTGCGGGCCGCTCGGCACCGGGCTGCTCTACGTCCGCAACAAGGTCCACCCCGAGCACAACCCGCTGCCGCTGCCGACCTTCTGGCCGGTCATCTCCACCTGGTACCCGATGATGGGCGCCCCGCCGCCGCGTACCACCACCCGGGTGGAGAGCTACAACATGGGTGACTACCTGCAGAGCGCCGGCAGCGCCAGCATCGCCCGGGGCGCCGCGCTGGCGAAGGCGTGCGAGCTGTGGGACCGGATCGGCCGGGACCGGATCGAGCGGCACGCGGTGGCGCTCGGTGACCACACCCGCGCGCGGATCGCCGAGCGGTTCGGCGTCGAGTCCCTGTACTCGCCGCTCACCGACGGCCGGCTCACCGCGCCGGTAGTGGCCTTCAACCCGTTCCCCGACCCGTCGGACGGCTGGAACATCACCAAGTTCGCCCGCCTCGTTGACGAACTGGAGAACCGGCACCGGATCTGGACCCGGTGGACCGAGTTCGACATCGCCGGCTCGCCGCACCAGCACTACGCCGCCCGCATCTGCACCCACCTGTACAACACCGCCGACGAGGTCGACCAGGCCGTCGACGCGATCGCCGACCTGGTACGGGAGCTGTCATGACCGTCGCCCCCTACCGGCCGGAGCCGGCGCACGCCGTACCGCCCCGCCGCGGCGGCACGCTGCGGGTGGCCGCGCCCACCGACGCCGCCCCGCTGGACCCGAGCTGCGCCCCGGCGTCGGCGGCCCCGTTCGTCCGGCTGCACACCCGCCAGCTCGTCACCTGGCAGACCGCCCGGGACGTCCGCGACTGGCAGGCCGTCACTCCGGTGCCCGACCTCGCCCTCGACGTCCCCTCCACCTGGAACGCCGGGCTCGGTGCCAGCCACCGCAGCTACGTGTTCCACATGCGCCCCGGCGTCCGCTGGGACACCCCCGACCGGCGTCCGGTCACCGCGTACGACGTGGTCCGCGGCTTCAAGCGGATGTGCAACCCGGTCCGGCCCTCGCCGTCGCTCGCCTACTTCGCCACCACCGTGCGCGGCATGGCCGGCTTCGCCACCGCGTGGGCGGCGGCGACCACCCGCCGGGCCGCCGACGCGGCCACGCTCGCCGCGTACCAGAACGCGCACGAGATTCCCGGCGTCTTCGCGCTCGACGACGAGACGCTCGTCATCGAGCTGGCCCGGCCCGCGCTGGACTTCGTGCAGATGCTCGCCCTGCCCGCGGCGTCCGCCGTGCCGGTCGAGCACGACGCGTTCGTTCCCGGCAGCCCCGAGGCCACCGCCCACCTGCGCGTCAACGGCCCGTACCGGGTACGGCGGCACCGGCCCGGCGAGTGGGTCGAGCTGGTCCGCAATCCGGCCTGGGAGCCGGCCGTCGACCCGTACCGGCGGGCCGAGGCCGACCGCGTCGAGCTGCGCCTGAGCGACGGCACCGGCCGCGCCGGCGGCCCGGCCGGGCCGGCCGAGGTGTCCGCCGCGCCCGCCGTCGGCGGGCTGCCGGCCGCCGAGCCGGTCGACGGCGGGCTCGGCTGGGTGCTCGATCCGTACCTCGTGCTCAACCTGCGCGACCCGGTCTGGGCCGACCTCCGGGTACGGCAGGCCGCGGCGCTCGCCGTGGACAGGACCGCGGTGGCGGACCTGTACCGGCGCCACCGCCCCGGCGTGCCGGTACGGGTGGCGGGCTCGCTGATCCCGCCCGGTAACGCCGGGTACGGCACCGCCGACCCGTACCCGACACCGGAGGGCGCCGGAGACCCGGCGCGGGCCCGCGACCTGCTGGCCTCGGCCGGGCACGCCGACAACCCCCCGCTGGTCCTGATCCACCCGCACTCCGGCCTCGGACCCGAGGTGGCGCACGCCTGCGCGGCCGGTCTCATCCGGGCCGGTCTCCCGACCCGCGCGGTGGGGCTCGCCGACGCCGCCTACGCCGAGGCGCTGCGCCGGCCCGGCACGACCGGCGGCTGGCAGCTCGCGGTGGCCGCGCGGGTGCCCGACTGGCTGGAACACAACGGGCGGGTGTTCGCGCAGGCCATGCTGCAGGCCACCCCGGTACCCGGCGGCGCCAACCACGGTGGCTACGCCTCGCCCGAGGTGGACGCGCTGATCGAGCGGGCGCTGGACGCGGCCGAGCCGTGGCGGGCCGACGCCGCCTGGCAGGCAGCGGCGGAACGCGCGGTCGCCGACGTGGCTGTGGTGCCGATCCTGCACCGTGCGCCGGTGGTCACGCCGAGGCAACCGGACCGAGTTGACGGGCTCCGGCCGCTGCCGGCGCAGGGGTACGCCGTGGACCTGACCGCCGTCCGCCCGGAGGTGGACGGGTGAATCCTCTGGTACGCGACTACCTGCTGCTCGGCCTGCGCCTGGGCCGGCATGTCGACGGGCTCGTCGACTGCTACTACGGTGACCCGAAGCTGCGCGACCAGGCCGCCGCCGAACCGCCGGCCGATCCACGGGAGCTGTCCCGCCAGGCTACCCGGACGCTTACCGAGCTTCCCGGCAGCGACCTCGAACCGGCCCGCCGTCGGTACCTCGCCGCCCAGCTCACCGCGCTGCGCGTGGTCGCCGACCGTGTCGCCGGCACCCCGATGTCCTTTCAGGACGAGGTGCGCGCCTACTTCGACGTCGAGGTGGGCCGCACCCCGCCGGAGCGGTACGCGGTGGTGCACGACGAGATCGACGCGCTGCTGCCCGGCCGGGGACCGCTCGTGGACCGGGTGGAGGAGTTCTACCGGCGCAACACCGTCCCGCCGGAGCGGCTGCACCGTTGCGTGCAGGCGGTCTCCGACGCGCTGCGCGAGCGGACCCGGGACCTGTTCGGCCTCCCCGCCACCGAACGCGTCGAGTACACGGTGGTCCGGGACGCGCCGTGGAACGCCTACAACCGCTACCTGGGCGGCTTCCGCTCCACCGTGGCGCTGAACGCGGCGAGCGGCCGGTCGGTGGCTGCGCTGCCGATCATCGTGGCGCACGAGTCGTACCCCGGGCACCACACCGAACACTGCCTCAAGGAGGCCGGTCTGGTCCGGGGCGGCGGCCAGGACGAGCACACCATCGCCCTCGTCCACACGCCCCGGTGCCTGGTCGCCGAGGGCATGGCCGAGGCGGCCGTGGACGCGGTGCCCGGCCCCGGCTGGGGGGAGTGGACCGCGCGCATCCTCGCCGGGGAGGGCGTCCACGTCGAAGGCGAGCGGGTGGAGCGGATGCGTGGCCTCGTGGTGCGCCTCCTACCGGCCAGGGTGGACGCCGCGCTGCTGCTGCACGACGAGGGCGGCGACCGGGCGGAGGCGCTCGCGTACCTGCGGCGGTGGATGCTGCTGCCACCCGAGCGCGCCGAGCAGATGGTCAGGTTCCTCGCCGACCCGCTGTGGCGCGCGTACTCGGTCACCTACTCCGAAGGGGGCCGCCTGGTCGACGACTGGTTGGCCGCCGGCGACCCGGGCAGCGACGTCGCCGACCGCTTCACCACGCTGCTGCGGGAGCCGCTGCTGCCGTCGCAGTTGCGGGCCGGCGTGGCGCGGACCGTGCTCGCACCCACCTGAGCACGAGCGGGCACGGGCAGCAGCGACCAGAGCGACGAAAGGTGTGTCGATGAACGGCGGTCAGCCCCGGTACGGGGGAACCCTGCGGCTCTACGGGCCGGGCAGCATGGACCATCTGGACCCGGCCTGCGCCTACTACATGCTCGGCGGGCAGATCATCAGGCTCTTCGCCCGCCAGCTCTTCACCTACCGGCCGGTGGCCGACCTGCGCGACCCGTCGGCCATCACCCCGGTGCCCGATGTGGCCGAGGCGGTGCCGACGCCGGCCAACGGCGGCATCAGCGACGGCCACACCCGCTACACCGTCCGGTTGCGCCCCGGCGTGTACTGGGACACCGACCCGCCCCGCGAGGTGACGGCCGGTGACTTCGTCCGCGGCTTCAAGCGGATGGCCAACCCGGTGCTGCGGGCCGGCGGGATCGGCTACTTCACCAGCACCATCCGGGGAATGGCCGAGTACTGCGACGCGTACGCCGCGGCGATCACCTCGGCCGAGCCGACCGCCGCCGAGCTGGCCGACTTCCAGAACAGCCACGAGATCGCCGGTGTCCGGGCCGCGGACGACCGGACCATCGTCTTCGAGCTGGTCCGACCGGCGGTGGACTTCCTGCACATCCTGGCGCTGCACTTCGCCTCCGCCGCCCCGGTCGAGTACGACGAGGTGCTGCCGGACAGCGCGGAGTTCCGGCGGCGGGTGCGCGCCAACGGGCCGTACCGGGTCGTCGAGTACGTCCACGGCGAGTCGGTGCGGCTGGAACGCAACCCGATGTGGCGCAGGGCGTCCGACCCGGTGCGCCAGCAGTACCTGGACGGGGTCGAGGTGACCATGGAGGTCGCCACCCCGCAGCAGGTGGGAGAGATGATCGACAGCGGCCGCGCCGACCTGTCCTGGGCGTCGCCGATCACCGAGCCGTACGACGTGCCGCCCACCGACCCGGGCAACGACCTCGGCTACGCGCTCAACCCGTACCTGGTGTTCAACATGCTCAGCCCGAACGCCGACCGGGCGACGAGCAAACTCAGGGTGCGCCAGGCCATCGCGTACGCCATCAACAAGGCGGCGATCGCGGAGATCTACCACGACCTGGAGGCCGGGACGGTGATGCTGCCCGGGCATACCGCGATCCCGCCCGGCAACGACGGGCACGTCGACTTCAACCTCTATCCGACGCCGGGCGACCGGGGCGACCCGGAGCGCTGCCGGGCGCTGCTGGCAGAGGCGGGCTACCCGGACGGGCTCACCCTCACCGCTGTGCACCGGGACGTGGACGCCAACCCGGAGGTGGCCCGCTCCTACGCCACCGACCTGGAGAAGGGCGGCATCAGCGTCCGGCTGGTCGCCCTCGGCCACGCCGAGTACTACCAGTTCCTGCGCGACCCGGCCAACGCCCGCGCCGGGGCGTGGGACATCTCCGCGCCGTCCTGGACGCCCGACTGGTTCGGGCCGAATGGGCGCACCTATGTGCAGCCGATGTTCCAGACCAACACGTCGCGTGGCACCAGCAACTACGGCGGATACAGCAACCCGGAGGTCGACCGGTTGATCGAGGAGGCGCTCGGTGCCACCGACCGGGCCCGCGCCACCGAGCTGTGGCACCAGGTCGACCTGCACGTCATGCGGGACGCCGCTATCGTGCCGATCCTCGTGCACGCCCCGACCATCCCGCACCGCAAGGGCCGGCGGGTCCGCAACGCGATCGCCATGCCCACCGTGGACCGCTGGTTCGACCTGTCGAACCTCTGGCTGGAGGAGTCCGAATGACAGCATCTGGCACTCCGACGGTCACCGGGCTGACCTCCGGCGTGGCCGGGCCGCGCCGCGGCGGAACACTCACCCTGGTCGGCGCGGGCGACGTCGATCACCTCGACCCGGCGCTGGCGTACCACACCGTCACCCGGGGGATCATCCGGGCGTACACCCGGCAACTGGTCACGTACCCGGCCACCCACGACCACACGCGCGCCGGCGACCTGGTGCCGGACCTGGCCGTGGCGGCGGACGGACCGTACGACGCCGAGGGCCGGCGCTACCGGTTCACGCTGCGCGACGGGCTGCGCTGGGACCTGCCGAACGGGCCCCGGCCGCTCACCGCCCCCGACGTGGTGCGCGGCATCAAGCGGCTGGCCCACCCGATGGCGCCCAGCCCCGGACTGCCCTACTACCTGAGCACGGTCGAGGGGCTCGCCGCGTTCCGCGACGACCTGCTCACCCTGCCCCGCGACCTCGGCGTGGTGGCGCCCTACCTGGAGGCCGCCGAGGTGCCCGGGCTGCGGGTGCTCGACGACCGGACGCTGGAGCTGACCACCCTCCGTCCCACCCCCGACTTCCTCAACATCCTGGCGTTGCCGTTCGCCTCCCCGGCGCCGGAGGAGTACCTCTGGTTCGTGCCCGGCAGCGCCGAGTTGGACCAGCGGATCGGCTCCATCGGGCCGTACCGGATCACCCGCTACGCGCCGGACCGGCTGATCACGCTGGAGCGCAGCCGCACCTGGGATCCGGCCACCGACCCGGTCCGGGCCGCCCATGTGGACCGCATCGAGGTTCGGCAGGGGCTGGACGAGAAGACCTGCCACGACATGGTGATCGGCGGCGACGCCGACATGATGTGGGACATCCAGCCGCTGACCGAGCGGCTGCCGGAGATGTTCGCGGCCCGGGACCCGCGGTTGGAGGTCTGGCCGGCCGGGCTGTTCAGCCCGTACCTGGTGATCAACGTGCTCAGCCCGAACGAGGGCGGGGCGCTGGCCCGCCGGGAGGTCCGGGAGGCGTTGCAGTACGCGATCGACAAGACCACTGTGGTCGAGGTCTGGGGCGGGCCGCGCCTCAACGACATCGCCGAGCAGATCCTGCCGCCGCTGTGCCGCGCGCACCGGCCGTTCGCCCCGTACGCCGCGAACGATGGCACCGGCGACCCGGAGCGGGCCCGCCGGCTGCTCGCCGACGCCGGCTACCCCGACGGGATCACGTTGAAGCTGGTCTACCGCGACCGGGACATCCACCCGGAGACCGCGCGGGTGGTCCGGACCGCGTGCGCCCGGGCCGGGATCACCCTCGATCTCGTCCCGGCCGGCATCACCGAGCTGTTCGGCACGTACCTCGGCCGGGCCGACGGGGCCCGCGACGGCCGCTGGGACGTGGCGCTGTCCGGCTGGGAGCCGGACTGGCACGGCAACAACGCCCGGGTCTACCTCCAGGCACTCTTCGACAGCTCCGGCGTCTCCGACAACGACGACTGGGGGTCCAACTTCGGCCACTACCACAACCCGGTCGTCAACGAGCACATCGACGCGGCCCTGAGTTGCGCCGACGAGACGACAGCCAACGCGCACTGGCGGGCCGCCGAGCGGGAGGTGCTGCGCGACTGCGCCGTGGTGCCGATCCTCTTCGCCCACCAGTACTGGCTGCGCGGGCACCGGGTGCGTAACTGGCTGCCGTACCCGGTGCTCAACGGCGACCTGACCAACTTGTGGCTGGGGGAGGACTGACGCTCGGATCGATGAGCGGCGACGACCAGGCACTCACCGTACGTCTCGGCGCGTTGGCCCAGGCTCACGCCGACCGGGCGGCGGCGCGCGCGGGGGTGCCCGCCGCCCGGCTGGACCGGCTGGCCGCCGAGCCGCTGCGCGTCGACGAGGAGTTCTGCCGGGAGGTGGCCGACCGCTACGACGCCGCACCGATGGTGACCGACCCGACCGGCACGGCCCACGCGTACGCCCGGCTGGCCCAGGAGAACCTGCGGCAGTTCCGACTGATCGGCGAGGCGGGCATCCGGGTGCTGCCCTGGACCGGGCCGGGGCAGCCGTACCGGGACTCGCGGGACCTGGTCGCACGGGTCCGCGCCACCGGTCTGCTGCACGTGTTCCTCACCCGCCACGGGCACGGACCGGCCGGCGGGGACGGCGAGCATCCGCTGCGCGCCTCCGCCGAGGTCCGGGCCGGTGGGGAAGAGTTGCTGCACAACGACATCTTCCGGGCCGTGCACGACGTCTTCGGTCACGTCCTGTTCGGTAACACGTTCGGGCCGCGCGGCGAGTTCCGGGCCACCCGCTGCCACCTCGCGATGTACCCGGCCGACCTGCACCCGCTGGTCTTTGCTGAGCTGGTCGGCCAGCTCTGCTGGTTCTTCCACGGCCCGCACCTGCGCCGCCCGGACGGGACGCTGCCCCGGCGCGGCGAGGCCGGGTACGTGCCGCCGGCCCGGCGTCCGTACCCGCCGCAGAAACAGCTCGTGTACGACCGGCGCACGCTTGACCGGTTCGCCGCGCTGTTCGGGCCGCCGTCCTGATCGGCCCGACCGCGTCGCCGCTCAGGTCGCCGGGCTCACCGCTGACATGAGGAAGTCGGGCACCCGCAGCGGCGGCGTCACCATCCGGGTGAAGTAGTCACCCCACTCGCGGGGCAGCGCCGGCACCGGCAGGCCGACCTCGGTGGCCCGGGCCAGCAGCGACAGCGGGCTCTCGTTGAACCGGAAGTTGTGCACCGTACCGACGATCTCGCCGTCCTCCACCAGGTGCACGCCGTCGCGGGTGAGGCCGGTCAGCAGCAGCGACGCCGGGTCGACGTCGCGCAGGTACCACAGCGAGGTGAGCAGCAGGCCGCGCCGGGTGGAGCGCACCATCTCGGGCAGCGACGGCGCGTCCGGTCCGCCCTCCAGCACCAGGTTGTCCACCATCGGGGTCAGCGGCGCGCCGGTCTGCGCGGCGGTGTGCCGGGTCTGTACGAGAGCGGTCAGCACGCCCTTGTCGATCCACCGGGTCGGCCGCAGCGGCAGTCCACTGTCCACTACGGCGGTCAGGTCGTCGGTGCCCCGGCCGACGGTGAACGGGGCGCAGGGCAGCAGCGGATGGTCCGGGTCGCTGCGCAGCGTCAGCGGCAGCGCGGTGAGGCGCTCACCGATCGGCAGCCGGCCGTCCGGGCGGCTGAACGCGGTGCGCCCGTCCAGGGCGCCGCGTGCCCCGGCGGCCAGGTAGAGGTGCAGCATCAGGTCGGCGACGCAACTCGGGGTGAGCAGCACCTCGTAACGCCCCGGTGGTAGTTCGACCCGGCAGCCGGGCCGCCCCACCGTCGCCGACAGTTCGGCAGCGAGTGCCGGCACGTCCAGCTTCACCAGGTCCGGCGCTGTCACACCGGCCCAGGCCGACTCGTCGCCGTCACGCACGCTGAGGTCGAACAGGCCGCTGGACTGCAGGTGCCGGAGGCGGGCGCCGGTCGACGCGGCGAGACAGGTGGTGACCACGCGGTGCTCGGCGTAGCCGTAGAGCTGCCGCCGCCCGGCCGCCGCGAACGCGTCGGCCAGGCCGGGCAGCACCTCACGGAACGCGTCGGCCGAGGTGCCGCCGGGCGGCTCCGCCCAGGACGGCGTCCGCCACGGCGCGGGCAGCGACGCCGCGTCGGCTGCGGGCGGCGCGTCGCGGGCGGCCCGCTCGGCCGCGCGGACCAGGTCGGGCAGGTCGTCGCCGAGCGCGCCGCCGTGACCGACCAGCCCGACGTGTACGCCGGCGGCGGCGTGCCGTACCGCCACCGCCGTCACCCGGCGGGCCCGGACGCTGCCGTTTGTGGTCAGCGCGTTGCCCGCCCAGCGCACGTGCGCGGCGGCCGTCTCGTCGGCGATCAGCATCAGCTCGTCGGCGTCGCGCCGGTGCCGCAGCGCCGCTTCCAGGACGTCCTGGATCCCCCTCACCCGTCCCGCCCTCCGGTGTCGACGACGTCGATGCCACGGAACACCGCAGCCGGGCAGCCGTGGCTGGTCGCGCTCGCCTGCACCGGCTGCCCCTTGCCGCACATGTCGGCGCCGGAGAGCAGCCAGGTGCCCTCCCCGCCCAGTCCGCACAGCGACGACCAGAACGCCGTGGTCTCCGCCTGGTACGCGGCACCGGACACCTGCCCGGCCAACCGCCCGTTGCGGATGCGGTGCCAGCGCTGGGCGGTGAACTGGAACTGCCGCCGTCGCATGTCGATCGACCAGCTGTCCGAGCCGGCCAGGTAGAAGCCGTCGGTCACGCCCGCGATCAGGGCCGCCGTGTCCGGCCCGTCCACCGCCGGGCGCAGCGACACGTTCGGCATCCGGGCCATCGGCGTGTGCCGGTACGACTCGGCGTACGCGCACCCGGAGGAACGCGGCAGGCCGGCCTGCGCGGCCGAGGCCCGGTCGTGCTGGAAGCCGACGAGCACACCCTCCTCGATCAGTGGCCAGGACTGCGCGGCCACGCCCTCGTCGTCGAACCCGACAGTGGCCAGCCCGTGCGCGGCCGACCGGTCGGCGTCAACCGTCATCAACGCCGAGCCGTACCGCAGCCGCCCGGCCGACTCGGGGGTGGCGAAGGTGCCGCCCGCATACGACATCTCCTGGCCCAGCGCCCGGTCGTACTCGGTGGCGTGCCCGACCGACTCGTGGATGGTGAGCCAGAGCTGCGACGGGTCGATCACCAGGTCGTAGCGGCCAGGTCGCGCCGGTGGCGCCTGCACCTTCTCGGCCAGGTGCGCCGGCAGCCCGGCGAGTTCACCGGCCCAGTCCCAGCCCTCGCCGTGCAGGTACTCCCAGCCGCGGGCCACCGGCGGGGCGACGGTGCGCAGGGTCTGGGTGCCGCCGTCGCGCGGGTGCCGGCCCACCGCCAGCACCTGCGGGTGCACCCGGACCCGCTGCTGGGTGACGCTCGTGCCGCCCAGGTCGGCGTAGTACGTGTTCTCCTGTGCGGCGGAGGCGCGGGCCAGCACGTGCGCCACCGAGTCGTGCGCCAGCAGCCGGGCGCACCAGTGGCTCAGCAGCTCCGCCCGCTCGCTGTCCGGCACGTCGAAGGGGTTGATTCGGTACGGCGAGGTCCAGGTCACCGCCGCGTACGCGGGCTCGGGCGCGAGCGCCACCGGCATCCCGCCCACGTCGGCGCAGGCTCGGGCCAGCGCCAGCGCGTCGTCGCAGGCGCGTGCCGCCGACTCCGGCGTCAGCTCCGGCACGGCGGCGAAACCCCACGCGCCCCGGTGCAGCACCCGTACCGCGAGACCGGTCTCGGTCTCCTCCTCGCTCGCCCGCAGCGCCCCGTCGTACACGACCGTCCGCCCGGAGCGGACCCGCTGGACCCGCAGCGCGGCGTACCGCGCGCCCCGGTCCCGAGCCCGGGACAGGGCGGCGTCGGCCAGGCGGGCCAGCGGGAGAGCGAGGAAGGAGTCGTCGATCTCGTCGGGCACACGCGCCTCCGGTCGCCGTGAGGTGCCGCCATCATCGCCGGTGGCCTGGCGGCCCAGGGGGTTGCGGTGAGGAGACTAGTGCGGCGTGCCGGTGGTGCACAGGGGCCGTGCGACGGCCGGACGGCCGACCAGCACAGTCACCGCGCAACAGAGCAATCGGGAAGAAGACCGTCACCGGCAGGTGCTCAACGGGACCGTGTTCCGGGCACGGGCCGGGATGTCGAGGCGTGACAGTGCGCCGTGTCGCTCCCGGGTGTCTGCGTGATCTGTCCCCGCGCGGGAACCGGTCGCAGTGAGACTCCCCGCCCCCGAGCGGTGTGCAGGTATGTCGTGCCTGCGCCGGCGCGCAGCATGCGGACGACGTCGTCGTCGATGCTCCTGATGCTGTGTGCGAGAACCGCCATGGTTGCCGTCCGATGTGCGAATCGTGAATACCTGAACGATCGCACGGCCCGACCCCCCCGCTCTCATGTCATGTGCCCATCACCTCGCCTGATCGATCCGACGACGCCCGACGCATTGCTCACAGGTTCCGGTAAGGCGCGGGCGGGCCACCCTGACCGCCTGCTGTGGCCTCGTTGTGGCAGCCGTAGCCGCCTGGCTAGCGTCCACCCCCAAGCGTTCATGTGGCGAACCGTTACCACGTCCTCGAATCCGGCCGAGCCGCCTCGCACGGCGAGCGGGGAGCCACGGCGGAGCGGGAGGTGCGCGCGGTCCCCGCGGTCTGATCCGGTGGGTCGTGTCCGTCCGGTAGAGCGCCGCCCGGCTGGTGGAAGCCGTGACCCTCGAACCACGGGCGGCCGTGCGGGTGCGACGGCATCAGTTTACATTGACGGCTGTCTCTGCTAGGGTCGTGGCCGGGAGTCGCCAAGCGCTGCTGGGCAGCAGTGCCGTCCACCTCTCGGACGGCTTGAATCGATCGGCGTCACCTTCTCCGGGGTGGGCACCCAGCGAGGGCCACTGGGCGTCGGCGCATCCACTGGAGCATCATGAAAATCTCACGGACAGCACGCCGTCTGGGACTGGCCGCGGTCGCAGTTCTCGTCGCCTCGTTCACGATGGTCGTCGTCAACCAGGCCGGTCCGGCCTCGGCGCACGGATCGGTCACCAATCCGCCGTCCCGCAACTACGGATGTTACGAGCGCTGGGGTTCCGACCACCTCAACCCCACCATGGCCCAGACCGACCCGATGTGCTGGCAGGCGTGGCAGGCCAACCCGAACACCATGTGGAACTGGAACGGCCTGTACCGCGAGAACGTCGGCGGCAACCACCAGGCCGCCGTGCCGAACGGACAGCTGTGCAGCGGCGGTCGCACCCAGGGTGGCCTGTACGCCTCGCTCGACGCGGTCGGCGCATGGACCGCGAAGCCGATGCCGAACAACTTCACCCTGACGCTGACCGACGGTGCTCGGCACGGTGCCGACTACATGTTGATCTACATCACCAAGCAGGGTTTCGACCCGACCACCCAGCCCCTCACCTGGAACAGCCTCGACCTGGTACTCCGCACCGGCAGCTACCCGACCACCGGGCTCTACGAGGCGCAGGTGAACGCGGGCAACCGCACCGGGCGGCACGTCGTCTACACCATCTGGCAGGCGGCCCACCTCGACCAGCCGTACTACCTCTGCAGTGACGTGATCTTCGGTGGCGGCGGCAACCCGCCGACGACGCCGCCGCCCACCACGCCGCCGCCGACGACCGCGCCGCCGACGACTGCGCCGCCCACCACGCCGCCGCCGGCCGGAAACGGTGCCTGCACCGCCACCTTCCGCAAGACGAACGAGTGGTCCGGTGGATTCGGCGCCGAGGTCACCGTCCGGGCCGGCAACGCCGCCATCTCCGGATGGACGGTGGCATGGAACTGGCCCAACGGCCAGAGCATCACGAACTCCTGGAACGCGACGGTCACCTCGAACGGTTCGTCGGTCACCGCGTCGAACGTCGCCTACAACGGTTCCCTGAGTGCCAACGCCACCACCAGCTTCGGCTTCAACGCCTCCTGGAACGGCACCAACTCCACACCGACCCTCACCTGCACCGCTCGGTAACAGCATCTGCGGTGGGGTGGCGCGGCACGCGCCACCCCACCGTCGGCGGGGCCTGCGCGCCGCGGGCATCGCTGTGCCGGCAGTGCGTCGTCCGCTGCCCGCCGCCACCATCAGCAACCGCGACGAGGTGAAGATCGATCATGATTTCCCGGTTGGGCGTCAGCGGCTGGTACCGCAGTCGCTTCGTGTGGATCGAGGTGTGCCTGCTGGCCGCGTCGATCGGTGTGGCCGCCGTCGTCACCTCGACCAGCACGAGGACGGGTCCGGCGGTCCTCCGCGAGGAGATCCTGGCCCGGATGCGTACGACCCTCGAGCGGGCGGACCCGGCACATCACCATCACGCCGGGCACCCCGCCCCACAGGTGACAGCCGGAGAGCAGGCCGTGCCGAAGGTCATCTGCGGAGTCCATGTCTACGGCCACGAGCCCAGCGGGGCCAGCACACTGGCCGAGGTCCGGACGATCTACGGCTTCCACCTCTGCGGTGTCGCCGAACAGAAGCGTCACTGGGACGGGGCGGTCAAACTCGTCGGCCCGGTGATCATGGACATGACCACCGATCCTCCCGGCATCGAGGTGGTCGAGGCGACCGCCGACGTCAGGTTCGTCGACCGGCTACGGGAGATGTTCCCCGACAGGTACGAGGAACTGGCCCTCAGGGAGGCATTGCCCACATCGGAGATGGCCGACCTGCGGCGCCGCTACGACGACGCCGCCGGCCTCTGACCACGCCGAGCGGCCGACACCCGCGGAACCACGGGTGACCTTGCCGGGACCGCCGCGTCAGCTCCAGGTGACAGCGGCCCGTGTCCGCCACAGCTCCAGGACGGCCGCGTCCCCGCGTAGCTCAAGGCGTTCGGTCCCACCCCGGTTCCACAGCAACAGGTAGAGCTCGGATGCAGGTCCCGTGACGGTCAGCTGGGCCGGCATCTCACCGGCGACCAGGCGGTGCCCGGCCGGCTCGATGTAGGTGGTCCATCTCGCGTCGACATCGGTGGGCACCAGGGCCATGCTGAGGGGTGGATCGGCCACCAGACGCCCACCGGGCCGGCCGAAGAAGCCGATGAGCAGTTCGTCGATGCCGTCGGCGGCGAAGGGCGGATCCCAGGACGGGACCGTGGAGAGCGCCGAGTCGGCATCGGCGCGGTGTACGGCGGTCTCGTGAGCCTGGCGACGTGCCCAGAACGCCAACGGCGAGGGTGCGGGCAGAAACGTCCAGCACTCGACGTTCTCGTCAGCCGCTGCCAGCGCATCCACGAGTGCGCGGTGGCCTTCCCGGAACCGGTCCAGCAACTCGTCGTCGTCGACTGCCGCGAAGAACTCCGCCTCTTCCCGAGCGGCGTAAGGCAGGCGGCGTCCCGTGGTCACGTGGGCCCTGGCCCAGCGGTGTACCCCGCTGACGTGGTGCAGCAGGTCGCGGACCTGCCAGCCGGGGCAGGTGGGCACGTGTGCGTCCAGACCAGCCCGGCCCGTCGCCTCTGCCAGCCGGAGGCCGTCCTCTTCCAGCGCGGCAATGTGCTCGGCGATGCGCATGACGTGAGCGTTCCACGCGCCACCCGCCCTCCGCCAGGCCGGCATCGTGCCGTGGATGGTTCATCTGGCACCCCCTTTCGGGCCAGGTCCCGGCAACGGTCCGTGGTGCAACCGGCGTGACAGCGGTCGATCCGGTGCAGGAGTGGCCGAGCCGCACCCAGGCCCTGCCAAGAACCTGCAGGCGCACCCGGACGCGACCGTCGGCCTGGTCGGCGGGCCCCGGCCGGTGCGTGGTCGTGCGGCGACGGGCGACGAACGATCGCGGCTGTGGGCCCGCTGGCGCGAGATCGACAAGAATCTGCACGGCTACGCCGCACTGCGGTCGTCCGGAACCGCTGTGGTGGTTCTGATGCCTCGGTCCGTGACCCGGTTGCGCGACGACTCGTGACGTAGCCCGAGCCGGCAGACCGGTTGGCGGATCGCCGGCCTCGGGTCCGACTCCCGATGTAGGCCACCGCACGCGTCCGGGGCGGCGAGAGCGGCCTGCCCACGCCGGGCGGCCTGGTGGCCGGCCCGCTCTCGCGCCCGCTCCGCGGCGCCCTCGTCCGGTGCGCTCGGCGCCTTCGGCACCCGGCCCAGCACCGACGCCGCCGACCTCCACCGCCACCGCGCACGATCGACCGGACGTGGCGCAAGGGCTGACCGGCCGCCGATCCGGCGGTTCCGTATCCCGCAAGCAATCGATATGCTTCTATCAATGGCTCCGGCGAGGAGCCTGTCGGGACGGCATCCGCCGTTCCTCGGGAAGGAGTGCGGATGAGAGACATGTTGCGGCACGGCGCGCGGCACGCGGCGATTGCGCTCGGCGTGTGGGTGCTCGGGGCGAGCCTGCTGCCGGCGCCCGCCGCCGGGGCGGAACCGGCCCGGCCGGTGGCGCCGGCGTCGGTCCGGGCGCCGGAGGCGGACCAGTTCTCCGCCGAGGGCGTCACCACCGTGGGTGAGCTGCGCACTATCGACGCCGTCCGCGCCGCCGGCCGGCCGGGCGCCCGTCAGGTCATCCGGCACCCCGGTGCCACCTACATCAAGGTCCACTTCCGCTCCCTGCGGCTGAACGAGGGAGACCACGTCACGGTGTCCAGCCCGGACGGCCGGGAGAGCTATCGGTACGGCCGGAGCCTCGACCGGAGGACCGGCTCGGACTACACCACCGACGGCGGTCCGGGTTTCTGGGCGATGTCCGTGACGGGGGACACCGCCGTGGTGACGCTGCACAGCGCGCGACCCGCTCGCACGGTCGTCGACGTCGACCGGTTCTGGCGCGGCTACGACCAGGCCGAGATCGCCGCGCACAACTTCTCGACCACGTCCGTCTGCAGCACCGACGCCCGCCGGGACGTGGCCTGCTACCAGAGCACCCACCCCACCGAGTACGCCCGTGGCCGGGCGGTGGCACGACTGCTCATCGGTGGCGGCGGACTGTGCACCACCTGGCGGGTCGGGAACACCAACCGGATGCTGACCAACAAGCACTGCTTCTCGACCCAGTCCACGGTCAGCGCCAGCGAGGCGCAGTTCAACTACCAGTGCGCCACCTGCGGCGGCAACAACCCCGGCCCGGGCACGAAGGTGAGCGGTGCGACCCTCTACCGGGTGAGCAGCGGTGGCTCGGGCCAGCTGGACTACGCGCTCTACTCGGTGAACAACTTCGCCGCGATCCAGGGATTCGGCACGCTCTACCTCAGGACGACCGCGACCAGCACCGGCACCCGGATGTACGTGCCCGGGCACGGTGACGGCAGCCCGAAGCGACTGTCGATCTACGAGGACACCCAGAACGGCGCTGTCTGCACGGTGCGTAACGCGAACTACAACACCTGGAACATCAGCTACAGCTGCGACACCTCGGGCGGCAACTCGGGCTCCCCGGTGCTCGACGCCAATCACCGCGTCATCGCTTTGCACCACCTCGGTGGGTGCCCGTCCAACCAGGGGGCGAAGGCACACCTCATCTACAACGAGATCGCCAGCCTGATCGACAACGGCTGACGGACGTGTCCCGGTGGCTCGTCGGCCGCACGCGGCGGGCGAGCCACCGGCACGACGACGACCGGCCCGATCCTCAGTCGGACGGGCGACGGTCCTGCGGGGCCGGTGCTCGGCGCCGGCGCGTCAGTGTCACCCCGGTCGCCAGGGCGAGCAGCGCCAGCGCCGCCGCGGCGACGACACCCGGACCCAGCCCTGCCAGCCAGCCGCTCAGCGCTGTCTGAACGGTGCCGGCCGCGTCGATGATCGGGTCGTCCGGGTCACCTCGGCCGCTGAGGACTCGCACCTCGTACCAGCCGTACCAGGCCACGTATCCGCCGGTGACCATCAGCAGCAGGCCGGCGACGCGCCCGAGCAGCGGGGCGGCCCGCCGGGTACGGCGTACCAGTGAATCGCGGGCCAGCGCGGCCGCCAGCGCCGCGGCCCCTACCGCGAGCCCCATGCCCACCGCGTACGCCACGAACAGGCCGATTCCGGAGATCGCCGACCCGGCGCGGAAGCCGGCCACCACCACGGCCAGGAAAGGACCGATGGTGCAGCCGAGCGAGGCTACCGCGTAGGCCATGCCGAACAACACCATCGAGCCGAACCGCCGGCGGACCGCCGGTCCGGTCGCGACGCTCGGCACGAAGGCCGGTAGTTGACGACCGGCCAGCAGCCAGCCACCGGCCGCCAGCAGGGCGAGACCGATAAGTATCGACACCCGGGGCAGGTGGCGGGCGACCGCGTCCGCCGCGGGAGCGGCGAGCAACCCGAACGCACCGAACACCGCGACGAACCCGAGCGTCATCGCGCCGGTCAGCGCGACCGCCCGGCCGATCGGTGCGAGCGGGGACCGTCCGGCCGCCGGCTCGTCACCGAGCACCAGCATCGACAGGTACGCGGGCAGCATCGCGAAGCCGCACGGATTGACCGCGGCGAGCAGTCCGGCGGCGACAGCGAGGCCGTACGGGGTGTCCGGCATGGTCAGTTCAGTCCGGCGACCCGCTTGCGCAGGTCCGCCTGGGACAGCGGTCCCGAGTGCACGACGGTGCCGGCGGAGTCGAGTAGCACGTACTGCTCCTGGCTGGTCACCTTGAAGCGGCGCCACACCTGGCCGCCGTCGTCGGCCAGGTGGGGGAAGCCCTCGATGCCGGTCTCCTCGGCGAACCGCCGCATCGCCTCGTCACCGCTGCCGAGCCCGGCCACGCCGACCACGTTGACCCGGCCGGCGTTCTCCCGCTGCACGGCGGCGACCTCGTCGGCGACGCCGCGGCAGCGGCTGCACCAGGCCGCCCAGAACCACAGCACCGCGGGCTTGCCGGCGAGACTGCTGCCCGAGAACGCCCCGCCGTCGATGGTCCGCCCGGTGAACGCGAGCGTCTCCGGGACCGGCGCGTCCGTCGCGCCGCCCGCGGTCGGGGCGACAGTGGTCGGTTGCGCTGTCACGTCCGGCCCGGCGCTCGTACCGTCGCGCCCCGCGGGCGGCTCGGCGGCGCCGCAGGCGGCGAGGGCGAGAACGACCGCGGTCAAGGCGGCCGCACCGGGCAGGGAAGCGTTACGAGGACCGGGCATGAGCGGATATTAGCCCGGCCCCTGGTCGAGCAGGATTACCTGATTCTTACGTCTCCGCCGGTGGTCGACGGGCTGCTCGTCCTGACGTCCGGCGTCGCTGCGGACGAGGTGTGCCACGACGGAGGCGCAGCGCGTAGAGCGCGGCGCTGACCGCGAAGAGCGCCGCGCTGGCCAGCAGCCAGCGGACCAGCAGCGGCTGCGGGGTCAGACCGGTCGCCGCCGTGTACGTGGCACCGCCCAGCCCGAGGATGCCGGGAAGATAGACGAGCAGGAGCAGTCCGGAGGCGAGCGCGGGCACCCGCACGTGATTCAGCGCCGATCGGCGCCCGGGGCCGCCCAGCGCGGCGCGCAGCGCCCGGTCGACCAGCGCGTAGAACGGGAACAGGAGCAGGTCGTGGGCGATTACCGCACCGACGAACCAGAGCAGCATCCGCCCGGCGGCCGGTTCCGCGGACAGCCGCAGAGCCACCCAGCCGGTCACCGCGAAGCAACCCAGCAGGAGCACCAGGTGCCAGGGTGCGGCGCCGTAGCCACGCCGGAACTCAGTCATCGGGCTGCTCCTCGAAGGTGATGTCACGGACCCACTTCGTGCAGTGCACGCCCGGCAGAGCCGGCACGATGACGCGGGCGGGATAGCCGTGGTCGGCCGAGAGGTCGACGCCGTTGACTCTCAGGGCGAGCAGCGAGTCGGGATGGCGGACCTGGTTGACCTGCAACCGGGCCTGACGGAACAGGCCACCCCGTTCCAGCGACTCGACCCGCGCCACGGCGTTGCCGGGTGCGTCGACCAGCGCCGCGAGGTCCCGTAGCCGCACCCCCGTCCAGGTCTGCGTCGTCGACCAGCCTTCGACGCAGGCGATCGGCAGGTCCGCTGTGTGCTGCGCCATCGCGAGCAGGCCGTCGCGGTCCACCTCCACCGTGCGGCTGCCGGCGCGCACCGTCAGCCGCCACTGGGTACCGGTGTCGGCGGGCCGGACACCGGCCGCGGCGGCGGTCCGGTTGACCGGGAAACCGTTGGGTCCGTCGTCGTGTTGCCGGCCTCGCGGTAGCAGCAGCGCGGTCCGGCGCAGCACCCCGTCCAGGCTCTGCCCGACGGTCAGCGCCGCCAGCAGCAGGGCGCCGCCTCCGGTCAGGGCGAGGACGCCACGCCGGCTCATCGTCGCCGGACCGGGCCGGCGGGCCACCAGCCCGTCCGGATCCGCCGGCTCCGGCACGGTCTCCTCCGTGGTCGTACGCATGAGGCGCGGGCCGCGCAGCGCGGAGATCGTACGAGGAAGCTTGATCAGCACGTGCGCGACGAGGGCGGCGGTGAAGACCCAGGCGCCGTACCAGTGCGCGGTGTAGAAGTCGAATCCGAACAGGTAGGCGTACTGGATGTTGAGCAGCCCGGTGGCCGTCTCGAAGAGGATTCCGCCCACCAGGAGCAGCAGGGAGAGCCGTTCGAGCACCTGGGCCACGGAGCGGGCCGGCGGCCAGTCGAACAGCTTGGGTACCACTGACCAGAGTTTCGCCACGACCACTGGTACCAACACGATGCCGAGCGTCACGTGCAGTCCCTGGGTGAGCCGGAACAGCCAGGCGGGACGGGTCGGCCAGTCGAAGACGGGAGGGTGCAGCCAGCCCACGTCGCTGGGAAACGCCTGGCCGAGTCGGGGGCCGTACGCGATCCAGTCCAGAAAGCCGGTGATGATCACCAGCGGGAGCGTGGCGAGCAGGACGACGCCGAACACGGACGTCAGCCAGGGGCCACGCACCGGACTGCGCCACGCGTCGGCGGAGGCGTCGGCTCCGGGAGGGCGATGCCGCTCCAACGTGCGCCACAACCGCGCCGGGTACGCGGCAGGTGGTTCGGCAGACGGCGGGTCGGCTGGCACGGTTCCTCCAGTCGGCAGGGCGTCGGACCGGACGCGACGGGCTTCGTGCAGGACGCTAACCGGCAGCGGAACCCTCGGGCGGGCTTTGCCGCATTACCGAAGGCTTACCGGCCGTCCCCTTACGAAGTGCTGACGTCGGAGCCGAACGAGCCCCGGCGGCCCCTCCGCTGACCTAGCGTGACGCAATGCGGGTACTCGTCACCGGCGCCGCCGGGTTCATCGGATCGCAGGTCGCGGACCTGCTCGTCGCGCAGGGGCATCAGGTGGTGTGCCTGGACGCGTTGTTGCCCCAGGCGCACGGGAGTGAGCCGCCCGAGTGGTTCCGCCGCCATGATCCGGTCGTCGGCGACATCCGCGATCCGCACCTGCTCGACGACCTGCTGGCGGGCGTCGACGCCGTGTGTCACCAGGCGGCGATGGTCGGGCACGGGCTGGACCCGTCGGATGCCCCCGACTACGTCAGCCACAACGACTACGGCACGGCGGTGCTGCTGGCAGCGATGCACCGGGCCGGCGTGTCTCGCCTGGTGCTGGCCAGTTCCATGGTCGTCTACGGCGAAGGGCGATACACGTGCGCCCGGCACGGCGTCGTCCGGCCGGGCCCACGCCGCGCGGCCGATCTCGCCGTCGGCCGGTACGACCCCACCTGTCCGGCCTGCGCCGGTGCACTCACCAGCGCGCTCGTGCCGGAGGACGCTCCGCTCGAACCACGCAGCACCTACGCGGCCAGCAAACTGGCCCAGGAGAATCTGGCCGCCGCGTGGAGCCGGCAGACCGGGGCCGGGGTCTGGGCACTGCGCTACCACAACGTGTACGGCCCCCGGATGCCGCGCGACACGCCGTACGCCGGAGTCGCGTCGATCTTCCGGTCGGCGCTGGCGCACGGCCGGCCGCCGCGGCTCTACGAGGACGGCTTGCAGCGGCGCGACTTCGTGCACGTCTCCGACGTGGCGCGCGCGAACGTGCTGGCGCTGACCGCTCCGGCTCCGGACGGCCTGGTGCCGGTGAACGTCTGTTCCGGCCAGCCGCACACCGTCGGCGATCTCGCCACCACTTTGGCGGCGGCGATGGACGGGCCGGCGCCGGTGGTCGTCGGCGGCGCCCGGCCGGCCGACGTGCGGCACGTGGTCGCCGATCCCCGCCGCGCACGCGACCTGCTCGGCTTCACCGCCCGGGTCGGCTTCGCCGACGGGGTGGCCGCCTTCGCCACGGATCCGCTGCGGGAACGCGCCGCCGTGTCGGTCTGAACGGCCCGCCTCGGCCCGCCTCGGCCCGCCTCGGCGGCAGGGGCAGGCTCACGAGACGGTGAACACGAGGTGATTGACGGCGAGGGCGGTGAGCGCCTGCCCGGCCAGCCACCAGCGGTGCGTCGCGGCGGGTAGATGCGCCACGGCGACGAGCAGCCAGACCGTGAACGGTAGCCAGATCCGTTCCACCTCCGCCTTGCTCATGCTCGACAGGTCGGCGGCGAGCACCGCCAGCACCGCGGCGGCCGGTAGCAGGACGGTGGGCCCCAGCGCCCCGGCCCGTCGCGCGAGCACGCCGAGCCGCCGGTTCCGCACCGCGACGAGGGTCAGCGGGTCACCGACCGGTCCTGGTCCGCCGGCCCCCGGCGTCGACGCGGCCGGTGCCGGGGAACCGTCCCACGCCCGCCAGGCCCGGCGGGCCGCGTGCAGAGTGCGGCGCAGTGCCGGCCCGACGACCGGCCCGGCAGACAGCAGCAGCGCCGCCAGGTTGGCCCAGACCCAGTAGGCGTACGGACGGTCGGCCGCCCAGCCCTGGTAGTAGCGCTCGACCACCCGGTCGTACCCCTGCCACCAGTGGAAACCCGCGACTGTGAACACCGATGCCACAGTGGCCACACCGGTCGCACCGGCGAGCAGCGCGGCGACCCGACCTCCTGGACGCAGCGCGAGCACGACGAGAGCCAGGGGCGCGACGAGCACGAAACCGTAGGACAGGTACAGCGCGAAGCCGAGCAGTACGCCGCCCGCCAACGCGGTCGCGGTTCCCCGCACGGCCAGCAGTGCGAGGCCGGCGGCCACCACCCCGGTGAAGATGCCGTCGGCGGAGGCACCCACCCAGACCGCTCCGGGCAGCAGCACCAGGAACGGCAACGAGGCGCGGGCGGCCCCTCCGGCGCCCAGTGCCCGCAGGGCGATCGGCACGGACACCACGACGCTCGCCCCGACCAGGACGCAGGCCATCGCGGCCGCCGTGCCACCGCCCAGGCCGATCCGGTCGAGTGCGACGAACACCAGCAGGGCACCTGGTGGATGGCCGGCGGTGTGGGTGGACCACGAGTCCGGCTGGAAGTCCAGGATGCGGTCCGCGAAACCGGCCAGCATCCGCCCGACGTCGGTGACCCGGGGCACCTCGTGCAGATACTCCGCCTGCGGGGTGAGCCGTGTCGTCAGCCCCTCCGACCAGCCGTCCACCAGGGCCAGGGCGAGCGTCCAGCCGACCGCCGTCAGGTAGCCGGCGGCCAGCAGGGAACCCCAGCGGGCGGTGCGGGCCCACTGCGTTCCGGGCCCGACCACCGCGACGGCGATCGCCAACGCGGCCGGTGTGCCCCAGCCCAGGTGAGGTCTCCAGGTGGCGTAGAGCGGCGCGGCGTCGGCGTGCAGGCCCACCCCGGCGCGGTTCAGCATCGCGCCCACCGCCACGGCGGTGACCAGCAGCGTCGCCTCGACGCCCAGCACCAGCAGGTCCCCCCGGTGTCGATCCGGGAGGCGGTGATGGAGGGGCGAGCGGGAAACGGTGGCACCGGGTCTCATGTCGACCGGACGGTACGGCTCGGTTCCTCCGCTGTCAGCCGCTTCGCCGGTACGTCACCGGACGGTAAGAAGTGTCGGCACGGTAAGTGTTCCGTAAGGTTGAATCGAGCGCGGACCGCCTGGGCCGGCCCTAGCGTCGGCGGTATGCCGACACAGATCGACGTGGTGCTGCCGTGCCTCGACGAGGCCGCTGCCCTGCCCGCCGTGCTGACCGCGCTGCCGCCCGGGTACCGGGCGATCGTCGTCGACAACGGGTCGCGCGACGGCTCACCCGAGGTGGCCGCCCGGCACGGGGCGCGGGTGGTGCACGAGCCACGGCGGGGGTACGGAGCGGCCGTGCACACCGGGATCGAGGCCGCCGACACGGAACTGGTCTGCGTGCTGGACGCCGACGGCTCCTTCGCTCCCCGTGAGTTGCCCGCTCTGGTCGCCCTCGTCGCCGACGGGGTCGCTGATCTGGCCGTCGGCCGACGCCGGCCGGTCGGTGCCGGAGTATGGCCCTGGCACGCCCGCGCGGGCACGGCGCTGGTCGCCGCGCTGCTGCGGCACCGGGGCATGCCGCTGCGCGACCTCAGCCCGATCCGGGTGGCGCGCCGGGAGGCACTGCTCGCCCTCGGGGTCACCGACCGGGCCTTCGGCTATCCGCTGGAACTGCTGATCCGAGCCGCCGCGGCGGGCTGGCGCATCCGCGAGGTGGACGTCACCTACGCGCCGCGCGCTGCCGGCACCCGTTCCAAGGTCTCCGGCTCGGTACGGGGCACCCTTCGGGCCACCCGGGACTTCGCCGTTGTGTTGCGTACCGTCCGGAAGTCCCGGTGACCGTCGTACTGGTGATGGCCAAGGCGCCCGTGCCCGGCCTGGTGAAGACCCGGCTGTGCCCGCCGGCGACTCCCGCCCAGGCCGCCCGGCTGGCCGCCGCCGCGCTGCTCGACACAGTGGACGCCGTCCGGGGGACACCGGGGGTGACGCCGGTTCTGGCGTTGGCCGGGCATCTCGCGGAAGCCGTGGACGGCGTGGAGCTGACCGCCGCCGTCGCCGGTTGGCCGGTCCTGCCGCAGCGCGGCACAAACCTCGCCGACCGGCTCGCGCACGCCCACCTCGACGTCGCCGAGACGTTCCCCGGCCGCTGGGTGCTGCAGATCGGGATGGACACCCCGCAACTGACCCCGACGTCGCTGGCCGCCGCCGTGCGCCGGCTCGAAGACGCCAACGCGGCGCTCGGCTTCGCCCACGACGGCGGCTGGTGGGCGCTCGGGCTACGCGACCCGCGGCAGGCGGTGACGCTACGGGCGGTGCCGATGTCGACGCCGGTCACGGGCCGATCGACATGGTCCGCGCTGACCGGACGCGGGTTACGCCCCGTGCCGCTGCCCGTGCTGCGGGACGTGGACGACTGGTCCGACGCGCACGCCGTGGCAGCGGCGGTCCCGGACGGCCGGTTCGCCCGCCAGGTCGAGGCCGTGCGCCGCGACATGGTGGTACGCGCGTGAACGGGGACGGATTCGCCGCCGCGCTACGCGACCCCGCCGGAGACGTGCACTGGCTGGTGCCTGCGGACGGGCCCAGCCGTCGCCTGCCGGTGGAGCGGTGGCATCGGCAGGCCACCGCCGCGGAGGCGACGGTGGTGGCCCGCTGTGCCGGTCCCACCCTCGACCTGGGGTGCGGTCCGGGCCGGCTGTCGGTGGCGTTGACCAGGGCCGGGCTGAGCGCTGTGGGGGTGGACGTGTCGCCGTGGGCGGTGGCGCTGACCCGGTCGCGCGGCGCGGTCGCCGTGCACGCCGACCTGTTCGGCCCGCTGCCGGCCGAGGGCCGGTGGGAACACACGGTGCTGCTCGACGGGAACATCGGCATCGGGGGCGACCCGGTCGCGCTGCTGCGGCGGTGCGGCTCGCTGCTGTGCCCGTCCGGCACGGTGCTGGTCGAGCTGGAACCGCCCGGCGCCGGTGCCTGGCAGGGGCAGGCCCACGTGGAGACCGGACGACACCGGAGTTCCCCCTTCCGCTGGGCGTGGCTGGACCCGGATGCGATGTCAGGTGTCGCCGCGGCGGCGGGACTGAGGGTCGGCGAGGTGTTCCGGTCGGGCGGTCGCTGGTTCGCCGAGTTGACCCGGGTGGACCGTCCCGCCGCGCCGTGACCTCCAGCGGGTGGACACCGGTCGTCCGGGTGGCCGGGCTGATCACCGCTGCCGGGATCGCTCCTTGGCGAGTTCGCGCGGCACCCGGGCGAGCCGGAGGACGGTGACGAGGCCGACGCCGCCGACGAGGTTGCCGAGCACCGACCAGCAGAGAGCGCCGAGCCAGGCGAGGTAGCCGAACGGCGCCGGCCCGGCGATGAGCGCGGCGAACATCATGATCGAGTCGAGGACGCTGTGGAAGAGCTGCCCGCCGGTGAGTAACGCGCCGAACAGCAGGGCCGGTACGAGGCGCACGCCGAGACTCTCGGTGGCGTGCTGCATCCTGGTCATCAGCGTGATCACCAGACCGGCGAGCACGGCCAGGACGAACGAACGGAGATTGACGCCGAGCGCGGCGTAGTGCGTGCCGGTCTCGACGGCGGCGGGTCGTAGCCGGGGCAGGCCGCGGATGATGAGCCAGGCCACCAGCCAGCCACCGACCAGGTTGCCGGCCAGCGTGACGCCCCACAGCCGGAGCAGCGAGCGCACGCTTGTGCGTCCGGCGGCCACGGCGGTCACCGGCACCAGGAAGTTCTCGGTGAACAGCTCGCTGCGGGCGAGCAGGAGCGCCACGAAGCCGATGCCGAAGGCGAGCCCGGCGAGCAGGGTCTGCCCGGTCGCCTCCAGCACCAGCAGGTAGGCCAGCACGCCGGTGCCCACGTCGACCCCGCCGAGCAGTCCGGTGACGATCAGCGCCGGCCACGGGCGGGTCAGCCGGATGGTTCCCTCCTCCACCAGGCGGCTGAACGCCTCGGTGACCTCCGGCTCGGAGCCGGCGGACGAATCCGCTCCGGCCTGCCGCGGTCGCTGTTCCTCTTTCACTGCTCGCCGTGGTCGCCTTGCCGGTGCCCGCGCGGCGGCGGGTTGCCGGCCCGGATCGCCGCGTGGTCGCCGTCCGGGTCGTCCTCGATCACGGGGCGGTCGAGGCAGCTTCCGTCTCTGGACGGTGTCACCGGACCTGGCACGGATTCCTCCTCTGGGCCGTCGTCGGCGGCGACCGGGGTCCATTGGTCACGGTACGTGACCGCTGAAGCCCGGCGGCGCCGGTTCGCGAAGCCCGGCACGGGGATGCGCCGGGCCGCTCCTGGGGGAGCGGCGGTGCCGCGGCTGTATTGCCCGCGCCGCCGGACACGGCCACGCCGAGGGGTGGGTTGACCCGCCGGCACGACCCGCCCCGGTGTCCCTGGCGAGCGTCCATCTGCGGCAGGTCCTCGCCCTGGCCCGGGGGACAGGGCCCGGCACGCCGAGGCGCAGGCGCTGATCGGCCTCGCCCGGGCCTGCCGGATACGCGGCGCGACCGCAGCCGACGAGGCGAAGGCGTACGCCGGGCAGGCGTCGAACATCTGCCGGGAGTACGGCTACGAGCTGTTGGAGGAGGAAGCGTTGACGGTGCTCGACTAGCGAAGTTCCGGCCGCCACCTGGGCCGGGGCCGCAGTCGGGCGCGGCGGAGCGGCATGGGCGGCTCAGCTGCCGGCCTCGCGGTGGGCGCTGCCCGCCCACCGCCGCCACCACTGGTCCTCGGTCGGCTCGCCGGCCGCTGCCACCAGCGCGCCGATAAGTTCCACAGCGGTCGCGGCGCTTACCGGTTCCGCGGCGCGAACGAGTTCCCGGATCCGGCCGGCCCGCCCGCGGACCACCTCGCCGACCAGGTCGCGGCCGGCCTCGGTGAGCGTCAGCCAGGCCACTCGCCGGTCGGTGGTGCCCTGCCGCCGGGCCACCAGGCCGCGCCGGACCAGCCGGTCGCAGGTGCGGGTGACGGTCGACGGGTGGACATCGATCGCGGTGGCGAGATCCACCGTTCGTAACGGCCCGCGGGCGGCGAGCAGCACCATCGCGCGGTGCTGGGAGAGGGTCAGCTCCGTGCCGAGGCCGGCCAGGGTGCGCGCGGTGAGGCCGACCATGACCCGGCTCAGCGCGGCGAGTCCGTCGACGAGCGCCGAGTCGGGGTCCGTCGCCTGCGCCTCGTCCGGCACGTACAGTTCCACCACGGAATGGTTGCATGGATGCAGGGAAGGTGGTGGAGAGGTGTTCGGCTGGCGGGACGGCTCCCGAGAGATGGCTGTCGGGCGCTGGGAACGGCTCACCGCCGGCCCGCTGACGTTGCTGTCAGTGGTTTTCCTGGCGGCGTACGCGTGGCCCATCCTCGTGCCGCAACTTCCCGACCGGTGGGTCGTCGTCTGCGAGGCCACCGGTCTGGTCATCTGGCTGCTCTTCTGGGCCGACCTGCTGGTCCGGTTCGCCCTCGCCGCCGATCGGCTGCGGTTCCTGCGCACCCACCTGTTCGACCTGACCGTGCTGGTGCTGCCGTTCCTGCGCCCGCTGCGAGCGCTCCGGCTGGTCACCGTCGTGCTGAACCTGACCCGGCGTACGACCGAGTGGGCCCGCGGCCGGCTCGCCCTGTACGTCGGTGCCACGACCGTGTTGCTGGTGGTCGTGTCGGCCCTGGCGGTGCTGGACGCGGAACGGGGCGCGCCGGACGCCTCGATCACCTCGTTCGCCGACGCCCTCTGGTGGGCCGTGGTGACGATCACGACCGTCGGGTACGGAGACCTCTTCCCGGTGACCACTGCGGGCCGGCTGGTCGCGCTCGGCCTCATGGTCGGCGGGATCGGCCTGATCGGTTTCGTGACCGGGTCGCTCGCGACCTGGATCGTCGAGCGGGTCGCCGACCGGGACCGTCCACAGCCGGCCACGGCCGCCGACGTCGCGGCTCTGCGGGACGAGATCGTCGCGCTGCGGGCGAGGCTGGAGCCGGGGCGCCGCGCCGAGCCGGAACCGCTCGACGTCGATGACTGACCCGGACCGTTCCGGCGAGTCCGGCCACCGGCCGTGGCTCGGACTGCCCGCGGCGCTGGCCTTCATCGGCGTCGTACTACTGGTCGACGTGGCGGCCGCCGCGCATGCCGTACTCATCGGTTTCCTGGCCCTGGCCCCGCTGCTGGCCGCAGCGGTGGACACGCCGAGACGTACCGCCGTCGCGTCCACCGCGGCGACCGTCGCCGCCGTGCTGGCCGGCCTGCCCAGCCAGACCCTGGGCAGCCTCGACCACGTCCTGCGGGTGGCGGTGGTCATCGCGGTCAGCGTCACGGCACTGTACGTGGCCCGGGCGCGCACATTGCGCGAGGAGCGGATCCGGCGGATGAGCGAGATCGTGCGGGTCACCCAGAAGGCGATCCTGCGGGAGGTCCCACCCCGGATCGGCGACGTCGCACTGGAAGCCCGGTACGTCTCCGCGCAGCGGGGCGCGGGGGTGGGCGGTGACCTCTACGAGGTGGTACCGGGACCGGACCGGTTGCGCGTCATCATCGGCGACGTGTGCGGCAAGGGACTACCGGCCGTGCAGCTCGCCTCGGCGGTGATCGGTGCGTTCCGGCAGTCCGCGATCGTGCGCGACCGGCTGGAGGAGATCGCCGCGGATCTCGACGCCCTGGTCGCGCGGGAGCCGAGGCCCGCCTACGGGGTCACCTTCGTCACGGCTGTCCTGCTGGAGGTCCGTGGGCCGGACCTGTGGGTGACCAGTTGCGGGCATCCCATGCCGTTGCGGCACCGCCCCGGGCACCCGCCCGTCCTGCTCGGCGAGAAAGAGCCGGACCGGCCGCTCGGGCTGGGCGGCCGCCGCACCCCGCCGGCCCACCACACCTGGGCGACCGGTGACCGCCTCCTGCTCTACACCGACGGCCTGATCGAGGCACGCGACGACGCCGGCCGGTTCTTCCCGCTTCGGATGCTCGACCGCCCGCTGTCCGCTCCCCTGTTGCCGAAGGCGCTCGACGCGGTACGGCGCGCGATGCGGGCGCATGCCGACGGCGAACCCCGCGACGATCTCGCGCTGCTGCTGATGGAGCGGCTGCCGGACGACGGCGACGACGGGACCGCCCGGTGAGAGGTCAGGCCGGCACGTCGGCGTCGACCGACGTGGGAACGTCGGCCGGGGTGGTCGAGGCGGTGGCGACGGGTGTCGACCCCGCGTCCGGGCTCGACGGCGCCGACGGGCTAGACGGGGCCGACGGGCTCGACGGGCTCGACGGGGCCGACGGGCTCGACGGGGCCGACGGTGAGACGGACGGGCTCGTGGGGGAGCCGGTGGAGCCGGTCGGGTCGGCTGTCGGTTCGCGGCTGGGGCCCGTCGGCGCCGGCCGCGAAGGCGAGGGGCGGCCGGTCGGTTCTCCGGCCGAGGGCGACGGTTCCCCCGCCGGCTCGTCCCCGGCCGCGTCCGGTGGTGTCGTCGCGGGCGCGGTGCCGGCACCGGTGGATCGGGGTGCCGGATCATCGGGCCGGGCAGGCGGCACGCGACGCGTCGCCGGGGTCGCCGCCTCCCCGTCCTCGCCCGCGATGGTGACCAGCGCCGAGGATCTCCGGCAGGGCACGCCGCCGAGCGTGAAGCGGTCCGGGCCGGATCGGGCCTGCTCGGCGTAGGTGCCCCGCAGCGGCACCCGGATTCGCGACGAGGTCTCCAGCGCGACCGGGAGCCGTACCGTTCGCCCCGACTGCCACCGGTCCAGCGGGGCGGCCAGGCGCTGGCCGGGCGACAGCCGGAACACCAGGACGGGCCGTCCGGTCGGCTGCCCGCTGGCCACCTCGACGGTGAGTTCGGCGTCGAAGGTTCCCTGCCGCCGCTCGGCCGCGTAGGTGACCGTGCAGCCGGCGGTCGCGGTCGGTGACGCCTCCGACGCGCCGTAGGCGTCCTGGGTCGGGCCGGAGCCGGGAAGCTGCGCGACGAACGCCGCCGCCGCCAGGACCGCCGGGAGGCCGCCGACCAGCGCCGCCCGCCGGACGTTCGTCCGGCGAGTGCTTCCGGCCGTCGCAGGGGTGGTGGGTCGGGGATCGGGACGGTTAGTGACAGGCGGCCGCAGCCGCACCGACTCGGGGCGGGCAGCGGAGGCGAGCGACCGCGCCAGGGCGTCCGCGCTCGGCCGTCCGGTGGGATCGGGTGCCAGGCAACGGCGGCGCAGATCCTCCACCGCCTCGGGTACCCCGTCGATCCGCAGGGCCGCGCCGTGATCGTCGCGGTCGGCCCGGTCCGGGCGAGCCGGCGGTCGTCCGGTGAGGCATTCGGTGAGCAGGAGACCGAGGGCGAAGACGTCACATGCGGGAGCGGCCGGCTCGCCGCGCAGTTGCTCGGGAGCCATGTACGACGGGGTGCCGCGGATCTCGCCCCGGCTGTCGACGGTGTCGGAGCCCACAGCGAGCGCCACACCGAGGTCGACCAGCTTCGCTCCCTCGGGGGCGAGCAGCACGTTGCCGGGCTTGACGTCGCGGTGGACCAGCCCTGCCTCGTGGATCGCGGCCAGCCCGGCCGCCACCTCCGCGCAGATCCGGCCACCGGCGGGCCACCCCGCCGGCCCGGACCGGCGCAACCGGTCGGCGAGCGTCTCGCCGTCGACGTACTGCAGCACCAGGAAGGGCACCCGGCGCAGCCCCGACAACCGGGCCTCACCGTAGTCGTAGACCGCCGCGACGTTCGGGTGGTCCAGCCGCGCCGCGGCTCGCGCCTCGCGGCGCACCGCCTCGCGCCATCCGCTGTCCTCCGCCGTGCCGGGGGCGAGCAGCTTGACCGCGACCGTCCGGTCGAGCAACTGGTCCACCGCCTGCCAGACGACAGCCGAGCCGCCCCGTCCGACCTGCCGCACCAGGCGATAGCGGCCCGCCAACACCCGCATCGTCCACCTCCTCGACGGTCGGTTCGGCCGTCTCGATCTCTGCGGCGTACCTTGACCTCCTACCCGGGTCTTCAGCAGGGAAAACGGAACGGGGGACGGCGCGGCGCCCGACGGCCGGCCCGCCGGAGCGACGAGGACGGTCAGCCGCCCTCGTGGCTCCCGGCCTCCTCGCGTTCGACGACCGCGGGCGGTGGCGCGACGGGGGTCAACGACGCGGCGACCGGCGCCGGGCCGGTGATCCGCTGGCCGTTGCCGACGTCGAAGGTCACCGTGGCGTTCTGCCCCGAGCGCAGCGACCGGTCCAGTCCGAGGAGCGCGAAGGAGCGGCCGGGCTGCTCGGTGAACCGCAGGAAGCCCAGCGGAGGGAGGTCGACGCGGGCCGGCTGCCGCGGCCCGACGGCGGGTACGCCGGGACTCGGTGACCGGAGGCCGGCGGGCGGTCGGGCGTGGCGGTCGCAGGCAGGTCGCGGTTCGTCGCGACCAGGACGACCTCCCGGGCGTCCTCGCTGGTCACGGTGACCGTGACGGGGCTCTTGGAGTCGTTGTAGAGCACGGCGTGCAAGGGCGCGTCGCCGCCGGCCGGGTAGCCGTCGACACCCGGGTATGCGAGGAGCAGGCCCCGGACGGCGTACTCGCCGTCGTCGCCGGCGAGCGCGCGCCCGGTCACCAGGTTGCGTGCCCGGCAACAGGTCCGTGGGCGGAGTCTGTCGCCTTCGTCGGCTGAAAGAGGCGGTCGATGGTGAACCGTCAGAAGTGCTGCTGCCGCCACTGGCTGACCGCGCGCTCGGCGACCTCCTCCTCGTCTCGCAGGGACGCCTTGATCCTCCGGCGGGCGGCGGCGCCGGTGAACCGGTCGACCAGGACGAGGGCGAGCAGGACCACCGCCAGCGCGCCCAGCGCGGCGAGAGGCGTGACGAGCGTCGCCGGCCAGGCCAGCAGACCGACGACGGCGGCGGTGGCCAGCCTGGTGGGCCGCACCCGGCGGAAGGTGCGCGCGACCACGGCGACCTCGGTCAGCAGGAACAGTGCGGCCCCGCCGTAGAGGGCGACGACCCCGGCCCAGCTCAGCGGCTCGACGACGGCCTCGGCCACCTCTTCGAGGATGAACTTCAGGCCGAGCGCGAGGCTGATGATGCTCATGATCATTAGCAGGTGGAGATAGGTGAAGACGTCCCGGGCCAGCGAGATCCGCCGGATGTCCCGAATGCCGTGCATGGCCTGCTCGACGCTGGGCGCGAGGGTGTCGAAGTGCAGCCACCACAAGGTCGCGAGCAGTAGGATGCCGACGGCCGACCCGGCGATCACCGGCCCGGACAGCGCGAGACGTTCGAACCGGCCCGGTCCGACGCCCAGCGAGATGACCGCCTCGCCGAGCGCGATCAGGACGATCAGGGAGTGGCGTTCGGCCCAGTGCCCGGCCGAAGCCACCGCCCACCTGGAGTAGGGCAGGAACAGGCCGACCGAGTACTCGGCCAGGAGCGCGGCCGCCCACAGGCCGAACCGGGCGTCGACGCGTACGCCCGGCGGCGCCCACCACGCCGCCGTGGCGGCGAGGACGACCAGGACGGCCGCCACCAGTGGCGGCGCGGAGACGAGCGCCAGTTGCCGCCGGGCCCGGCCGGTGCCGGTCAAGGCGAAGAGGAACGCGCCCATCGTGAGTCCGCGCAGGACCAGGTACGTGACCGCGAACACGGTGGGCCCGGCCAGGTCGTCCCGCTGGTTCTCGAATGCCTGCGGGATGGTGATCGCCAGCACGAACGTGGCGACGGCGATGCCGAGCCCGAACACGGGCAGGATCCCCTTGTCGAGGCGGACGAGGTTGCCCAGGGCCGCCAGCACCGTCCAGCACCACCAGAGCAGCGTCAGCACGAGCAACCCGGCGACGACCGACCTCGGGGTCGGGTGGGTGGAGACAAGACCGGTCACGTTGAGGAACGCGAAGACGAAGATGAGGTCGAAGAACAACTCCAGCCGGGTGACCCGCGTCCCCGGCACGACCGGCGTCAGCCACCGCGACCTGCGCACGAGAACGGAAGTACCCACCGCTTCAGTCTTCCCGGGCCTCGGTGAGGCCGCCCCGGTTTCGGCGTAGCACCACCGACATCGCTTGGCGAGGGGTCAGCGGGTGGCAGCGGTCGGCGTGACAGTCGTGCTGCGCCTGTCGGACCCGCGCAGGTAGGTGACCGGCAGGCGTTGACCGGGCTCGACGCCACGTAGGGCCCCGAGGAACCCCTCCAGCGTCTCGGTGCGGTCGCCGGCCAGACCGGTGATGATGTCTCCGGGCCGCAGACCGGCGGCCGCCGCCGGGCCGTCGCCGGCGACGTCCCGGACGAGCACCCCCCGGTCGGTGGCGGCACCGAGGGACCGGGCGATCTCCGCCGTTAGCCGGGTCACGGCCACCCCGAGGTACGGCTGGGTGACCTTGCCGTCGTCCAGCAGGTCGTCCGCGATGTCGACCGCCGTGGCGACGGGAATCGCGAACCCGATGGACACCGCCCCGGTCTGCGGCGGGAGGTACGCGTCGTTGATCCCGACCACCCGGCCGGAGTAGTCGGCGAGCGCGCCGCCGGAGTTGCCGGGGGAGATGGCGGCGTCGGTCTGGATCAGGTCGACCAGGGCGTTGCCCTGACTCGCCGAGCCGGGAATCTCCCGGCCGACGCCGGAGACGATGCCGGCCGTGACGCTGTTGAGGAAGCCGAGCGGGCTGCCGAGTGCCACCACCGGTTCACCTGGCGCCGGCAGTTCGGTGCGCAGCGGCGCGGGCGGCAGGTCGGTGCGTTCCGCCCGCAGGACGGCGAGGTCGGTGACGGCGTCGGCGGCCACCACCCGGGCGGGCACCCGGGTTCCGTCGGCGAGCGCCAGCTCGACCTCCCTCTGATCGCCCACCACGTGCTCGTTGGTCAGAACCAGCCCGCCGTCGCGGAAGACCACACCCGAGCCGAGGCCCTGACCGGTCCGGACGGTGACGACGGAGGGTTGCAGCCGTGCGACCACCTGTGGCAGGCCGGCTGCGGCCGGCGCAGCCGAGACCGTCGACTGGCCGGCAGGTGTCGCCGTGGCATCGCCGTCCGCCGTGCAACCGACTGTCACGGCCAGGAGTGCCACGCTGCCGATGATCGTCGCGTGGCGCCGTCGACGTTCCACGTCTCTGCCCTCCCGGAGAACCTGAGTGGCGACGGGCTCTCCGGCGCCTTTCGCGGCCGCTACCCGCAGCCTGCAGGGACAAACGCCGGGAGGGATCGGTTCGGCCGGTTGTCACGGTGCTGACCGTCGATCGTCATGGCACTGTCGTATTGCCACCGGTCACCCGTGTCGCTGTGCGCGGCGCTTCCGCGCGTCCGCCCGTGGCGTTGCCGGCTGGGGAAGAACGCGCCGAGCGTGCCGGACACCGCCACCGAGTACGCGGCCAGCACCACCTCCAGAACAGACCGCCGCTTCCCAGACAACCGACTATTCCTGCCGGACGATCGTGGCGGCCGTGAGCTCGCCGCCCTGCCCGTCTCCCGTCACCGCGACGGTGTCGCCGGGCCGGAGGTCCTTGAGTGCGGCGGGCAGCTGGACCTGCGTGCTGTCGTCCGTCCGCACGGTGACCGTTTCACCGGACTCGCGCCGAATCTTGACGACGGTCCCGTCGATGCCGGTGACGGTGCCGGTGGTGGCCGGGGTGGCGGTGGCGGCCGGGGGAGCGGCGCCACCGCCACGGGCCCCGCCGCCGCGGGCCCCACCGGCGGGTCCGTCGACCGCTGCTCCGCGTCCCGTCGGTGCGGGCTCGGAGTCCGGCCCGTATGCCAGTTGCGCCTGGGCGCCGCCGGCGAAGCCGCCGACGAGCAGCAGCGCCGCCATGAGCCACGGGGTGGCCGGGCTCCGCCAGGGGCGGGGTCCGGCGGCGAGTGCGGTGTCGAGGTCGGTCGTCATGCTTCACCTGTCATTCGTAGCGGAGTGCGTCGATGGGCCGCAGGCCGGCGGCGCGGCTGGCGGGGACACTGCCGAAGAACAGCCCGATCGCGACGGAGACTCCCAGGGCCAGGGCGACGGAGCTGGGCACGATCACCGGTTGCACGCCGACGATGGTGAAGCGGCTGCCGATGAGTGCGGCGGCCACGCCGAGGCCGCCGCCGAGGACGCTGAGCATCGTCGCCTCGGCGAGGAACTGGGTGAGGATGGTGCGCCGGGGTGCGCCGAGCGCCTTGCGGATGCCGATCTCCCGGGTCCGCTCGGTGACGGTCACCAGCATGATGTTGGTGATGCCGATGCCGCCGACGAGCAGGCTGATGCCGGCGACGGTGCCGAGCAGGACGGTGAAGGTCTGCGCGGTCTCGGTGCGGGTGGCGAGGAGTTGGGCGGCGTTCTGGATCCGGTACGGTGCGGCGTCCGCGCCGGCCCCTCCCCGGCCGGTGGCGGTGGTGCCGGCCGGCAGGTCGAGGCGCTGGTTGAGGATCTGGGTGACCTGTTGCTGGGCGGCGTTGACGCGGTCCGGGCCGGTGGCCTCGACGAGGATGGAGTTGACCGGGCCGTACCCGGTGATGGTCTGCTGCACGGCGGTGAGCGGGGCGACGGCGAGGTCGTCGGGGTCGGCGAAGCCTGATGCCGAACTCTTCTCGGCGAGGACCCCGACGACTGTGAACAGGGCGCCGCCGACGGTGACCTGCTGGCCGACCGGGTCGGTGTCGGCGAACAGTTCGGTGGCGACGGTCCGCCCGAGCACGACCACCCGCCGCCCCTGGGCCACGTCCTGGTCGGTGAAGGCGGCGCCGGCGGCGAGCGGGCTGTTCGACGACCCGAAGTAGGTCGGGTGGGTGCCGAGGAACTGCGCCACCGGGTGCTCGGTGCCGGCGTGGGTCATCGTCGGGGCGCTGCTGACCACCGGTGAGACCGCCCGTACGTCGGGGGCGAGTGCCGGGTCGTGCAGGGACTGCGCGATGTCGACCGTGAGTGCCGACGGCGTCGTCCCGCCGCGGGCGGTGCTGGACACGGTGATGGTGTTGGTGCCCAGCGCCTCGATGCTGCGGTTGACGGCCTGGGCGGAGCCGTTGCCGACGGCGACCAGCAGGATGACCGCGGCGACGCCGATGAGGATGCCGAGCATGGTCAGCGCGGAGCGCAGCTTGTTGGCGGCGACACCGCGGCCGGCGAAGCGGAGGATCTCCAGCAGGCTCACCGGGCACCGTCCTGTCGTACGTCGGTGGTGATCCGTCCGTCGAAGAGGGTGACCAACCGACGTGCCCGGGCGGCAACCTCCGTCTCATGGGTGATCATGACGATGGTGCGGCCGGCGGTGTGCAGCTGGTCGAGGATGCCCAGCACCTCCTCGGTGGAACGGCTGTCCAGGTTTCCGGTGGGTTCGTCGGCGAGGATCAGCGCGGGCTCGGTGACCAGGGCGCGGGCGACGGCGACGCGTTGCTGCTGACCACCGGAGAGCTGGTTCGGTTCGTGGTCGGCCCGGCCGGCCAGTCCCACCATGTCCAGGGCCGCGAGAGCCCGTCGGCGTCGCTCGGCGGGCTTGATGCCGGCGTACGCCAGGGGCAGCTCGACGTTGGCCACCGCCGAGGTGCGGGGGATGAGGTTGAACGACTGGAAGACGAAACCGATACGCCGGTTGCGGACGAGAGCCAGCCGGGCGTCGTCGAGCCGGCTGACGTCGACCCCGTCCAGGTGGTAGGTGCCGGTGCTGGGCACGTCGAGGCAGCCGAGGATGTTCATCAGCGTCGACTTGCCGGATCCCGAGGATCCCATGATGGCCACGTAGTCCCCGGCTGCGACGGTCAGCGACACCCCACGCAGGGCGTGCACGGTCGCCTCGCCCTGCCCGTACACCTTGGTCAGGTCCTTGACGTCGAGCACCGGACGGGTCCGGGCCGCGGCGGTGCGGTGGTGGTGGCCGACCAGGTGGAGGGTCATCGGTTGCCCCGTCCGCCGCCACCGGTCAGGCCGCCGCCCGCCGGTCCGCCGCGCCCGCCGCCACCGGTGCTCGTCTCGGCGTCGCCGGTGCTGGGCAGCAGGACCCGGTCGCCCTCGGTCAGGCCGGAGGTGATCTCGACGAGTTGGTCGCCCCGCAGGCCCACCTCCACAGGGCGGACGACCGGGTCGCCGTTGTCCAGGACGGTCACGGTGTTCCGGTTGCCGGCGCCGGTGACCGCGAGAGCCGACACCGCGACGACGTTCTCGGCCGTGTCGAGGGTGACGGTGACCTGCACGCTCTGGCCCGGCCGGGCGGCGTCGGGACGGTCCTTCAGGCTCAGGGTGACGCCGTAGGTCACCACGTCGTTTGCGGTGGTGGCGTTCGGGTCGATCGCGGCGAGCGTCGCCTGCGCGGTGGTGCCGGGCAGCGCGTTCCAGCTGACCGTGGCCGGCATGCCCGCCTTGAGCCGGGTCGCGTCGGCCTCGGGTACGGCGGCGGAGACCTCCAGCCGGGTCAGGTCGGCGATCTGCACGAGTCCCTCGCCTCCCGTACCGGACGGCGTGCTTGCGGCCCCGGAGGTGCCGCCGCCGGTGGCCGCGCCGCCCGCCGAAGTGCCGGAGTCCCCGACGCTGCCGTTGACGGCCACCACGGTGCCCGCGATCGGCGCGGTCAGGGTGGTGCCGTCGACCTTCTCCCGCGCAGCGGCGACCTTCAGCTCCGCCTGGGTCACCGCCGCCTCCGCCTGGGTGGTGGAACCCTCGGTCTCCGCCGCCCGGTCCGCCGCGTCCCGCGCCGCATCGAGGTCGGCGTCCGCCGCCGCGAGCTCCCGCTTCGCGGCCGAGGCGTCGACCCGGGCCAGCACCTGGCCCTTCTTCACCGGGTCGCCGACGGCGACGGCGATCTCCGTGATCGTCCCGGCGGTGGCGAAGGTCGCGCTCGCGGTCGTCGCGCTGCGCACCGATCCGGGTACGGAAACCGCGGACGTCACCGTCGCACGGCTGACCGGCACCGTCCGGGCCTCGCCGGTAGTCGCGGTCTCCGGTGCGCTGAACGCGGTGTACGCCCAGCCGCCGGCGAGCAGCACCGCCGCGGCGAGGCCGGTGTTGACGAGCAGGGACGGGCCGCGGGCAGGGATGAGTCGTCGCAGACGCATGCCCGACAGCCTTCAGGTGGCGGCTCGGAGCGGACCCGGCGCCACCTCGGAGCCGGCTGGGAGTCGGGCGGCGGGTCAGCTGTGCGTGGTGCGCAGCAGGTCGACCAGCTCGCTGCGGTCGGCATCGGGGACCGAGGGCAGCAGGACCCGGAAGGTGGCCCCCCGGCCGGGGGCGGTGAGCAGTTCGACCCGGCCCCCGTGTCCCCGCACGAGGGCCGCCACGATGGACAGGCCGAGGCCGGACCCGCCGCTGCCGCGGGTCCGGCTCGGATCGGCGCGGTAGAGCCGCTCGAAGACCCGTACGGCCTGGTCGGCCGCGAGGCCGGGCCCGTCGTCGGTCACCTCCAGCACCGCGGCCGGCGTTGCGGCGGGCAGCGGATCTCCCACGGCCGCGACGGGCGGCGGTCCGGCCGGTGCACGGCGCAGCAGCCCGGTGCGGACCGTCACACGGGCCTGCGGTGGTGTGTGCTGCAGGGCGTTGTTGAGCAGGTTGGCGACCACCTGGCGCAGCCGGTGCTCGTCGCCGGTGACCATCACCGGTTCGAACCCGTCGCCGTCGAGGGCGGCCAGGCGGATCCGGCGTCGGGGCGCGCGGGCGTGCGCGTCGCGGACGCTGTCGGCGGCGACGCCCAGCAGGTCGACCGGCTGTTCCCGCAGAGGGCGTTCGTGGTCGAGCTGGGCGAGCAGCAGGAGGTCTTCGACGAGCAGACCCATCCGCGCGGCCTCGGCCTCGATCCGGGCCATCGTTCCGTCCAGCTCCGGGCCCGGTGGGGTGCCGCCCCGGCGGTACAGCTCGGCGAACCCACGGATGGAGGTCAGCGGCGTCCGCAGCTCGTGCGAGGCGTCAGCGATGAACTGCCGCAGCCGCCGCTCCGACTCACGGCGCGCGGCGACCTCGGTGGAGATCCGGTCCAGCATAAGATTGAGCGCCCCGCCGAGCCGGCCGGGCTCGGTGTGCGGATCGGCGTCGGGCACCCGGCGGGACAGGTTTCCCCCGGTGATCTGGGCCGTGATCTGCTCCATCCGGGTCAGCGGCCGGAGTCCGAGCCGGACCACCACCGCGGCGAGCGACGCCAGCAGCAGCAGGACGACCACGATCACGACCGCGTCGATCAGCAGCAGAAGGTCGGTGGTCTCCTCGACCTCGCGCAGCGACACCGCCAGCACCGCGATGCCCCGGTCGTCGCCGCGCTCGACCACCAGGACCCGCCAGGCGGCCGCGTCGTCGGCGGCCCCGACGGTGTACGGGCGGGTGCCGGCGGCCCGGGCGACCAGCCTGTCGTACGGCTCGACCATCGGCACCGTGGCCGACTCGTCGGAGCGCCGGACGTCCTCCAGGTTGCCGTCCGGGCCGTACAGCAGCACCACCTGCTCCGGCCCGAGCCGGGCGCGCGGCAGCACCCGGGTGCGCTCGTGCGGGTCGTAGGACGGGGCGGCGTCCCGGGTGAACGGTCGGCTGACCGTGCTGAGCTGCTCGTCAACCCGGTCGGTGAGGGTCCGGCGCAGCAGCACCAGCCCGGCCGCGTTCGCCAGGACCAGCGCGAGCGCGGTCAGCGCCGCCACCACCACGACCAGCCGGGACCGCAGGGTCCAGCGTCCCCACCGGCGCAACCGCCGCCGGGCGGCGCGGCGGCTACCCACCGTCGTCCGGTCCCGGACGCGGCAACCGCAGCGTGTAGCCGACGCCGCGTACGGTGTGCACCAGCGGCGGTGCCTGTACGTCGATCTTCCTGCGCAGGTAGTAGATGTACGACTCGACGATGCGTCCGTCGCCGCCGAAGTCGTAGTTCCACACCCGGTCGAGGATCTGCGCCTTGCTGACCACCCGGCCGGCGTTGACCATCAGGTACCGCAGCAGGTTGAACTCCGTCGGCGACAGCTCGACCACCCGGCCGGCCCGGCGTACCTCGTGGGCATCCTCGTCCAGCTCCAGGTCGGCGTAGCGCAGCACGCCGTCCGGCGCCGGCGCGTCGTCGGCGCGGCTGCGGCGCAGGATCGCCCGGATCCGCAGCACCACCTCCTCCAGGCTGAACGGCTTGGTCACGTAGTCGTCCGCCCCGACGGTCAGCCCGGAGATGCGGTCCTCCACAGTGCCCCGCGCGGTGAGGAACAGAACCGGCACCCCGGCGCCCGCACCGCGCAGCCGCCGGGCGACCTGGAAGCCGTCGAGGTCGGGCAGCATCACGTCGAGCACCACCAGGTCCGGGTCGAACTCCTCGGCCATGGTCAACGCCTCATGGCCGCCGCCGGCCACCCGGACGTCGAACTCGACCAGTCGCAGCGTCGCCGACAACAGGGCACGGATGTTCTCCTCGTCGTCGACGACGAGCACACGGGTACGGCGATCGGACACGGTTGCCAGGTCTATCCGGGCAACCTCGGAGCGAGCTGGGAGCGACCTGTCCCCGAGCTGAGCGGGATCATCCGGTGGCGAGGACCAGGTCGCCCTCGGCGAGACCGGACCTGATCTCCACGAACTGGTCCCCCCGGACACCGGTCACGACGGCGCGCGGTTCGGCCGCCCCGGCGAGCAGGACGGCGGCTGATCCATCCGAACGCACCCGGACCGCGCCGGCCGGTAACCGCAGCACGTCGGTGACGGTGGCGATCCGGATCCGCACGGCGGCGCTCTGCCCGATCAGCAGGTCGTCCGGAGCGTCGTCCAGCGCGAGCCGGACCCCGAACCGGACCACCTGACCGTCGTTGGCGCCCACCGGGTCCAACTGGACCACCTCGGCCGCCAGGTCGGTCTCGGACCGCCCGGCCGGGGTCACCGTGGCGGTCTGCCCCACCGCGATCCGCCCGGCGTCGGCCTCCGGAAAGGTCGCCGTGACCTGCATCCCGTCGACGACCGCCAGTTCGACGAAGCGCGCACCCGCTGACACCCGGGCTCCCACCGGCCCGGCCACCGACAGCACCCGGCCGTCGACCGGCGCGGTGATTGTCGTACCGGCCAGCCGGTCCTCCGCCTCGGCGAGGGCCAGCTGCGCGGCGGTCACCTGCTGGTGCGCCCGCAGCAGCGGGTCGGCACCCGCGTCGGCACCGCCCGGTCTCGAACCACCGGGCTGCGCCAGGCAGCCCGGATCCGCCGGAGCCGGAGCCGTCGCAGTGGCCACCGGCCCGTTCCTGGTGCCGCCCGGCGACGGCTCGGCGGGGGAGCCCGGCGATCCCGTGGGAGCCGGGTCGGCCGACGGCGCGGGGGAGTGCGAGGGCTGTTCGGAGCCGGTTCCCGGGTTGGGTGATCCCGTGTCGCCCGGGGACGTCGTCCGGACGGTGTCGCCCGTCGCGGCCGCGGCAGCCGCACCTCCCGCGCCGCCGCCCGGCGCGGCCGCGCCGGGCGACGTGGCGCAGGCGGTGGTGTCCGGCTCCTCCTCGGCCTCGAGGTCGTCGAGCGCGGCCCGTGCGTCGGCCAGGGCCTGCTCCGTGCGCGTCACCTCGGCGCGGGCCTCGCCGTCGTCGAGGACCGCCAGCACCTGACCGACGGTGACGTCGACCCCTGGACGGACCCGGACCTCGGTCACGGTGCCGGCCGCGGTGAACGCGAGTCCACGGTCGGCCGAGGGTCGTACCGAGCCGGTCGCCGCGACCGCCGAGGTCACCTCTCCCCGTTCCACCCGTACGGTCGCCGCCGGGGCCGCGGTCCGGTCGGCCCCGCCGGACAACGCGGCCGCGCCCACCGCGGCGGTGACCGCGACCAGTACGGCGGTGGTGGCGGCGGGTACCGGCCGGCGCCGGATCGCCCGCCACACGTGCAGGTGGAAGCCCATGGCTGGCGATCGTCGACCCACTTCCTGACAGTGGGCTCGGCCGTACCTCAGAGTTACCTCACAGCCCGGTGTTCCGAGGTGACTCCCAGGCCCGTCGGAGCCGCGCCGGAGGTTTGTCGTCTCTGCTGACCCGTCGTGCGGGCGTGGGCCCGCACCCGAGACCCGAGGAGAGTCAGATGCCCCGCATCCATCGACGACCGGCCCTGACCGTGGCGGTCGGCGTCACCCTGCTCGCGCTCGCGGCCGGCTGCGGCGGCAAGCCGGTGGCCGGGCAGTCGCAGCCGGCCCAGCCGCCGGCCGGTGGGCTGGCCGCGTACGCGGCATGCCTGCGCGAGCAGGGCATCGACGTACCCGAGGAGCTGCCCTCGGCCCGGCCCGGCCGCAGCGGACAGGCGGACCGGAGCGCCCGGCCGACGACCCGGCCCTCCGCCCGGCCCTCCGGCCAGCCGGGCGACGGGAACCGCCAGGGCGGCGGGCCGGAGGCGCTCCGTCCGGCCGATGTCGACGACGCCACCTGGGCGAGTGCCCAGCAGGCGTGCGAGGGCTCACGTCCGCAGGGCGGCCGGCGCGGCGAGGGCTGACCCCGGGCGCAGGGCCGGGGCAGATGAGTGCCGGGGCGACGAAACCTTCCACGACGGCGCGGAGTGTCTGTCTGCGAGCCGCCCGGCCGACAGAACCCGGCCGGGCGGCGACCACCCCCCCGTACCGGAAGGATCTCCATGTCAAGGATCACCCGTCCCGGCCTGACCGCGGCGGCCTGCGCCCTCGGGCTCGGCGTCACCGTCGCGCTGACCGGGCAGCCCGCGCAGGCCGCCGCGCCCGTTCTCAGCTATCCGTGTGAGCGGATCGCCTGGAGTTCGGACGGCAACTACCACGACCGTGACGACATCGGCGCGTCGGCGATGGCCCTGGCGCTGCTGGCCGAGCGGGGCCAGCAGTCCCGGCTGGTGCACTGGGACTACAACTCGCACCTGGGCAGCTCGACGGCGAGTTGGGAGCGGGACATGGTCACCGCGACCGAGGGTACCGGCGGTCAGTTCGGTTACGACGTGGCCGGTATCTTCCGTAACAGCCAGACGAATCTCAACGCCGCTGTGACCCACCTGCGGTCGGCGGTTGACGTCTCCACCGCCGCCAACCGGCTGTGCCTGGTCGGTGCCGGCCCGATGGGTGTGGTGTACCGGGCGTTGCAGGGCTCGAACACCGCGGCGCGTAAGCACGTCACGTTGATCTCGCACTCGGACTGGAACAACAACCACGACGACGATGACAACAAGTGGAACCTGGCCGACATCCGTCGCGACTTCCCGCAGGTGAAGTACAAGCGGATTCCGGACCAGAACGCCGGTCTGGGTACCGGTGGTGGTGAGGAGAAGTGGGCCTGGATGGCCGGTGACTCCGACCAGCGGCTGCGCTACGTGCACAACGTGGTCAACAACATCATGAACAAGAAGGGCGATGTCTCCGACGCCGGGATGATGTACTACGTGATCACCGGCGACGACTCCGGAAACGCCACCAAACTGCGCACCTTCCTGA